>NZ_JAQMHU010000033.1:0-33305 GCF_028307415.1 Curtobacterium uvaldense | reverse complement strand
CCCCCCCCCCCCCCCCCCCCCCCCCCCCCCCCCCCCCCCCCCCCCCCCCCCCCCCCCCCCCCCCCCCCCCCCCCACGATCCGTTCCTCAGGGTTCGCCGGGCTGCCCGGTCCTCCACTGCGCCGTGCCGAGCGGGCCGTTTCCGTCACGCTCGGCACCTCGACCCGACCGATCCCGCCCGCTCGGCGCGCACCGCGCGGCGTGTCCTGCCGGCTCGCGGAGCGACGGGGCCGCACCGGCGCCCGCCGGAGCAGCGCCGGCGTGACCGATCCCGGCCACCGGAGGCGCCGCCGCGAGCACACCGAGCACCTCGGGAACGCGCCCGACGCGCCCGGGGTGCGCCGTGCCTCCAGGCCGACCGGAACCCCGCCGTTCCGGGGGAGCGAGCCGCTCCGCGCCCCACGGAATCCGACGACACGCCCGGGTTGCACGCACGGACGTGCTGTGCGAGACTTGTCCGGTTCCGAATTCCGCGGGCGTTCGCGCGCGCAGGATCACTGCTCTGGCAGTGCACAACCCCTCCGTCCAGCGGAGCTGGGTTGGGCCGCAGGCAGCAGAACACGATCGAGTCCCTCGTGAGCGCCTGGCCACTGCTGTGTCCAGGTGTGGGGGAAGCGACATGCCCACGCTGGACGGCCACGGTCGCCCTGCGCGGTTGACAGGAGAACAGCGGTCATCCCCCGAGGATGCGGCCGGTTGGTTCAGGAAAACAGCCAAGCCCTGCAGGAATGCACGGTGACGGCGGCGTCAGGCGGCCCGAGGGTGCGCGGCGCAGAGAGGACAGAGAGACACATGGCGGGACAGAAGATCCGCATCCGGCTCAAGTCGTACGACCACGAGGTCATCGACACGTCGGCCCGGAAGATCGTCGACACGGTGACCCGTGCCGGTGCGACCGTGGTCGGCCCGGTGCCGCTCCCCACCGAGAAGAACGTGGTCACCGTGATCCGTTCTCCCCACAAGTACAAGGACTCGCGCGAGCACTTCGAGAAGCGCACGCACAAGCGGGTCATCGACATCGTCGACCCGACGCCGAAGGCCGTCGACTCGCTCATGCGACTCGACCTCCCGGCTGACGTCAACATCGAGATCAAGCTGTAAGGGGGACCGACCAATGGCGAACTCAACCAAGACCGTCAAGGGCCTCCTCGGCAAGAAGCTCGGGATGACCCAGGTGTGGGACGAGAACAACAAGTTCATCCCCGTCACCGTGATCGAGGTCGGCCCGAACGTGGTCACCCAGATCCGCAACGTCGAGCGCGACGGCTACGAGGCGATCCAGATCGCCGCCGGTGCCATCGACCCGCGCAAGGTGAACAAGCCGGCCGCCGGCCACTTCGAGGCTGCCGGTGTGACCCCGCGTCGCACCCTCACCGAGATCCGCACCAACGACTCCGCCGAGTACACGCTCGGCCAGGAGCTCACCGTCGACACCTTCGAGGCCGGCCAGAAGGTCGACGTCGTCGGGACGTCGAAGGGCAAGGGCTTCGCCGGTGTCATGAAGCGCCACGGCTTCGCCGGTGTGTCCGCTTCGCACGGTGCCCACCGCAACCACCGCAAGCCCGGTTCGATCGGTGCTTCGTCGACCCCGTCGCGTGTCTTCAAGGGCATGCGCATGGCCGGCCGCATGGGTGGCGAGCGCGTGACCGTCCTCAACCTCACGGTGCACGCCGTCGACGCCGAGAAGGGTCTGCTGCTCGTCAAGGGCGCCGTCCCCGGTGCGCGCGGTCGCTCCGTCTTCGTCCGCACCGCCGTGAAGGGTAAGTGATCATGGCCACCGAGACCGCAACCACGATCGACGTCCTCGACGCGACCGGAGCCGTCGCCGGCAGCATCGAGCTGCCCGCCGCGCTCTTCGACGTCGAGACCAACGTCCCGCTGATCCACCAGGTCGTCACCGCGCAGCTCGCCGCCGCGCGTCAGGGCACCCACAAGACCAAGAACCGCGGCGAGGTCCGCGGTGCTGGTCGCAAGCCGTTCAAGCAGAAGGGCACCGGCCGCTCCCGTCAGGGTTCGGTCCGCGCTCCGGAGCACACCGGCGGTGGCGTCGTCCACGGACCGACCCCGCGCGACTACTCGCAGCGCACCCCGAAGAAGATGATCGCCGCAGCCCTGCTCGGCTCGCTCTCGGACCGCGCCCGCGGTGGCCGCATCTCCGCTGTCGAGTCCTTCGTCGCGGCCGAGGTGCCGTCGACCAAGACCGCTCGCACGCTCATCGAGAAGGTCGCGCCCGTCAAGAACGTGCTCGTCGTGCTCGAGTCGGACGACGAGCTCACGCTCAAGTCGATCCGCAACCTGCCGGGTGTCCACGCACTCTCGTACGGCCAGCTCAACGCCTACGACGTGCTCAAGTCGGATGCCCTCGTCTTCAGCAAGAGCGCACTCGACGCCTTCATCGCGTCGAAGACCGCGAAGGAGATCTCCGCATGAGCGGCTTCAACAAGGACCCGCGCGACATCATCATCTCGCCGGTCGTCTCGGAGAAGAGCTACGGCCTGATCGACCAGGGCAAGTACACGTTCATCGTGGACCCCCGCTCGAACAAGACCGAGATCAAGCTCGCCATCGAGAAGATCTTCGACGTCAAGGTCGCGAGCATCAACACGCTGAACCGTCCGGGCAAGACTCGTCGCACGAAGTTCGGCCTGGGCAAGCGCAAGGACACCAAGCGCGCCATCGTGACGCTCAAGTCCGGTTCGATCGACATCTTCACGGCTGTCGGCTGAGGACCAGAGGGATAAATCATGGCTATTCGTAACTACAAGCCGACGACCCCCGGTCGTCGCGGCTCGTCGGTCGCCGACTTCGCTGAGATCACCCGTTCGACGCCGGAGAAGTCGCTGCTTCGTCCGCTGCCGAAGACCGGTGGCCGCAACAGCTCGGGCCGCATCACCACCCGCCACATCGGTGGTGGCCACAAGCGCCAGTACCGCGTGATCGACTTCCGTCGTCACGACAAGGACGGCGTGGACGCCAAGGTCGCACACATCGAGTACGACCCGAACCGCACCGCGCGCATCGCGCTCCTGCACTACGTCGACGGCACGAAGCGCTACATCATCGCGCCGAACAAGCTCAAGCAGGGCGACGTCATCGAGCAGGGCCCCGGCGCCGACATCAAGCCCGGCAACAACCTGCCGCTGCGCAACATCCCCGTGGGTACGGTCATCCACGCGATCGAGCTCCGCCCCGGTGGCGGCGCGAAGATGGCGCGTTCGGCCGGTGCCTCGGTCCGTCTCGTCGCCAAGGACGGCCCCTACGCGCAGCTCCGCCTGCCGTCGGGCGAGGTCCGCAACGTCGACGCCCGCTGCCGCGCCACGATCGGCGAGGTCGGCAACGCCGAGCAGTCCAACATCAACTGGGGCAAGGCCGGCCGCATGCGCTGGAAGGGCGTCCGCCCGACCGTGCGTGGTGTCGCGATGAACCCGGTCGACCACCCGCACGGTGGTGGTGAGGGCAAGACGTCCGGTGGTCGTCACCCGGTCAGCCCCTGGGGCCAGGCCGAGGGTCGTACGCGCAAGCCGAACAAGCCGAGCGACAAGCTCATCGTCCGTCGCCGTAACGCCGGCAAGAAGCGCAAGTAGGAGTTCAGAAGATGCCACGCAGTCTGAAGAAGGGCCCCTTCGTCGACGAGCACCTGCTCCGCAAGGTCGTCACGCAGAACGAGGCCAACACCAAGAACGTGATCCGTACCTGGTCGCGTCGCTCGATGATCGTCCCGAACATGCTCGGACACACGATCGCCGTGCACGACGGCCGCAAGCACATCCCGGTGTTCGTCACCGAGTCGATGGTCGGTCACAAGCTCGGCGAGTTCGCGCCGACCCGCACCTTCCGTGGTCACGTGAAGGACGACAAGAAGGGCCGTCGCCGCTAACGCGGCGACGCAGAGGAGGAACGAAATGGTGGAGTCGATCGCACGCGTGCGACACATCCGCGTCACGCCTCAGAAGGCCCGTCGCGTCATCGAGCTGATCCGCGGCAAGCAGGCCCACGAGGCCCTCGCCATCCTGAAGTTCGCCCCCCAGGGCGCTTCGGAGCCCGTGTACAAGCTGGTCGCCTCGGCGATCGCGAACGCACGTGTCAAGGCGGACTCGACGAACAGCTTCCTCGACGAGCGCGACCTCTACGTGAGCCGCGTCTTCGTCGACGAGGGCACGACCCTGAAGCGGTTCCAGCCGCGTGCCCAGGGCCGCGCCTTCCGCATCAACAAGCGCACCAGCCACATCACGGTCGTCCTCGCGACGCCGGACGAGGCCGAGGCTGCCGCGACGAGCAAGAAGGCGAGCAAGTAATGGGCCAGAAGGTCAACCCGTACGGCTTCCGTCTCGGGATCACGACGGACCACGTCTCGCACTGGTTCACCGACAGCACGAAGGCCGGTCAGCGCTACGCCGACTACGTGGCCGAGGACATCAAGGTGCGCGAGTACCTGAAGAAGACCCTCGACCGCGCCGGTGTCGCCCGCATCGAGCTCGAGCGCACCCGTGACCGCGTCCGCGTGGACATCCACACCGCGCGTCCGGGCATCGTCATCGGTCGCCGTGGCGCCGAGGCGGAGCGCGTCCGTGGCGAGCTCGAGAAGCTCACCAAGAAGCAGATCCAGCTCAACATCCTCGAGGTCAAGAACCCCGAGACCGAGGCCCAGCTCGTCGCGCAGGGCATCGCCGAGCAGCTCTCCGCTCGTGTCGCGTTCCGTCGCGCCATGCGCAAGGGCCTGCAGGGTGCACAGCGTGCCGGCGCCAAGGGTGTCCGCATCCAGGTGTCGGGCCGTCTCGGCGGCGCCGAGATGTCCCGCTCGGAGTTCTACCGCGAGGGCCGCGTGCCCCTGCACACGCTCCGCGCGAACATCGACTACGGCTTCTACGAGGCCCGGACCACGTTCGGCCGCATCGGCGTGAAGGTCTGGATCTACAAGGGCGACATCACGAACAAGGAGCTCGCTCGCGAGCAGGCGAACCAGCGTTCGTCGCGCCCCGAGCGTCGTGGCGGCCCGCGTGGCGAGCGCGGCGACCGTGGGGACCGCCGTGGCGGCGACCGCGGCGGCCGTCAGCAGCAGGCTCCGCAGGACGCGCCGGCCGGCGCAGGAGTTGAGGCGTAACCATGCTTATCCCCCGTCGAGTCAAGCACCGCAAGCAGCACCACCCGAAGCGTTCGGGCCAGGCGACGGGCGGCACCAAGGTGTCGTTCGGCGACTTCGGCATCCAGGCGCTCACGCCCGCCTACGTGACCAACCGTCAGATCGAGTCCGCTCGTATCGCGATGACGCGTCACATCAAGCGTGGCGGCAAGGTCTGGATCAACATCTACCCGGACCGCCCGCTCACCAAGAAGCCGGCTGAGACCCGCATGGGTTCCGGTAAGGGCTCGCCCGAGTGGTGGGTCGCCAACGTCAAGCCGGGTCGTGTGCTCTTCGAGCTCTCCGGCGTCAGCGAGGACATCGCCCGTGAGGCGCTGACCCGTGCAATCCACAAGCTGCCCCTCAAGGCACGCATCATCAAGCGCGAGGAGGGCGACGCATAATGGCGATCGGTTCCAAGGAGCTCCGTCCGACGGAGCTCGACACCTTCGAGAACGAGCGTCTCGCTGACGAGCTGAAGAAGGCCAAGGAGGAACTCTTCAACCTCCGCTTCCAGTCGGCCACCGGCCAGCTGGAGAGCCACGGTCGTCTCCGCGCCGTCAAGCGCGACATCGCACGCATCTACACGGTCCTCCGTGAGCGCGAGCTCGGCATCCGTGCCACCCCCGCGCCCGTCGAGACCGCCACCAAGGCCAAGAAGACGAAGAAGGCTGACAAGCCCGCCGAGTCGACCGAGGCCGCTACCGCCGAGGAGAACTGATGGCGAACGAAGAGAACAACTCCGCCGCCTCGACCCGCGGCTACCGCAAGACGCGTCGCGGCTACGTGACGAGCGACAAGATGGACAAGACCATCGTGGTCGAGGTCGAGGACCGCGTGAAGCACGCGCTCTACGGCAAGATCATCCGTCGCACGTCCAAGGTGAAGGCGCACGACGAGCTCGGCACCGCCGGTGTCGGCGACCTCGTCGTGATCAGCGAGACCCGTCCCCTCAGCGCCTCCAAGCGCTGGCGCCTGGTCGAGATCCTCGAGAAGGCCAAGTAGGCCCCGGCCTGCTTCGGAATAGGAGACAGCAGTGATTCAGCAGGAATCCCGCCTGAAGGTCGCCGACAACACGGGTGCCAAGGAGATCTTGACCATCCGCGTGCTCGGTGGCTCGGGTCGTCGCTACGCCGGCCTCGGTGACGTCATCGTCGCCACGGTGAAGGACGCCATCCCCGGCGGCAACGTGAAGAAGGGTGACGTCGTCAAGGCGGTCATCGTTCGCACCAAGAAGGAGACCCGTCGTCAGGACGGCTCCTACATCAAGTTCGACGAGAACGCGGCAGTGATCCTCAAGGCCGACGGCGACCCGCGCGGTACGCGCATCTTCGGGCCGGTCGGTCGTGAGCTCCGTGACAAGAAGTTCATGAAGATCATCTCGCTCGCGCCGGAGGTGCTGTAAGCCATGGCGAACATCAAGAAGGGTGACCTCGTCCAGGTCATCACGGGAGCCAAGCAGGAGCGTGGCGGCGACCGTGGCAAGCAGGGCAAGGTCATCGAGGTCCTCAAGGACAAGAACCGTGTCGTCGTCGAGGGCGTGAACTTCGTCACGAAGCACGTCCGCGTCGGCCAGACGCAGCGCGGGTCGAAGACCGGTGGCGTCGAGCAGCACGAGGCTCCGATCCACGTGTCGAACGTCGCCATCGTCGACCCGAAGACCAAGAAGCCGACCCGCGTCGGCTTCCGCATCGAAGAGGTGGAGAAGGACGGCGTCAAGAAGACCGTCCGCGTCCGCTACGCCAAGAAGTCGGGTGAGAAGCTCTGATGACCGACACGACTGCCGCGCCGGAGACCAAGGTCGAGCCGCGCCTCAAGCAGAAGTACAAGAACGAGATCAAGGCTGCCCTCACCGAGCAGTTCGGGTACGCGAACGTCAACCAGGTCCCCGGCCTGGTCAAGGTCGTCGTGAACACCGGTGTCGGTGAAGCAGCTCGTGACTCGAAGGTCATCGAGGGGGCCGTCAAGGACCTCACGGCGATCACGGGTCAGAAGCCGGTCGTGACGAAGGCCCGCAAGTCCATCGCGCAGTTCAAGCTGCGTGAGGGTCAGGCCATCGGCGCGCACGTCACCCTCCGTGGTGACCGCGCGTGGGAGTTCATCGACCGCCTCGTCACCCTCGCACTGCCCCGCATCCGCGACTTCCGCGGGCTCAGCGACAAGCAGTTCGACGGCAACGGCAACTACACGTTCGGTCTCACGGAGCAGTCGATGTTCCACGAGATCGACCAGGACCGCATCGACCGCGTGCGTGGCTTCGACATCACCGTCGTGACCACCGCGAAGACGGACGACGAGGGCCGCGCGCTGCTCCGCCAGCTCGGCTTCCCGTTCCGTTCGGCCGACCAGACGGTCTAAGCTAGTCCGGGCGCTGCGGGCCGGAGGATTCACGTCCTCCGGCCCGCACGCACGAACACCGGCCGACGGCGACAGCCGCCGGCCCCCAGGTCTCCGGGATCCGCTCGGAGACCACCCGATCGCTCAGGTCGGCATTCGTGGAACGGGTGTCGAAACCAGGCGAAGAATGGACGACCATCATGACGATGACCGATCCGGTCGCAGACATGCTGACCAGATTGCGGAACGCGAACTCGGCGCACCACGACGCCGTCTCGCTCCCCAGCTCCAAGCTGAAGAAGAACATCGCCGAGATCCTCAAGCGCGAGGGTTACATCAGCGAGTGGAAGATCGAGGACGCCCGCGTCGGGCAGACCCTCACGATCGACCTGAAGTACGGCCCCGAGCGCGAGCGTTCGATCGCCGGCATCAAGCGCGTCTCGAAGCCCGGTCTCCGGGTCTACGCGAAGTCGACGGAGCTCCCCCAGGTCCTCGGTGGCCTCGGCGTGGCGATCCTCTCGACCTCGTCGGGACTGCTCACCGACCGTGAAGCCGAGCAGAAGGGCGTGGGTGGGGAAGTCCTCGCCTACGTGTGGTGATCGACAATGTCTCGAATCGGACGTCTTCCCATTGACATCCCCGCGGGTGTGACCGTCGCCATCGACGGCCAGACCGTCGCGGTCAAGGGCCCGAAGGGCGAGCTCGCGCTCACCGTCGCAGAGCCCATCCAGGCCAAGGTCGAGGAGAACCAGGTCCTCGTCACCCGTCCGGACGACGAGCGCAGCTCGCGTGCGCTGCACGGCCTGACCCGCACCCTCATCGCGAACAACATCGTCGGCGTGACCCAGGGCTACTCCAAGGGCCTCGAGGTCGTCGGTACCGGTTACCGCGTCGCGGCGAAGGGCAGCAACGTCGAGTTCGCGCTCGGCTACTCCCACCCCATCACGGTCGAGCCGCCGGCGGGCATCAGCTTCGCCGTCGAGGGCAACAACAAGCTCACCGTGTCGGGCATCGACAAGCAGGCCGTCGGCGAGGTGGCTGCCAACATCCGCAAGCTGCGCAAGCCCGAGCCCTACAAGGGCAAGGGTGTCCGCTACGCGGGCGAGATCGTGCGCCGCAAGGCCGGAAAGTCAGGTAAGTGATCATGGCTCTCGGTATCCGAGGAAAGAGCAAGTCGGCCGCCAAGGCGCGCCGTCACAACCGTCTCCGCAAGAAGATCACCGGCACCGAGGCGCGTCCGCGTCTCGCCGTCACCCGTTCGTCGCGTCACGTGTTCGTCCAGGTCATCGACGACGCGAAGGGCCACACCCTGGCCAGCGCGTCGACGATGGAGGCCGACCTCCGTTCGTTCGACGGCGACAAGACGGCCAAGGCCCGTCGCATCGGCGAGCTCGTCGCCGAGCGTGCGAAGGCCGCTGGCGTCGAGGCCGTGGTCTTCGACCGCGGTGGGAGCAAGTACGCCGGTCGCGTCGCCGCGATCGCCGATGGTGCCCGTGAAGGAGGGCTGAACCTGTGAGCGACATCGCGAACAACAACGAAGCGGCCGAGACCGAGACCGCTGCTGCGACGGAGACCGTCGCCAAGGCCGCGGCCGGCAAGGAAGCGGAAGCCCCTGCCGTCGCCGAGCGTCCGGTCGAGACCGCCGCGGGCTCCGCGTCGAACAACCGCGACAACGCCGACCAGCGCGGCCGTCGTGGTGGCGGGCGTGACCGTCAGCAGGGTCGTGACCGCAACAACCGCGGTGGCGACAGCCAGTTCCTCGAGCGCGTGGTGACCATCAACCGCGTGTCGAAGGTCGTCAAGGGTGGTCGTCGCTTCAGCTTCACGGCGCTCGTCGTCGTCGGTGACGGCAACGGCCTCGTCGGTGTCGGCTACGGCAAGGCGAAGGAAGTCCCCACCGCGATCTCGAAGGGCGTCGAGGAGGCGAAGAAGAACTTCTTCCGCGTCCCGCGCGTCGGCAACACCATCCCGCACCCGGTGCAGGGTGAGGCCGCTGCCGGTGTCGTGCTCCTGCGTCCGGCCGCTGCCGGTACCGGTGTCATCGCCGGTGGTCCGGTCCGCGCCGTGCTCGAGTGCGCCGGCATCCACGACGTCCTGAGCAAGTCGCTCGGCTCGTCGAACACCATCAACATCGTGCACGCGACCGTCGAGGCGCTGCAGCAGCTCGAGGAGCCCCGCGCGGTCGCGAGCCGTCGTGGCCTCGACGTCGACCGGGTCGTCCCGGCCCGTCTGCTCCACGCCGAGGCTGCGGCGCTGCGTGCCGCGACCGAGAAGGCAGGTGCGTGATGGCGATGCTGAAGATCACGCAGACGAAGTCCGTTATCAGCGAGAAGCAGTACCAGCGCGACACCCTGCGCAGCCTGGGCCTCAAGCGCATCGGCCGTACGGTCCTGCGTGAGGACAACGCCCAGAACCGCGGGTACATCGCGACGGTGGCGCACCTCGTGAAGGTCGAGGAGGTCGACGCATGAGCGACGAGAAGAACGAGCGGGTCCAGGTGCTGAAGCTGCACCACCTCCGTCCGGCTGCCGGTTCCAAGAAGGACCGCACCCGTGTCGGCCGTGGTGAGGGCTCGAAGGGCAAGACCGCCGGCCGTGGTACCAAGGGCCAGAAGGCTCGTTACCAGGTCAAGGTCGGCTTCGAGGGTGGGCAGATGCCGCTGCACATGCGCACCCCGAAGCTCCGCGGGTTCAAGAACCCGTTCCGCGTCGAGTACCAGGTCGTGAACCTGGACAAGATCGCGGAGCTCTACCCCAACGGTGGCGACGTCACCGTCGCGGACCTGGTCGCCAAGGGCGCCGTCCGCAAGAACGAGAAGGTCAAGGTTCTCGGTCAGGGTGACATCAGCGTGAAGCTCACGGTCTCGGTCGACAAGGTCTCGGCGTCCGCCGCTGAGAAGATCGTGGCTGCTGGCGGAACCGTCTCCCAGTAACCCCCGT
This sequence comes from Curtobacterium uvaldense, assembly GCF_028307415.1. NCBI lineage: Bacteria > Bacillati > Actinomycetota > Actinomycetes > Micrococcales > Microbacteriaceae > Curtobacterium > Curtobacterium uvaldense. Next base: position 22,911 of record NZ_JAQMHU010000033.1, on the reverse strand, counting down.
CGGCGGCCCGTGCGTTTGCGCACGGGCCGCCGTTACGGTTTCCTTGACAGTGGCTGACGTCCGTCGGCCAGGTCGGCGCTGCCGATCGACACCGTGAAGACCCCGATCGGGTCGCCGGTCCCAGAAGTTCGGAGTCCTCGTGTTCAGAGCGGTCGCGCGCATCATGCGCACCCCAGATCTTCGCAAGAAGATCGGCTTCACCCTCGCGATCATCGCGCTGTTCCGTCTCGGGTCGTACATCCCCGCGCCGTTCGTCGACTACGCCGCCGTGCAGAGCTGCCTGGCGAGCGCCGGCTCCTCGGGTGGGCTCTACGACCTCATCAACCTCTTCTCCGGCGGCGCGCTGCTGAAGCTGTCGGTCTTCGCGCTCGGCATCATGCCGTACATCACGTCGTCGATCATCGTGCAGCTCCTGCGCGTGGTGATCCCGCACTTCGACGCCCTCTACAAGGAGGGCCAGTCCGGCCAGGCGAAGCTGACGCAGTACACGCGCTACCTCACCATCGCGCTCGGTGTCCTGCAGTCGACCACCCTCATCACGGTCGCGCGCTCGGGTGCCCTCTTCGGCACGAACGCGTCGGCGTCCTGCTCGTCGATCATCTCGAACGACAGCTGGTACGCGATCATGCTCATGGTGGTCACGCTGACCGCCGGTACCGGCCTGATCATGTGGATGGGCGAGCTCGTCACCGAGCGCGGCATCGGCAACGGCATGTCGCTGCTCATCTTCACGTCCATCGCCGCGCAGTTCCCGTCGGCCCTGTGGGCGATCGAGCAGTCGCAGTCCTTCGAGCTCTTCCTGTTCGTCATCCTCGTCGGTCTGGTCATCATGATGGCCGTCGTCTTCGTCGAGCAGTCGCAGCGACGCATCCCGGTGCAGTACGCCAAGCGCATGGTCGGGCGCCGCACCTACGGCGGCAACAACACCTACATCCCGATCAAGGTGAACATGGCCGGCGTCGTGCCCGTCATCTTCGCCTCGTCGCTGCTGTACCTGCCGGCCCTGGTCGCGCAGTTCAACCAGCCCTCGGACGGCTCGGAGCCGGCCGCCTGGGTGACCTGGATCCAGAACAACCTGACCTCGGGTGACAACTGGTTCTACATGGTCCTGTACTTCCTGCTCATCGTCGGGTTCACGTACTTCTACGTCGCGATCACCTTCAACCCCGAAGAGGTCGCCGACAACATGAAGAAGTACGGCGGCTTCATCCCGGGCATCCGGGCCGGCCGTCCGACGGCCGAGTACCTCGACTTCGTCCTGACCCGGGTGACGTTGCCCGGCTCGCTCTACCTCGGTCTCATCGCGCTCATCCCGCTGGCAGCACTGGCGCTGTTCGGCGCGAACCAGAACTTCCCGTTCGGCGGCGCGAGCATCCTCATCATCGTGGGTGTCGGTCTCGAGACCGTGAAGCAGATCGACTCGCAGCTGCAGCAACGTCACTACGAAGGGCTTCTCCGTTGAGCGCACGCCTCATCATCGTCGGACCTCCCGGAGCCGGGAAGGGCACCCAGGCCGGTCGCATCGCCGAGGGCTTCGGCGTCCCCGCGATCTCCACGGGTGACATCTTCCGCAAGAACGTCTCCGACGGCACACCGTTGGGCGTGCAGGCCAAGGCGATCATGGACGCGGGGAACTACGTCCCCGACGAACTGACGAACGAGCTCGTCAAGTCGCGCCTCGCCGAGCCGGACGCCGAGCAGGGCTTCCTGCTCGACGGCTACCCCCGCACGGTGGGCCAGGTCGAGTACCTCGACGCGCTGCTCGCGGAGCAGGGCGCCGCGATCGACGCCGTCGTGCAGCTCGTCGCCGACCAGGACGCGCTCGTCGCGCGGCTCCTGAAGCGCGCCGAGGACCAGGGGCGCAGCGACGACAACGAGGAGACCATCCGGCGTCGCCAGGAGGTCTACTCGGAGCAGACCGCGCCGATCGTCGCGGCGTACGCCGAGCGCGGTCTCGTGGTCGACGTGGACGGCCTCGGCGGCATCGACGAGGTCGGGGACCGCATCCAGGCGGCGCTCAGCTCGCGCGGCCTCACCGCGGGCGTCTGACACCCCTCGTGCGTCGTCGCAAGCCCTCGATCTACAAGTCGCCGGAGGAGCTCCGCGCGATGCTCCGTCCCGGATTGCTCACCGAGGCCGCGCTCGTCGCGGTCCGTGCTGCGATCCGCCCGGGCGTCACCACGGGCGAGCTCGACGCGATCGCCGAGCGGACGATCCGCGAGGGCGGTGGCGTCCCGAACTTCCAGCTCGTCCCGGGCTACCGGCACACCCTGTGCGTCTCCGTGAACGACGAGATCGTCCACGGGATCCCCGGCGACCGCGTGCTCGAGCCGGGCGACATCGTCTCGGTCGACGCCGGTGCAGAGGTCGACGGGTGGAACGGTGACAGCGCCTTCACGACGGTGCTCCCCGGCGGCGACGCTCCCGTGACTGCGGCGCGCCAGACGCTCTGCGACACCACGGAGCGCTCGCTCTGGCACGGCATCGCCGCGCTCGCACACGCACGGAACCTCAACGAGGTGGGCGCGGTGATCGAGGACGCCATCGACGAGACGGGCGCCTGGGGCATCGTCGAGGACTTCACGGGGCACGGGATCGGCCGGTCGATGCACGAGGACCCGCCCGTCTTCAACTACCGGGTCCGCGGTGCCGGTCCGGCGGTCCGGCCCGGCTTGGTCGTGGCGATCGAACCGATGGTGACGGCCGGGACGATCGACAGCTCCACGGACGACGACGACTGGACGATCAGGACCCTCGACGGTTCCGACGCGGCGCACTGGGAGCACTCGGTGGCCGTGCACGCCGAGGGCATCTGGGTGCTCACCGCATCGGACGGCGGCGCTTCCGGCCTCGTGCCGCTCGGCGTCACGCCCGTCCCCGTCCCGTAGGGCGACCGGACGCGTCCGGTCCGTGACCGGTGACCGCGCGGTCGGCCGGGAGGCGCGGTGCGACTCCGCGCACCGGCCCGGTCACCGACGACGGCCGGGCCGACGCCGGGACCGCTCCGCGGGCGTCCGCGCCGGTCCCCGGCGGGCTGAGTTCCCGACGGGTTCAGTCCCTGACGCGCTCAGTCCCCGACGGGCGCAGTCCCCGACGCGCTCAGTTGCCGACGGTGCAGGTCTGCTCGGACGCCGACTGACCGGAGATGCTCGAGGGCAGTGGGGTCGCCGTCGGCGTCCCGGCATCGGTCGCCGCATCCGTGGGCGTCCCGGTCGCAGCTCCGCTCACCGCATCGTCCCCCGCGGCCGGCGCGTCGGACGACGGTGCGTCGCTCCCCGGGGTGCCCGCCGCGGTCGGGGACTCCTCCGACGCCCGGCCGGTGGACGAGTCGCTCAGCGAGGTCTTGCGGTCCTGCTGCAGCACGACGTTGAGGTCGTGCGCCGCCGCCTCGTCGACGAGCACGTGCGCGGTGTCGGAGGGGTCGTCGACGACCGGGTACTGCACGAACAGCATGTCCGAGGTGCTCATGCCCCGCAGGGTCGAGGCGAGTCCGACGAGGGTGCGGGTCTGCGCCAGGCCGTCGGAGAGCGTCATGTTCGACAGCGCCGCACCGGCCAGCTTGTAGAGGGTCACCGGGTTCGACAGGGTGCCGTCCGAGGTGACCTTCCGGAGCAGGGCGGACAGGAAGACCTGCTGGGAGCTGATGCGCGCGAGGTCGCTGCCGTCACCGACGCCGTGCCGGCTGCGCAGGAACGCGAGCGCGTCCTGGCCGGCGAGGGTGTGCTGACCGGCCGAGAGCTGCAGGCCGGTGTACGAGTCGTCGATGGGCTTCGCGACGCAGACGTCGACGCCGCCCACGGCGTTCGACATCTCGATCACACCGTCGAAGGTGATGAGTCCGGCGTAGGGGATCGTCAGCCCGGTCAGGTTCTCGACCGTGTCCACGGCGCAGGAGATCCCACCGTGCCCGAGGGACTCGTTGATGAGCTCGCTGTCCACGGCCGGGTACGAGGTGCCCGTCTCGGGGTTCGTGCACGCCGGGATCGGGACCTTGAGGTCGCGGGGGAAGCTGACGGCCGTGAGCTGCTGGTGGTCCTGCGAGATGTGGACGAGGATCGTCACGTCGTTCCGGGCGCCCTCGACGTTCTCGTCCGAGTCGAACTGCCCGACGCGGGTGTCGCTGCCGAGGAGCAGGATGTTCGCGCCGCCCTGCATCGCCGTGATGTCGGCGGTCTTCGCGGTGTTCTGGTCGTCGGTGCTGAGCTCGACCGTGTGCGGTGCCGCGGCGAGCTGTGCGCCGGCGATCGCCGCGACGCTCGTGCCGCTGACCAGGACGACGGCGACCGTGGCCGCGACGAACCCCAGCAGCGTGCCCCATCCGCGACGGCGCGGCAGTCGACCGTGACGGGCGAGGGGGCGGCGGGGCGCGTCAGGCACGTGGTCTCCGATCGGTTCTCCGGCGCGGGCGTCCGGGGTTCAGCGACGGCCAGGCTACGGCGACGGGCCCGTTCCGGACCTCGGAAGCGGCCGCTGATCCACTGTGGACCGTTCAGCTCCGGACGGCGAGCCCCAGACGGAGGGTCGCGGCCCGACCGGCACTTGGCAATCTGCGCCTGATCGCATAGGGTTGATCTTTGGTGTGTCATGCCCTTCGGCGTGGCGCCCGACCCGCAGACCGGCTCGGGGATCACACCGGTAATCCAACCAAGCGACAGTGAGGCTATGGCCAAGAAAGACGGCGTCATCGAGATCGAAGGCTCGGTGCTCGAAGCTCTGCCCAACGCGATGTTCCGCGTTGAGCTGACCAACGGACACAAGGTCCTCGCGCACATCTCCGGGAAGATGCGCCAGCACTACATCCGCATCCTCCCCGAGGACCGCGTGATCGTGGAGCTGAGCCCGTACGACCTGACCCGCGGCCGGATCGTCTACCGCTACAAGTGATCCGCGAGCTGGAAAGGAACGGCTCGGCGAACCCGCCGGGCACGAAGCCAGCGAGCAACAGGAAGCAATCATGAAGGTCAACCCCAGCGTCAAGCCCATCTGCGAGCACTGCCGTGTCATCCGCCGCAAGGGCCGCGTCATGGTGATCTGCAAGAGCAACCCGCGCCACAAGCAGCGCCAGGGCTGAGCTCCCAGCAGGACCCACAACTCAACACTGAACACGCAGTACCAGAACTCCGCCACTGACCTCGGTCGTCGGCGGGGGGACACCTCGGGGCGGAGGCCCGGGCACCGGTACTGCGCCACACCTCCACCGAAAACAGGAGCAGCCAGAACATGGCACGTCTAGCAGGCGTCGACATCCCGCGCGAGAAGCGCGTGGAGATCGCACTCACGTACATCTACGGCGTCGGCCGTACCCGCGCGGTCCAGGCACTCGCCGAGACCGGTATCTCCGGTGACATCCGCGTCAAGGACCTGACCGACGACCAGCTCGTCGCCCTCCGTGACTTCATCGAGGGCAACTTCAAGGTGGAGGGTGACCTCCGCCGCGAGGTCGCCGCCGACATCCGCCGCAAGGTCGAGATCGGTAGCTACGAGGGTCTCCGCCACCGTCGTGGTCTCCCGGTGCGTGGTCAGCGCACCAAGACCAACGCGCGTACCCGCAAGGGACCGAAGCGCACCGTGGCAGGCAAGAAGAAGGCCCGATAGGAGATCATCATGGCTACCCCCAAGACTGCCGCGCGCAAGCCGCGTCGCAAGGAGAAGAAGAACGTCGCCGTGGGCCAGGCCCACATCAAGAGCACGTTCAACAACACCATCGTCAGCATCACCGACCCGTCGGGTGCCGTCCTCAGCTGGGCGTCCTCGGGTGCCGTGGGCTTCAAGGGTTCGCGCAAGTCGACGCCGTTCGCGGCGCAGCTCGCCGCCGAGTCCGCTGCGCGTCAGGCGCAGGAGCACGGCGTCAAGAAGGTCGACGTCTTCGTCAAGGGCCCGGGCTCGGGTCGCGAGACCGCGATCCGCTCGCTCCAGGCCGCTGGCCTCGAGGTCGGCTCGATCAACGACGTCACCCCGCAGGCGCACAACGGCTGCCGCCCGCCGAAGCGTCGCCGCGTCTGACGCGAGGAGCAACCGGCCGTTCCCCGCTCGTCCCCTGACCGGGGCGAGCGGGGCCGGCCATTCCTGGTCGTTCGATCGCGTACGTCGGGCCCTCCCGGCCCCGCGCTGCGCGTGATCACAACTCAACAGACCCGTCGGGGCCCGGTCGGCCCCGTCGTACCGCCGAGTGTCATATAGCGGACACTCCGCCGAAAGGAATCCCACAGTGCTCATTGCACAGCGCCCCACCCTGACCGAGGAGTCGATCTCCGAGCACCGCTCGCGCTTCGTCATCGAGCCGCTCGAGCCGGGCTTCGGTTACACCCTCGGCAACTCGCTGCGCCGCACGCTCCTCTCCTCGATCCCCGGCGCGGCTGTCACCAGCATCCGCATCGACGGCGTCCTCCACGAGTTCAGCACCGTCCCCGGTGTCAAGGAAGACGTCACCGAGATCATCCTCAACATCAAGAGCCTCGTCGTCTCCAGCGAGCACGACGAGCCGATCACCGCGTACCTGCGCAAGCAGGGTGCCGGTCAGGTCACCGCGGCGGACATCTCCGCCCCGGCCGGCGTCGAGATCCACAACCCGGACCTCGTCATCGCGACCCTGAACGACACCGCGCGCTTCGAGCTGGAGCTGACGATCGAGCGTGGCCGCGGCTACGTCTCGGCGACCCAGAACCGCTCGGAGTTCAGCGAGGCCGGGCAGATCCCGATCGACTCGATCTACTCGCCGGTCCTCAAGGTCACCTACCGCGTCGAGGCGACGCGTGCCGGTGAGCGCACGGACTTCGACCGCCTGGTCGTCGACGTCGAGTCGAAGCCGGCGATCACGCCGCGCGACGCCATCGCGTCGGCCGGTCGCACGCTGGTCGAGCTGTTCGGTCTCGCCCGCGAGCTGAACACGGCGGCCGAGGGCATCGAGATCGGCCCCGCGCCGGTCGACGCGGTGCTCTCGAACGAGCTGCAGACCCCGATCGAGGACCTCGACCTGTCGGTGCGCAGCTACAACTGCCTCAAGCGGGAGGGCATCAACACGGTGTCCGAGCTCGTCGCCCTGTCGGAGACGCAGCTCATGAACATCCGCAACTTCGGTCAGAAGTCGGTGGACGAGGTCAAGGACAAGCTCACCGAGCTCGGCCTGTCCCTCAAGGACACCGTCCCCGGATTCGACGGCGCCCACTTCTACAGCGGGTACGACGAGGACGAGTCCAACAACTGACCTCGCGCTCACGCGCACGCGCACCGATGAGTCGGTGCGCACCACCATCACCACTGGAGAACTGACATGCCGAAGCCCACCAAGGGCCCCCGCCTCGGTGGCGGCCCCGCCCACGAGCGCCTGCTCCTGAGCAACCTCGCCAACGCCCTCTTCACGCACGGTCGCATCACGACCACCGAGACGAAGGCCAAGCGCCTGCGTCCCGTCGCCGAGCGTCTCATCACGTTCGCGAAGCGTGGCGACCTGCACGCGCGTCGTCGTGTGATCGCCCAGCTGCGCGACAAGTCCGTCGTGCACACGCTGTTCACGGAGATCGCCCCGCAGGTCGAGGACCGTCAGGGCGGCTACACCCGCATCACGAAGCTCGGCTTCCGCAAGGGTGACAACGCGCCGCTCGCCTCGATCGAGCTCGTCCTCGAGCCGGTGTCGAGCACGCCGGCCCCGGTCAAGCGCGACGCGGCCCCGGCTGCTGCCGCTCCGGCCGAGGAGACCCCGGCCGAGGAGACCCCGGTCGAGTCCACGGAGACGACCGAGGAGTCCGCTCCCGTCGAGGCCGAGACCGAGACCCCGGCTGCCGCCGAGGTCGAGGCCGACGCCGAGGCGAAGTCGGACGACGCCAAGTAGGTCCAGCACCACCACACGGAACCCCCCGCGACCCACGTCGCGGGGGGTTCCGTCGTCCCCGCGGACGGCGTGGCGACGGACGGGAGGCGCGGGGCGGGGCCGCCACGGGCCTCCCGTCCGGAGCGCACCCGCGTCCGCTCCCAGCGTCGCCGCCGTACGGTGATCGCGACATGGCGAGAGCGGAACGGATCACCGGCGCAGGGCGCCGTCTGTGGCGGTGGAGTCGGGACTCCGGCACCCAGCCGCGGTTGTTGCTGGCCGGCAAGGCCGCGCTGGCCGCCACGATCGCGTGGACCCTGGCGAAGTACGCACCGGGCGTCGCCGCGGAGTACCCGTACTACGCACCGCTCGGTGCGATCGTCGCGATGCGCACGACCGTCTTCGCGGGGATCCGGGCCGGCGTCCAGACGCTGGTCGGCATCACGCTCGGCATCCTGATCGCCGGGTTCACGATGCTCATCGGCGATCCCGGGGTCATCGCGGTCGCGCTCGTCGTCGGCCTCGGGGTGCTCGTCTCGGGCTTCCGGATCCTGGGCGAGGGGTACTCGTGGGTGCCGATGGCGGCGCTCTTCGTGCTCCTCATCGGCGGCGGCAACGCGGAGGGCTACTCGTTCGCGTACGTCGTGCAGATGGCGATCGGCATCGGCATCGGGCTCGCGGTGAACTTCGCCGTGGTCCCCCCGCTGCACTTCTGGGACGCCGAGCGCCGCATCGACCAGGTGAACGCCGTGCTCGCGCAGCAGCTCGACGACCTGGCGGACGTGCTCGACGAGGGCGAGCCGGACACCGGTGCCTGGGACCGTCAGCAGGAGCGGCTGGACAAGGCGATCGCCGAGGTCCGGGACCGCGTCTCGACGGCGCAGGAGGCGCGCCGGATGAACCCCCGGAGCGTGCTGCGGGGGCCGCGTGCGCGCCTGCAGACCGACGGCGCGCGCTTCCGGGCGCTCGAGCGCGTCGCCTGGTACACGACCGACCTCACCGAGCTGGTCGCCCGTTCGGGTCCGGTCGCGGAGAACATCGGGCGGCCGGACCCGGCGTTCGCAGGACCCTTCGCGGCCGCGCTCCGGAAGGTCGCCTGCGTGGTTCGCGGTGACTGCGAGGAGGACGGGGCGGACGAGTCGATCGCCGACCTCGAGCGCGCCATCGACGCCAGTGACGCGGACCCGTCGCAGGTGACGGTGACCTCCAGCGCGATCGTCGCGCTGCGCGGGGTGCTCGAGTCCGAGAAGCGGGCGACCGCCGACGTCGACACCGAGACCGGGCCCTCGGGACGACAGCGCTAGCGAGCGCCCCCGGTCAGCCGCGCGAGGCCGTCGCCCAGCGCTCGACGGCCTCGGCGGTGTCCGGGGCCACCGCGCGCATCAGGACGAAGTGCTCCCACGTACCACCGTCCGACACGACGTCGAGGGTGCACGCGGTGTCGTCGCACGTCCGCCAGGCGCCGTCGCCGTCGCCGAGGCCGTCGAGGTCGATCCGCCCGTCGCGGTCGATCGTGCCCGCGGCCAGGCGCTGCTCCACCGCCCAGCCACCGTTCGGAAGGCGGTCGTACTGCGCCTGCTGCTGGTCGTACCGCGGATCGGACTCGGCGGGCGCCACGAAGCCGCACGACGCTCCCGACAGACGGTCGAGCGCGTGCTCGACCGTCGTCGGAGCGACGTCGGTGCCCTCGAGTGCCCAGCGGAGCGTGGTGTCCGTGACCGCGTCCACGTTGTCGGCGACGCAGGGCGGCAGGCTGCCGTCGACGTGCTCGTCGACGCGGGCGGTGGTGACGGGGCTCGTGCGCACGGCGTCGCCGACCTGCTCGACGAGAGCGCGGAAGGGGGCGTCGAGTGCCGCCTCGGTCGTGTCCGGGTCGTCCTGGACGCGCTGCGCCAGGACCTGCACCCAGGCGTCACCGACGAGCACGTCGGAGACGCAGTACACGACCGCGGCGTCGCTCGCGCTGCAGCTCGGACCGCCGTCCAGGACGCCGGTCAACCCGGACGCGGCGAGGTCCTGGTACTCCGCCGTGGCGTCGGGCAGCACCGTGACGCGCACGCCCTCGTAGCGGGGGTCGTCGATCGTCCCGAGCACGGTGCCGTCGAGCGGTGCGACGCCGGTGGTCGACGTGCAGGAGGAGCCACCGGCGACCACGGGTGCCCAGTCGGCGGCCGCGACGTGCGGGACGTCGGCGAGGGCGACCGCACGCGCGCCGGGGACGACGGCGTCGACTGCTGCTGCGGGCAACAGCGCCGAGCAGTCCGGTGTGCCGTCGCCGGCGGGGGCCGTCCCGAAGTCCACGGTCACCTCCGCGGACGGGCTGCTGCTCGGCGCGGACGACGCGAGCGGGCCGGAGGCGCTCGGTGTCGCGCCCTCGGTCGACGGCGACGAGCAGGCGGTGACCGCGAGGAGCACGGCGACGGACACGGCGGGTACGGCCGCGCAGCGGGTACGAGGGAAGCCCATGTCCGTGACGCTAGCCCGTCGCGTGTCACGGACCGGTGACGACCACGTGCTCGCCGGTCACGATCGGGTGACGGCGTCCTCGCACGGCCGGAACTAGGATCGGGTCGTGCCCGTCGCGTCCCGTGTCGCCGTCCTCGGACCGGTGACGGTGGCGGGCCCGGACGGTGCCGCGGTCGCCGTTCCCGGTGCGCTCGCGCGGTCGTTCCTGACCGCGCTGGTGCTCGCACCCGGCCGTGCACTCGGCACCGACGCCCTGATCGACGAGCTCTGGGGTGCGGACCGGCCGAGGAGTGCCCGGGCGGCCCTGCAGACCCTGGTCTCCCGACTGCGCCGGACGACGGCGGACGGTCTCGTCGTGTCGACCAGCACGGGGTACGCGCTCGGTGGTGACCCAGCGGACGTCGACCTCGTCGCCGCGGAGCGGGCCGTGCACGCACCCGACACCGCAGCGGTGCGGGGAGCGCTCGGCCGGTGGCGGGGTGCACCGGGTGCGGACGTCGACGGGGACCTGGGCTCGGCGCTCGCCGACCGCGCGGCCGCGGTCGAGCACGCCCTGCGTCGGCGGCTCGCCGTCCTGCTGCTCGAGGACGGCGACGCCGCCGCCGCTGCGACCACCTGGCTCGCCGAGGTCGACGCGGCGCCCTTCGACGACACGGCGGTCGGCGGAGCGATGCGCGCCCTCGACGTCGACGGGCGGACCCCGGAGGCACTCGCGGTGTTCGCCGCGCACCGCGGACGGCTGGCGGACGGACTCGGGGCCGACCCGTCCGCGGAGCTCGTGCGGCTGAACGCCGAGCTCCTGCGCCGGTCGGCGTCCGCGACCGACCACCCGGTCCGGCGGACCGGGCTCCGGGTCGCGCCGAACGAGCTCGTCGGGCGGCAGGACGACGTCGCGACGGTGTCCCGATCGCTCGCCGAGCACCGCCTGGTCACGGTGCTCGGCCCGGGCGGGCTCGGCAAGACGCGCCTGGCGCAAGCCGTCGCCGCCGCGCTGCCCCCGACGACGGGCGTCGTCGTCTGCGAGCTCGCACCGATCGACGACGGCGAGGACCTGCTGCCTGCCCTCGGCGCACTGCTCGGGATCGCCGAGGTCCGGACGGCGCGCATGCTGCAGGACGCGGTCGTCACCGACCTGTGGGGCCGGGTGGTGCGTGCCCTCGACGACGGACCGACGGTGCTCGTGCTCGACAACTGCGAGCACCTGCTGCAGGCCGTGGCCCGCTGCACGGCCGACCTGCTCGCCGCCGTGCCCGGGCTGCGGGTGCTCACGACGTCCCGGGCACCGCTCGCCATCGCGGGCGAGGTCGTCGCACCCCTCGGACCGCTGCCGGTCGAGGCCGACGGTGCGGCGGTCCGGCTGTTCACCGAACGCGCCCGTGCCGCTCGGCCCGGTGCGGTGCTGCCCGTGGACGCGGTGCGCAGGATCTGCACCCGGCTCGACGGGTCGCCGCTCGCCATCGAGCTCGCCGCCGCCCGCATCCGGGGGATGTCGGTCGACGAGGTCGAACGGCGGCTCGACGACCGCTTCGCCCTGCTGCGCGGTGGTGACCGGAGCGCTCCCGAACGGCACCGCACCCTGCTCGCCGTCATCGAGTGGAGCTGGCGGCTCCTCGACGAGGGCGCCCAGGACCTGCTGACCCGCCTCGCACTGTTCCCCGACGGTGTCGCGGTCGAGGCCGTCGAGTCGGTGGCGGAGCCCGGACGGCGGTGGGACGCGCTCGACGACCTCGCCGACCTGGTGGAACAGTCCCTCGTGCAGCTCGTCGAGGTCGAGGGGGAGCCGGTCCGCTACCGACTGCTCGAGACCGTGCGCGAGTTCGGCGCCGCACGCCTGGCGGCGCGGGGCACCACCGAGGCCGTGCGGGCGGCCATGACCGCGTGGGGCCGGGAGCTGTCGGCAGCGCGCAACCTGTTCGCAGTGCGGGGTCCGGCGCAGCTCGTCGCGTTCACCGAGGTCCGCCGCGAGGCCGACACGCTCGTCACCCTGCTGCGCTGGGCGATCCGCGCCGACGACGTGCCGACGGTGGCGCACGTCTTCGCGGCCCTCGGCGGGTACTGGACGCTCCGCGGGCTGCACCGCGAGGTCGCCGCGACCGCACCCGACGTCGTCGCGGCGCTGCGGTCGCGCGTGCCGGCGCCGGCCGACCGCACCGCGACGGTGATCGGCCTCGTGATGTGCGGTGCGACCGCGGTGTTCACCGACCTCCGCACCACCGCCCGGGCGATCAGCGGACTCCGGGAGCTGCACCGCTCCGGGCGTGCCGAGGACCCGGTCGTCGACGCGCTCGCCGGGCTCCTGCTCGCCCTGCCGCGACCCGAGCAGGGCTCCGCCGCGCTGGCACGGCTGCGTGCCCACCGGGAGCCCGCGGTCGCCCTGCTCGGCCACCTGCTCAGCGCGCCGCTGGCCGAGAACGACGGCGACCCGGCCGGGGCGCTGCGGTACATCCGGCGTGCGGAGGAGCTGGCACGGACGACCGGAGCGGCCTGGACCACGGGCACCGTCGCGGTCACGCTGACCCAGCTGCTCGCGCAGTCCGGGCGGTACCGGGAGTCCCTCGCCGCCGCCGTCACCGCCCGGGAGGACCTCGAGCTGTTCGGGGCGGAGGACGACCTGTACGAGATCGGGTGGACCGTCGGTCTCGCCTCGGCCGCGACCGGCGACGTCGACCGTGCACGTGCCGTCGCAGCGGACCTGCGGCACCGGCCCGACGGCGGCCGCGGCGGGTTCGACGACCGCGGGCTGATCGCCGTGCTCGCGGTCGCGATCACCGCCGAGTGCGCGCGGTACGAGGGCGACCTCGCCGGGGCCGCGGCGGCCTACGCCGCGGCCTGGGACGTCGTGCAGCCCGGTCGCGGACCCGCCGCGCACTGGGCGCTGACGGCGGGGGCGGCACGCATCGCGGCGGTGGACGAGGCGGGCGCGGGCCGGACCGACGGCGCGGCCCCGGGCCTCCCGGCAGCCGAACTGGCGGTCGCCCGCCGGATCCGTGTCGGCACCCTCGTGCAGCTGCGGCTCCGCCAGGCCCGCCGGGACGTGCCCGTCATCGGGACGGCCCTCGCCGGGCTCGCGATCGCGTACGCGCGCGCCGGACGTCCGGACACGGCTGCCGCGTGCTGGGGCACGCTCACGCGGATCGGCTCGCGGCAGGACTTCGCGGTGCTCGCGCACGCCCGGCTGCGACCGCTGCTCGCCGAGGCCGTGGGGGAGCCGGCGCTCGCCGACGCCGAGACGGCCGCGGCCGGCAGGGACCGGACCGAGGCCGTCTCGTGGGTGCGGCGCGTGCTCGAGGACGCTCGCCTGCCCGGCTGACCGGCGCTCGGGCCGTCCTCCCCCGGACGGTCGCCCGGACCGTCAGGCCTTCCGCATGTACGCGCGGACCGTCAGCGGGGCGAACACCGCGACGACCACGGCCGCGCCGAGCAGGCTCAGCCAGAGGTCGCCGCCGACCACGCCGTGGTTCACCAGGTCGCGCACCGCGGTGATGAGGTGCGAGACCGGGTTGACCTCGGTGAACCAGCGCAGCCAGGCGGGCAGCGTGTCGGTCGGGACGAAGGCGTTCGACAGGAACGTCAGCGGGAACAGCACGAGGTTCGCGATGCCGGAGACGCTCGACGCGGTCCGGGCGATGACCCCGAAGTACGCGAAGACCCAGCTGATCGCCCACGCCACCACGATGACGAGCAGCGCCGCGAGGAGCACGGCGCCGAGTCCGCCGGCGGGGCGCAGCCCCATGACGATGCCCACCACGAACGTGATCGTCGTCGCGATGGCGTAGCGGACGGTGTCGGCGAGCAGGGCCCCGGCGAGCGGGGCGATCCGGGCGATCGGGAGCGACCGGAACCGGTCGAACACGCCCTTGTCCATGTCCTCGCGGAGCTGCACGCCGGTGACGACCGACGACGTGATCGCCGTCTGCACGAGGATGCCGGGGATGATCACGGGCAGGTAGCTGCCGACGTCGCCGGAGATCGCGCCGCCGAAGATGTACGTGAACATCACCGTGAAGACGATCGGCATGAGCGTGACGTCGAACAGCTGCTCGGGGGTCCGGCGGATCTTCACGAGTCCGCGGTACGCCATCGTGAACGACTGGCGGACGGTGGCGGCCGGGCCGGTGCCGCCGATCCCGGGTCGGGGTGTCACGCGGGGCGACGACGTGGTGGTGGGGGTCGGGGCGAGGGTGGTCATGCGGGGCTCCCTTCGAGCGCGCGCTCGGACTCGGTGTCGGTGTCGGCGTCCGCGGACGTCGGCGAGCCGGTGATGGTGAGGAAGACCTCGTCGAGGGTCGGCTTCTGCACGCTCATCTCGGCGAGGGAGACGCCCGCGTCGCGGAACGACACGAGCAGGTCGGTGACCCGGTCGGGCGCCGTCATCGGGGCGGTGAGCCGCGCGCCCTCCGGGCTGACGACCGCCGGGGTGCCGAGCACGCGCTCGACGAGCGACGCCGCGGTCGCGAGGTCGTCCGCATCCGCGTCCGCCAGGCGGAGCTGCAGCGAGGCCGTGCCGACCGAGGACTTCAGCTCGTCCGCGGTGCCCTCGGCCACGACACGTCCGTGGTCGATGACGGCGATGCGGTCGGCGAGCTGGTCGGCCTCGTCGAGGTACTGCGTCGTGAGCAGGACGGTCGACCCGGTCGCGACGAGCTCGCGGATCGTGTCCCACATCTGCGCCCGGGTGCGCGGGTCGAGGCCGGTCGTCGGCTCGTCGAGGAAGATGAGCGGCGGCTGCGCGATGAGGCTCGCCGCCAGGTCGAGCCGGCGGCGCATGCCCCCGGAGAACTTCTTGAGCGGACGCGACGCCGCCTCGGACAGCCCGAAGCGCTCGAGCAGCTCGACCGCCTTGCGCTTCGCGTCGCCGCGGGAGAGGCCGAGCAGCCGCGCGAAGATGACGAGGTTCTCGGTGGCGCTGAGGGTCTCGTCGACGCTCGCGTACTGCCCCGTCACCCCGATCAGGGAGCGGACCGTCTGCGGCTCGCGGCGGACGTCGTGCCCGAAGACGCGGGCCTCGCCGCCGTCCGGCCGCAGCAGGGTCGCGAGCATCGAGATGGTGGTCGTCTTGCCGGCGCCGTTCGGGCCGAGCACGCCGTAGACCGTGCCGGCCTCGACGCGGAGGTCGACCCCGTCCACGGCACGGTTGCTGCCGAACGTCTTGACGAGGCCGGTCGCCTCGACGGCGAGTGGTGTGGTGGTCATCGCACAGGTCCTTTCGTCGATGTCGGGACGATCGTGCCGCCGGCCGCTCACGCGGCACTGACGTGGCGCTGACACGGTCGGACGCTCTCCGTCAGCGGGGCGGGCGCGGTCGTCGTCGGCGGGGCCGGACGGGAGGCCCGTCCCGGCCCCGGTACGCTCGCTCCCGTGGCAGGGACGGACGACTCGGGTGCCGGTGTCGGCGGTGCCGTGCGGCTGCGGCTGGACGTCGCCTACGACGGGGCCGCGTTCTCCGGCTGGGCCCGGCAGCCCGGCCTGCGGACCGTGCAGGGCGCGCTCGAGTCCGCGCTCGCCACGGTCTTCACCCGGTGGGGCGCGCCGCCGCAGCTGACGGTCGCCGGTCGGACGGACGCCGGGGTGCACGCCACCGGGCAGGTCGCCCACGTCGACCTGACCGCGGAGCAGTGGGGTGCGCTCACCCGTCCGCGGCGGTCGTCGCCGGACGGCCCTCCTCGCACCTCGCTCGACGGACTCGTCAAGCGCGTGAACGGTCTCGCCGGGGCGACGGGCGACGTCGTCGTCACGCGCGCGTCGGTCGCACCGGACGGCTTCGACGCCCGGTTCTCCCCGCTCTGGCGGCGCTACGAGTACCGGGTGGCGGACGCCGACGCCCCGCGCGACCCACGTCGCCGCGGGCACACGCTCTGGCACCCGACGCGCCTCGACCCGGCGGCGATGGAGCGCGGTGCGCTGACGTTGCTCGGGCTGCACGACTTCGCGACCTTCTGCAAGCCGCGCGAGGGCGCGACCACGATCCGGACGCTGCAGGAGTTCCGCTGGGACCGCGAGCCGGACGGCGTGCTGGTGGCGCGCCTCCAGGCCGACGCGTTCTGCCACTCCATGGTGCGGGCGATGGTCGGGGCGACCATCGCCGTCGGGGAGGGCCGCTTCGGCCCGGACCGCCTCGAGGAGCTGCGGGTCGCGCAGCAGCGCACGAGCGCGTTCAAGGTCGCACCCGCGGCCGGTCTGACCCTCACCGAGGTGGGCTACCCGGGGGACGACGAGCTCGCGGCCCGGGCGGCGCAGACCCGTGCGCGCCGGACGGACGACGAGCCGGACGCCGGTACCGTCGGGGGATGAGCTCCCGCAGGCCCCGGTCCGTCGTCTCCGTGGCACCCGGTGTGGTGTTCGTCGAGGGGCCGGTCTCGAACTGGGTCGTGCTCGCCGAGGAGGACGGCGTCGCGCTGATCGACGCGGGCTACCCCGCGGACACCGCGCTCGTCCTCGACACCGTGCGCTGGGCGGGGCACGACCTCGGCGACCTCCGACGCATCTACGTCACGCACGGGCACGTCGACCACATCGGGGGCATCCCGGGGATCCTCGAGCGGTACCCGCACGTGCAGGTCCTGGCGCACGCCGACGAGCTCGACAACGTGCGCGGGCCGCAGCGGCAGCAGGTCCGGCCGGCGGAGATCGGCGGGCGTCTCGCCGCACCGCGGACGTTCCGCTGGCTGGCGCGGGCCGTCGGTTCCGACGCCCTGCGTCCCGTGACCGTCCCCACCGCCCGGGCCTTCACCGCGCACGACTTCGCGGGGCGTGCGATGACGCCGTTCCCCGCCGTCGGGCACACGGCCGGCTCGACCGCGTACCTGTTGCCGGCCGCGAACGCGATCGTCACCGGGGACGCGGTCGTCTCGCACCACGACACGCTCCCGGGGTCGTGGCAGCCGCGGCCACGCATGATCACGCCGTTCTTCACCGCGGACCAGGCGACGGCGCTCGAGTCCGCACGGGCGCTGCCGATCCCGGAGATCGTGCTGCCCGGGCACGGACCGGCCGTGCACCGGGTCGGCAGCGGGTGGGTGCCGGTCGCCGGCTGAGCGCGCCGCCGGGCACCGTCCCGTCGCCACGCTGCGCACCCCGGACGGGGGTGGACCGGATCGTTCACCTGCCGGAAACCTGAGTGGCCCCGCAGGTCGCTAGCGTGCTGGAGTCCCCCTCCTCCTGCCGAAGGTCAGCATGCCCAACCTCCTGCGGCGCACCGTGCTGTGCGCCACGGTGGCAGCGACGCTCGTCGCCGCCCCGCTCGTCTCCGTCTCCACCGCCGTCGCGGACCCCGCGGGCGCCGGCCTCGTCATCGCCGAGGCGTACCTGAAGGGCGGCAGCGTGAACCAGCCGTTCACGAACAAGTTCGTCGAGATCGCGAACCCGACCGACACCGCCGTCGCCGTGGACGGGTGGTCGATCCAGTACCGGGCCGCCGCGAACACCGGCACGCCGTCGGTCGGCAAGCTCGCCGGCACCGTCCCCGCACACGGGTCGTACCTCGTGCAGATGGGCTCGAACGGGACGAACGGCCAGGCGCTGCCCACCCCCGACGCCGTGACCGGCCTCAACCCGTCCGGGTCGACCGGCACGCTCGTCCTGTCCGACCAGGCCACGGCGCTCACGCTGCCGGTCGGCTCGGTCACCACCGGGACGCCCGGCGTCGTCGACCTGCTGGGCTACGGCACGTCGAACACGTTCGAGACCGCCGTCGCGCCGACCGGGACGGCGAACTCCGTGCCGGACGCGCTGCACCGCGACGGCACCGCCGACACCGACTCCAACGCGGCGGACTTCGCCCTGGGCTCCTCGGTGACCCCGGAGAACTCCGGCGGGTCCGGCACGACGCCGACCGACCCGGGCGCCCCCACCGATCCGGGCACCCCCACCGACCCCGGCACGCCGACCACGCCTGCCGAAGCGGTCACGATCGCCCAGCTGCAGGGCACGGGTCCCGCGTCGCCGTACGTGGGGAAGCGCGTCGTCACCGAGGGCGTCGTGACCGCGGTCTACGCCACGGGTGGGCTGAACGGCTACACGATCCAGACCGCCGGTACGGGCGGGGCGGTCGACCTCGCCACCCACACCGCGTCGGACGCCGTGTTCGTGTTCTCCGCCGCGACCGCGGGCAGCGTCGCCATCGGGGACGCCGTGCGCCTCACGGGCACGGTCGCCGAGTACAACGGCCTCACCGAGCTCGAGGTCGGCTCGACCGCCGACGTCGAGGAGCTCCCCGCCGCGGGCGTCGTGCAGCCGGTCCCGGCCACGCTGACCCTGCCGCGCACGGACGCGCAGCGCGAGTCGCTCGAGAGCATGCTGATCGCGCCGCAGGGCGACTACACGGTCGCCGACAACTACACGACGAACCAGTACGGCGAGATCGCGCTCGCCGCGGGCACGAAGCGCCTGATCCAGCCGACCGAGGTCGCCCGCCCGGGCAGCGCCGAGGCCGCGGAGGTCGCCGCCGACAACGCCGCACGCACGGTGGTCCTCGACGACGGCGCGAGCACGAACTTCCTCAGCGCCGCGAACCAGTCGGTCCCGGTGTCCTGGCTCACGCAGGGCCCGGTCACGGTCGGTGCCGCAGCGACCTTCTCGGAGCCGGTCGTCCTCGACTACCGCAACGACACCTGGAAGTTCCAGCCGACGTCGCCGATCACCGGTGCGACGCCCGCGGCAGACCTGCCCGCGTCGTTCTCGCAGGTCCGCACCGCGGCACCCGAGGACGTCGGTGGGGACCTCAAGCTCGCCGGGTTCAACGTGCTGAACTACTTCCCGACCACGGGCGACCAGCTCACCGGCTGCACGTACTACACCGACCGCGACGGCAACCCCGTGACCGTCCGCGGTGGCTGCGACGCCCGTGGCGCCGCGAACGCCGACGACCTCGAGCGCCAGCAGGTGAAGATCGTGAAGGCGATCAACGCCCTCGGTGCCGACGTGGTCTCCCTCGAGGAGATCGAGAACTCAGCACGGTTCGGCAAGGACCGCGACGCCGCCGTCGGCACGCTCGTCTCGGCGCTGAACGCGGCGACCGGCCAGGACACCTGGGCGTACGTGCCGTCCCCGGCGGTGCTGCCCGCGAGCGAGGACGTCATCCGCCTCGCCCTCATCTACAAGCAGGACCGCGTCGCACCCGTCGGCGAGTCGACCATCCTCGACGACCCGGCCTTCGTGAACGCCCGCCAGCCCGTCGCGGACGCCTTCCGCCCGGTCGGCGGGGACGCGGACGACGACTTCCTGGTGATCGCGAACCACTTCAAGTCGAAGGGCTCCGGCTCGGGCGCGGACGCCGACCAGGGCGACGGCCAGGGTGCCTCGAACGCGTCCCGCGTGGCACAGGCGACGGCGCTCGCCGCGTTCTCGACCACCGAGCAGGAGAAGTACGGCACCGACAGGGTGTTCATGCTCGGCGACTTCAACGCCTACAGCGAGGAGGACCCGATGGTCGTCCTGCGCGACGCCGGCTACACCGACCTCGGGCCGGCGAAGGACCCGACCGAGTACTCCTACGTGTTCAGCGGCCTGAGCGGTTCGCTCGACCACGTGCTGGCCTCACCCGCGGCGCTCGAGGCCGTGACCGGCGTGGACATCTGGAACATCAACTCGACCGAGTCGGTGGGCCTGGAGTACAGCCGGTACGACTACAACGTCACCGACCTGTACCGCGACGACGTGTACCGGGCGAGCGACCACGACCCGATCCTGGTCGGCTTCGACCTGGCCGAGGACGAGACCCCGACGCCGGGTGACGGTGGCACGCCGGGCAACGGCGGGACCCCCGGCGGACCCGGCCACGGCGGCGACCACCCGGGCAAGCCGGGTCACGGTGACGGGAAGCCGGGCAAGCCCGGCCACGGTGACGGGAAGCCGGGCGGGCCGGGTCACGGTGGCTTCGTCGCGGACGTCGTCCGTGTCGTGCTCGGTGTGTTCGGCTGGCTGCGTGGGCTGTTCGGCTGAGGTGACCGCGGCCCGGACGTGACCGTGTGACGGACGGGAGGCGCGGTGTCGGACGGCACCGCGCCTCCCGTCCGTCACGGCCCCGTTCGACAAGGCGAGCCGCGTCGGGTAGGCTCTCACCTTGGTCTGTGCGCCCCGTGCGCCGGACAGTCAGATGAGCCCTCCACCGGGCAGTTCCACGAGCATCGCCCGCGGAACACCCACCGGAGCGGGATTCACGGACTCCTCACCTCGACACGAAAGCAGCACTCCTGTGACTCGTACGTTCTCCCCGAAGCCGGCAGACGTCCAGCACGACTGGATCGTCATCGACGCGACCGACGTCGTCCTCGGCCGTCTCGCCACCCACGCCGCGGCGCTCCTGCGCGGCAAGCACAAGGCCACCTTCGCCCAGCACATGGACATGGGTGACTACGTCATCATCATCAACGCGGACAAGGTCGCCCTCACCGGCTCCAAGCTCGCGAAGAAGGTCTACTACCGTCACTCGGGCTACCCGGGCGGCCTCACGGCGACCTCCTACCCGGAGATGCTCGAGAAGCACCCGACCCGCGCCGTCGAGAAGGCGATCCGCGGCATGCTGCCGAAGAACACCCTCGGCCGTGAGCAGCTCAAGAAGCTGAAGGTCTACGCCGGCGCAGAGCACCCGCACGCCGCGCAGCAGCCCAAGGCGTACACCTTCGACCAGGTCGCACAGTAGTTCCGGCCACGACGACTTCAAGGACTGATAAAACTCATGGCTCAGATCGCTGACTCCCTCGACCAGACCCCGGAGAGCTTCACCACCGAGAGCGCCCCGGCGTCCTCGGAGGCCGCTCCCCGCCAGATCCTCAACGTCTCGGGCGGTGCCGTCGGGCGCCGCAAGGAGGCCATCGCCCGCGTGCGCCTCGTCCCCGGTGGCGGCTCGTTCACGGTCAACGGCCGCACGCTCGAGGACTACTTCCCGAACAAGCTGCACCAGCAGCTGATCAACGACCCGTTCAAGGTGCTCGATCTCCTCGGCGCCTACGACGTCGTCGCTCGCATCACCGGTGGTGGCCCCTCGGGTCAGGCCGGTGCGCTCCGCCTCGCCATCGCGCGTGCGCTGAACGAGATCGACCGCGAGAACAACCGCGCCACCCTCAAGAAGGCCGGCTTCCTCACCCGTGACGCCCGCGTCATCGAGCGCAAGAAGGCCGGTCTCAAGAAGGCCCGCAAGGCGTCGCAGTTCTCGAAGCGCTAGTCGCGCGACGAACCCGATCGCAATGCCGCGTCTGTTCGGTACCGACGGTGTTCGTGGACTCGCCAACGGCGAGCTGACGGCCGCGCTGGCTCTGGGTCTCGCCCAGGCCAGCGCGGCCGTGCTCACACACGGACACCATGCGGACGCCCGCCGGGCGTCCGGTCGACCGCGCCCCCGCGCGGTCCTGGCGCGCGACCCGCGCGTCTCCGGTGAGTTCCTGGGTGCCGCGGTCGCGGCCGGTCTCGCCTCCGCCGGTGTCGACGTGCTCGACGCCGGGGTCATCCCCACCCCCGCTGCGGCGTTCCTCGTCGCGGACATCGACGCCGACTTCGGCGTGATGATCTCCGCGTCCCACAACCCCGCGCCCGACAACGGGATCAAGTTCTTCGCCACGGGCGGCCGCAAGCTGCCGGACGAGGTCGAGGACCGCATCGAAGCGGCCATGCACGACCAGTCCGCCCCGACGCCCACGGGCGGCGACGTCGGCCGGATCACCCGCTTCGCCGACGCTGAGGACCGCTACGTCGTCCACCTGCTCGGCACGCTGCCGCACCGGCTCGACGGCCTGCACGTCGTGCTCGACTGCGCGAACGGTGCCGCCGCGGGCGTCTCGCCCGAGGTCTTCGTCAACGCCGGCGCTCGCGTCACGCTCATCGGCGCGGACCCGGACGGCATGAACATCAACGACGGTGTGGGCTCGACCCACATCGACAACCTCGCCGCCGCCGTGCTGGCGCACGGCGCCGACGTGGGCATCGCGCACGACGGCGACGCCGACCGCTGCCTCGCGGTGGACGCCGCCGGCAACGCCGTCGACGGCGACCAGATCATGGCGATCCTGGCGCTCTCGCTCCAGGAGCGGGGCCGGCTCGCCGACGACACGCTCGTCGCGACCGTCATGTCGAACCTCGGGCTCAAGCGGGCCATGGCGGACGCGGGCATCACGGTGCTCGAGACCGGCGTGGGCGACCGCTACGTGCTCGAGAAGATGAACGAGGGTGGCTTCTCGCTCGGTGGCGAGCAGTCCGGCCACATCATCTTCAACGACTACGCCACCACCGGTGACGGCGTGCTGACGGGCCTGCACCTGGTGGCCGAGATGGCCCGCACGGGCAAGAGCCTGCAGGAGCTCGCGTCGTGCATGACCGTCTTCCCGCAGGTGCTCCTCAACGTGCGCGGTGTCGACCGCCACGGGCTGGACGACCAGGGCGTGCAGGACGCGATCGCCGCGGCGACCGAGGCCCTCGGCGACGCCGGTCGGGTGCTGCTGCGCCCGTCGGGCACCGAGCCCGTCGTCCGCGTGATGGTCGAGGCGGCGTCGCAGGAGGATGCCCAGCGGGTCGCCGAGGAGCTGGCCGCCGTCGTGCGCGACCGGCTGGCGATCGACGCGGCCGCGTAGGGCACTCGCACGCGACGTCCCGGGTCGTCGGAACAACCGGAAGCGGCTCGGGGGGGGGGGGGGGGGTGGGGGGGGGGG
>NZ_JAQMHU010000032.1:0-34969 GCF_028307415.1 Curtobacterium uvaldense | reverse complement strand
TTATTGGGGGTTTTTTTGGTAGGTCTTGTGTTTCTTGGCTACCAGGGGGGGGGGGCAATTGTTGGGGGGCGTGGGGGGGGGGGGGGCGGGGCGGGGGGGGGGGGGGCGGGGGGCGGGGCGGGCGCCCCGCCACCGGACCTCCCGGCTGCACCCTGCCGCGGGGCGGACGCGGCCTACTCCTCGACGATCTCCGCGAGCTCGAACGGCTCGACCGTCAGCTCGTCGCCGCCCGCGGCGACGTCCACGCGGACGGTGTCCCCGTCGCGGACGTCCCCGGACAGGATCGCCCGCGCCAACCGGTCGTCGATCTGCCGCTGCATGAGGCGGCGGAGCGGCCTCGCCCCGTAGACGGGGTCGTAGCCGCGGTCGGCGAGCCAGCTGCGCGCCGCCGGCGTCACGGCCAGCTCGAGTCGGCGGTCCGACAGACGACGAGCCAGACGGTCGACGTACAGCGACACGATCTGGCCGAGGTCGTCGGTGGTGAGCGCCTGGAACACGACGATGTCGTCGAGACGGTTCACGAACTCGGGCCGGAACGCCTGCTGCACGAGCTCACGCACGGCCTCGTCCCGTTGCTCGTCCGTGAGCGTCAGGTCGGTCATGAACTGCGATCCGAGGTTCGACGTCAGGACCATGATCGTGTTCCGGAAGTCGACCGTGCGCCCCTGCCCGTCGGTCAGGCGTCCGTCGTCGAGCACCTGGAGCAGGACGTCGAACACCTCGGGGTGCGCCTTCTCGACCTCGTCGAGCAGCACCACCGAGTACGGGCGGCGACGGACGGTCTCGGTGAGCTGCCCGCCGGCCTCGTACCCGACGTACCCGGGCGGGGCACCGATGAGCCGCGCGACCGAGTGCTTCTCGCCGTACTCGCTCATGTCGATGCGGACGAGGGCCTTCTCGTCGTCGAACAGGAACTCGGCGAGCGCCTTGGCGAGCTCGGTCTTGCCGACGCCGGTGGGGCCGAGGAACAGGAACGAGCCCGTCGGGCGGTCCGGGTCGGAGATGCCGGCGCGGGTGCGACGCACCGCCTCGGACACGGTGGACACCGCGGCGCGCTGCCCGATGATCCGACGACCGAGTTCGGCCTCCAGGTGCAGGAGCTTCTCGGTCTCACCCTGCAGCAGGCGCCCCATCGGGATGCCTGTCCACTGCGCGATCACGGCGGCGATGTCCTCGTCCGTGACGCTGTCGTTCACCATGCGGTCGGCGCTCTCGGCCTGCTCGGCCGCCGCGAGCTCGGCCTCGATCCGGGGCTTCTCGCCGTACTCGATGCGCGACACCGTCTCGTACTGCGCCTCCCGCTGCGCGCGCTGGCTGCGCATGTTCAGCTCGTCGAGCTGCTGCTTGAGCTCACCGATGCGGTTGAGGCTCGCCCGCTCGGCCTGCCACCGCTGCTCGAGCTCGTCGAGCCGCTCCTGGCGCCCGGCGAGCTCCGCGCGCAGGGTCGCCAGCCGCGCCTTCGACGCGTCGTCCTTCTCCTGCTTCAGCGCGAACTCCTCGACGCGCAGGCGGTCCACGCTGCGCTTGAGCTCGTCGATCTCGACCGGGCTCGAGTCGATCTCCATGCGCAGTCGGCTGGCGGCCTCGTCGATGAGGTCGATCGCCTTGTCGGGGAGCTGGCGACCGGAGATGTAGCGGTTCGACAGGCTCGCGGCGGCGACCAGGGCGGAGTCGTTGATGGTCACCTTGTGGTGCGCCTCGTACCGCTCCTTGAGTCCGCGGAGGATCGCCACGGTGTCCTCGACGCTCGGCTCCCCCACGAACACCTGCTGGAAGCGGCGCTCGAGCGCGGCGTCCTTCTCGATGTACTCGCGGTACTCGTCGAGCGTCGTCGCGCCGATCAGCCGCAGCTCACCGCGGGCGAGCATCGGCTTGAGCATGTTCGACGCCGCGACGGACCCTTCACCGCCGCCGGCCCCCATCAGCGTGTGCAGCTCGTCGATGAACGTGATGACCTGACCGTCGGAGTCGTCGATCTCCTTGAGGACGGCCTTGAGCCGCTCCTCGAACTCGCCGCGGTACTTCGCGCCGGCGATGAGGGCGGACATGTCGAGCGACACGAGCCGCTTGTCCTTCAGCGAGTCGGCGACGTCGCCGGCAACGATGCGCTGCGCGAGACCCTCGACCACGGCGGTCTTGCCGACCCCGGGCTCACCGATGAGCACGGGGTTGTTCTTGGTCCGCCGCGTCAGCACCTGGGAGACACGGCGGATCTCGGCGTCACGACCGATCACCGGGTCGAGCTTGCCGCTCCGCGCGATCGCGGTGAGGTCGACGCCGTACTGCTCGAGGGCGGTCTTCTGCCGTTCCTGCGAGTCGGGGGCGCCCTGGAGGTTCGCCATGCGGTCCGTCCTTTCCGTGCGGTGGTGGTGTACTTGAGTCTAATGCACTCAACTTACGAGCGCAGCGGTGCATTCCGGATCCCGACCGCGCTGACGACGGCTCCGGCGGCGAGCAGCAGCGCCATCACGACCATCGCGCGGTGCAACCCGTCGACGCTTACCCCGCCACCCAGGACGACGCCCGCCAGGGCCACCGTCACCAGCCCGGCGATGCGGGCGACCGCGTTGTTCACGGCGGACCCGGCACCGGCCTCCGCCTGCGGCACCGATCCGAGGACGGCACTCGTCAACGGCGTCACCATGGTCGCGATCCCCGCGCCGATCAGCACGAGCCCGGGCAGCACCGACCACCAGTAGCCCGCCGGGTCGTCGCCGGCGAGCAGCATCAGCAGCGCGCCGACCGCGGCCACGGCTGGCCCGGCAGCCATGAACCACCGTGGACCGTACCGGCCGGAGATCGAACCGACCGTGGTGGACAGCGCCAGGAGCATCAGCGTCGGCGGCAACGTCGCGAGTCCGGCGACCCACGCGGGGAAGTCCCACACCTCCTGCAGGAACAGGGTCACGACGAAGAACACCATCCCGAGCGCCCCGTAGATCGAGAGCGTCGCCAGGTTGCCGACCGTGAAGTTGCGCGCGCGGAACAGCTCCAGCGGCACCAGGGGCGAGCCGGCGGTCCGGGTCACGCGGAGCTCCCACGGCACGAAGGCCACGAGGGACGCCGCGCCGAGCACGAGCGCGGCGACGACGACCGGCGCGCCCCACCCGAGGCGCTCCTGCTCGATCAGGCCGAGGACGACACCGCCGACCCCGACCACGGCGAGCACCGCGCCGACGGCGTCCACCCGCGGACGGTCACCGGTGACCACGTCGCCGGAGATCCGCCGGACCAGGGGGATCGTCACCGCGATCGGCACGGCCGTCACCACGAAGATCCAGCGCCAGCCGATGCCGTCGACGATCAGCCCGCCGACGACCGGTCCGAGGATGGACGCGGCGCTCGACCAGGCCGTCCACGACCCGATGGCCTTCGCCTGCGCGGCACCCCGGAACGCCGCGACGACGAGCGCCAGGGCGCTCGGGGTCACGAGCGCCCCACCGACGCCCTGGAACGCCCGGGCGACGACCAGGACGTCGCCCGTCGGTGCGATCGCGCACACCACCGAGGCGACACCGAAGACGACCAGGCCCCACCGGATGATCCGGACCCGGCCGAACAGGTCCGAGAGGGAGCCGGCGACCAGGATCAACGAGCCGAGCGTGACCAGGTAGGCGTCGACGGTCCACTGCTGCACGACGAGACCACCACCGAGCTCCCGGCGGATCGCGGGCAGGGCGACGTTGACGACGCTCGAGTCGAGCCCGACGACGAAGGACGCGAGGATCGCGACCACGAGGACCACCCGGCGGTCGTCACGGAGCGGGGCCGTTGCGGCCGGAGCGGTCATGCGCCCCATCCTCCTCGTCGGAGTGATCCGGCGACCGGTTGCGCCGACGAAACAGCGCGCTCGCGAGCATCGTCGACATGCAACATGTCAACGCCCCCACTCGTCCACGTCTCGCCGGCCTCGACGCCGCTCGCGGGCTCGCCGTCCTCGGCATGTTCGCCGCCCACGTCGGAGCGGCGGACACGCTCTTCGACTGGACGGATCCGTCGAGCTGGCCCGACCTCGTGAACGGTCGCTCCTCGGTCCTGTTCGCGCTCTGCGCCGGGGCCTCCCTGGTCCTGCTCACCACAGGTCCGGGGCCGGCCGGTCGGGTCCGCGACCGACGGCACGTCCTCGCCCGTGCCGCGACGCTCCTGGCGATCGGCGGGCTCCTGACCCTGGTGCCCGGAGGCGTGCTCGTCATCCTGCCGACCTACGCCGTGCTGTTCGTCGCCGCGCTGCCGTTCCTGCGGCTCCGGCTCCGCTGGGTCGTCCTCGCCGCCGTGCTCGCCCTCGTGGTCGGTCCCGTGCTCGCCCTCGTCGGACAGGCCGTCGTCGAGATGACCGGCGGCAGCAGCACCGCGGGGCTGCTCTTCACCGGGTACCCCGCCGTGTCGTGGTTCGGGGTCGTCCTCGCGGGCGTGCTCGTGGCTCGACTCGGGCTCGACCGCGCCGACGTCCTGCGCCGGGTGCTCCTGGTGGGTGTCGGGCTCGCCGCGACCGGGTACGGAGCCGGAGCCGCGATCGGCACCGCACTCGGCATCACGGGACCGGTCGGGACGATGATCCCCGTCGGCGGAGGCGGGGACAGCGGCAGCGGCAGCGGCAGCGGCAGCGGCAGCGGCAGCGGCAGCGGCTCCGCGCCGACGGCGCCCGCCGTCCCGGAGGGCGGCCCCGGCATCGTCGCCCAGGACCCGCCCTTCCCGCGGATCGAGTGGGCACGCCTGCTCGACGTCACCCCGCACGCCGGGTCGACCTTCGAGCTCGTCGGAGCCCTCGGCGTCGCTCTCGCGGTGCTGGCTGCGCTCGGACTCCTCGGTCGGTACGCCCCGACGGTCCTGCTCCCGCTCAGCGCCGTCGGCCGTCTCGCGCTGACGCTCTACTGCGCGCACGTCCTGGCCGTCGGCGTCTGGTCGCGATCGGGCGAACCGGACCCGCTGCCGGCACTCGGCGGGTGGGGACCCTTCGTCGTCCTCCTCGTGGCCGCCGTCGTCGCCGCACTGCTCGTCCACCGCTCCGGTCGTCGGGGTCCCCTCGAGGCGCTCACCCGACGTGCCGCCCGAGCACTCGACGATCCACCGACCACGACGTCCTGACGTCGAGCAGGACCAGGGCCGGAGCAGGACGTCGCCCGAACGCCGAAGCCCCCGCGACCAGAGTGGTCGCGGGGGCTGCCGACAGGACGGGGCTGGGTGTCCTAGTTCTTGGGCTCGGCGGTCGAGTGCACGTCGGGCTGCACCGAGGGGCCGGGGTTGACGACGGGCTGCGCGGTCGGCTGCGCCGTGTTCTGCACGGTCGGACCGGTCGTCGCCGTGTTCACGGTGCCGTCGTCGTTCTTCTTCTTGTCGTCGCCCATCTCCTTCTTGAAGATGTTGATCGACTGGCCCAGGCCCTTGGCGAGCGCCGGGAGCTTGGTGGCACCGAACAGCAGGATGATGATCCCGAGGATGATCAGCAGGTGGATCCCCGTCAGGTTTCCGAGCATCATGTCTCCTTGTTCTGGGTCTGGCGACGCCCGTCCGGTCATCGTCGACCGGGAGGGCGGAAGTCCGGCGTCCGATCATCGTAACCCGCACCCGACCGGAAGCCCAGGCGGGAGCCGGAACGGACACCGTTCGCACAGGCTGCACCGGACGACATGGCAGCACCCCCGGAGGCCGCTGCTCTCCGGGGGTGCGCCGTTCCGGCCGCGGGTCAAGGCGCGGCCGGGGTCGGTGGGGCGGCTAGTAGGCGCCGCGGGACCGCAGGACGGACGGGATCGTCCTGGCGAGGATCACGAGGTCGTGCACGAACGACCAGTTCTCGACGTAGTGCAGGTCGAGCCGCACGCCCTCGACCCAGTCGAGGTCGGACCGACCACTGACCTGCCACAGTCCGGTCATGCCGGGCGTGACGAGCAGGCGCCGGTCGGCGAAGTCCTCGTACACCGCGACCTCACTCGGCAGCGCGGGGCGGGGGCCGACGAGGCTCATCGACCCCGTGAGGACGTTCCACAGCTGCGGCAGCTCGTCGAGCGACGTCCGACGAAGGAACGCACCGACCCGCGTCACCCGAGGGTCCCGCTGGAGCTTGAACAGGGGCCCCGAGCCCTCGTTGGCAGCGTCGAGTTCGGCGATCCGGGCCTCGGCGTCGACGCACATCGTGCGGAACTTCAGGATGGAGAACTCCTGCCCGCCCCGGCCGACCCGGCGCTGCCGGAAGAACACCGGGCCTCCGTCGTCGAGCCGGATGACGACGGCGATCGCCGCGAGCAGCGGCGCGAGCACGACCAGGCCGACGGCGGACCCGACCACGTCGAGCAGACGCTTGCCCCGACGGCACCCGTAGTCGGGCGTCTCCACGTGCATCAGCGGCAAGCCGTCCACGGGTCGCTCGTGGACACGACCCGACGCGATGTCGGCCAGCGGCGAGGAGACGACGAGTTCGACGCCGCGCTCCTCGAGCTGCCAGCCGAGACGACGCAGCCGCTCGTGCCCGCCGCGGATCGCACCGGTGACCACGACGGCGGCGACCCCGGTCGACGTCGCGACGTCGAGCACGTCGTCGATCCCGCCGACGACCTGCGAGGCGTCATCGCCGAGGGAGACCTCCGTGCCGACCTCGGCGCAGTCCGTGACGACGGCCGCGACCCGGTAGCCCGCGGCGGGGGCTGCGGCGATGCGTCGTCCGACGTACCGGACGTCGTCCAGGTCACCGACGAGCAGGACGTCGAGCAGCTGCCGCCCCTGGACCCGGCGCCGGGCGATGACCGTGCGGACGGCCTTGCGCCCGAGCGCGAGCAGGACCAGGCCGAGCGGGAACGCGATCGCCACGTACCCCCGCGCGATGTCGAGACGGACCGCGTAGGCGATCACGGCGACTGCTGCGGCGGCGGCGAGGCTCGCGGTCACGAGCCGTCGGTACTCCTCACCACCGACGCCGGCGATGCGGGGGTCGCGCGTCCGGAAGCCGGAGAGCAGGGCAGTCCAGAGCAGGATGATCGCGGGGGCCGTCACGACCTCGGTCCAGCCGGGGCTGGTCGTGAGGGAGGGCCCCTCCCACGGGAACCGGAGGGCGTGCGCGACGCCGAACGCGACGACGAGCAGCCCGAGGTCGAGCGCGCCGACGACGAGCGAGAACCGGTGCGATGCTCCCGCAGGGACACCTCGTCGAGGCGTGCTCGTCATCGGCCGACGCACTGCGAGAGACATCCAGCACCTCCGGACGATGGCCGGCAGGGGCGTTCCGTGCCGGGTCCGGTGACACCGGACCCGGCCAGTATATCAGTGCAGAGTGTGAGGTGTCGTGGGCAGCACAGCGTCCGTGAGCGACCAGAGCGCCGCGCCCTCCGTCAGGCGAGCAGCCTCGGCGTCGGACAGCCCGCGGACCCGGAAGCCCACGCGCTCCCCCGGCAGCAGCGTCATGAAACCGCGGTCGACGGTGCCGGTCGGAGCGATGCGGTCCGGCTGGACGAGCAGGTCCCGCACGAGCGACTCGGCCTCGACCACCAGGTCGTGTCCGTCACCGTCGGCCGCGGGGGCGACCGTCGTGCCGTACCGCGCCGGCTCCCACTGCACGTCCTTGTCCGGTGCGGCGGTCCAGACCGCACGACGCCAGTCCATGTCCGCCACCACGAGCTCGCGGGTCGGGTCGTCGAGGACGCCGACTGACTCGGGCAGGTCGATGACGGCGACACCGGCCTCCGCCAGTCGCACGGGCAGCGTGACCTCCGCCAGGATCCTGCCGGACACGTGCATGCGCCGGACACGTACCACGCTGTCGCGACCGCCACGGGAGGAGCGCACCGCGATCTCGACGGGCGAGTGCCCGAACGACCCGGGCGACACCCCGAGCGACAGCGTGTCCGCCAGTCCACCGGACCCGACCGTCCCGTCCCCGTGAGCCGACGGCGCGTCGTGATCCGCGCCTCCAGGCCGGTCTCCGGACGACGTCGGAACCACGTCGTCGTCAGCGGCCGGCCGCGCCACGGGCCGGATCGCCAGCAGGACGTCGTCGTACAGCCGACGCAGCTCGTGGGCGAGCGGCTTGAGCCGCCCGGCGGAGTCGATCGCGGACCACGACGCCACCGGCCACAGGTCGTTGAGCTGCCAGACGACGACCCCGGTGTTCCGCGGCCAGTGCGTCCGCCAGTGCTCGACGCCGGTCGCGACGGCCCGCGTCTGCTGCAGCTGCGTCAGGAAGTGCCAGCGGTCGAACTCGGCCGGATCGACGACGCCGAAGCGCGGCTCGATCCCCCGTGCCAGCTTGCCCATGCCGTCGTCGGCCTTCTGGTGGTGCACGACACCGGGCGAGTCCACGCGCAGCGGCTCGTCCGTGACCGCGTCGCGGAGGGTACGCCAGGCGGGCGGTGCCTGCCACCCGAACTCGGACACGAACCGCGGGACGGAGTCGCGGTAGTGGTCGTCGGACAGCCGGTTCCAGACGTCCCACGAGTGGTGCGTCTCGTGGTCGACGTCGTTCGCGGGCAGGGTCTCGGAACCCGACCAGGGCGAGGCGACCGTGTAGAAGCGCGACGGGTCGACCGCGTCGACGATCGTCGGGAGGAGGTCGAGGTAGTAGTCGAGCCCCCAGCCGCGGTCACCGAGCTCCTCGGCCCAGCCGTCCGCGTCGTGCAACCAGATGTTCTCGTTGTTGCCGTTCCAGACCACGAGCGACGGGTGGCCGGCCAGGCGTGCGACGTTGTCCCGGGCCTCGGCGACGACCTCGCTGCGGATCGGCTCGATCTCGGGGTAGGCCGCGCAGGCGAACGCGAAGTCCTGCCAGACGAGCAGGCCGAGCTCGTCGCAGACGTCGTAGAAGTCGTCGGACTCGTAGACCCCGCCGCCCCACACGCGGACGAGGTTCACGCCGAGGTCCGCGGCGACGCCGAGCCGGTCCGCGGTCCGCGCGCGGTCCACCCGCGACACGATGACGTCGTCCGGGATCCAGTTCACGCCGCGGACGTCGATGACGGTGCTGTTCACCACGACGGTGAAGGGCTTGCCGATCGCGTCGTCCGCGGTGTCGATCCGGGCCGAGCGGAAGCCCGTCTTCGCCGTCCGGCGGTCCAGGACCTCGCCGTCGACGGTCTGCAGCTCGACGGTCACGTCGTACCGGGGCTGCTCGCCGTAGCCGCGCGGCCACCAGCGCCGCACCTCGGGCACGCGCACCGTGACGACGGTCTCGTCGTCCTTCGGGGTCAGCTGCGCCCGGGAGCGCTGTCGGGTCGTCCCGCCGTCCACGGTCGGGCCGGCGACCGTGACGACGAGCACGAGGTCGTCGTCCTCACCGTCCTGGTCGAGGTCGTTCATCCCGGACCGCTCGACCCGCACGTGCGCGTCGAGGACGCCCTCGCCGGCCTCGACGTCGACCAGCGGCTTCACCTCGGCGAGCCGCGCCGTGGACCAGCGCTCGATCGCGACCGGACGCCACGGACCGCTCGTCACCGCGGTCAGGCCCCAGTCCCAGCCGAAGTTCGAGGCCTGCTTGCGGATGTACGGGAACGGTTCGTCGTACGGTCCCGGCATCGAGCCGGCGCGGGCGGCGACCCGGCCGGCCTCGCGGTACGGCGACTCGAAGAGCAGCTCGAGCTCGCGGTCGCCCGCGGCACCCGGGACGTCGTTGAGGTCGAACCGGTACCGCCGGTGCATGTTGCGGGTGGTGCCGACGACCACGCCGTCGAGGCTCAGCTCGGCGACCGTGTCGAGCCCCTCGCACACCAGGTCGACGCGCTCGTGCCCCCGAGGTGCGACGTCCACCGTCCGCCGGTAGGCCCAGTCGGCCCGGCCGACCCACTTCGCGCCGTCCTCGTTGCGGTCGAACGTCGGGTCCGCGACGAGTCCCTCGCGTTCGAGGTCCGTGTGCACCTGACCCGGCACCGTGGCGGGGATCGTGCGACCCGTGATCCCGGCCGGTGCCCCGGTCGGCACCTGGTCGCCGGCGATCGCCACGGTCCAGTCGTCGCGGAGTTCCTCGCGCTCGAGGGTCATGCGGGTCCTTTGCTGGGCGGACGGGGAGGGCGGACAGGAGCCGGCGGCGGCTCGTGGCCGCCCCGGCACCGTGACACCGGCCGGCGGTCGTGCCCGTGGTCGCGTGAGCGGCCGGGAGGCACGGCACCGGTCGCCCAGGCGTCGTCGCGTCCGCGCGCGCGGACGAGTGCTCGTCGCGCGCGGGGGTGCTCGGCGATGCTAGTACGTCGACCTTGCCGGCGACCACGTCCGCGACGACGGACCGCGCGACGCGTCCTGACGGCGTCGGGCCCCGTCGGGTCGTGTCCGCCCTCCGGCCCTGCGTGGCAGGGTGGTGCGGTGATCACCGTCGAACTCGCCCGGTCGCTGCGCGACGCCGGACTCCGCTGGCACCCGGGGACGGGCGACCGGTTCGTGATCGACAAGCCCGGGGTCGACGACGACGTCTACACCGTCTCCGAGATGACGGTGGAGCGGCACGACCACCCCAGCGGCACCTCGCTCGGCTTCAACGGGACGACGGAGTGGGCGCTCGACTCGGTCGAGGCGTCCGAGTCGCTCTGGCTCCCGCGGGAGGACCAGCTGCGCGACCTGCTCGGACCGGCGTTCGTGTCGCTCGCCGCCGGGTTCGTCGTCACGGCGACGATCGACGGGGTCGCCCGGGAGTTCCGCAGCGACGACCCGGCTGTGGCGTACGGGGACGCACTGCTCGCGTACATCACGGCCGCGCTCGCCTGAGCGGTCCGGTTCCCGCGCGCAGCGCGCCCGACTGAGTGTTGCCGGAATGCCTCCTGGGGGCGCTTTGGTTGCATGGTGACATGACCGTTCCGAACATCACCCTGAACGACGGCAAGACCATCCCGCAGCTCGGCTTCGGTGTCTTCCAGATCGATCCTTCCGACACGAAGGAGGCGACCCTCACCGCGCTCGAGGTCGGCTACCGCCACATCGACACCGCCGAGATGTACGGCAACGAGAAGGAGGTCGGCGAGGCCATCGAGGCGTCCGGCATCCCGCGCGAGGAGATCTTCGTCACGTCGAAGCTCAACAACGGCTTCCACGACCCGGCCCTCGCCGCCGAGAACGGCAAGAAGTCGGCCGACCTGCTCGGCGGGTACACGGACCTCTTCCTCATCCACTGGCCGCTGCCGACCGTGACGGACTTCGTGCCGACCTGGAAGGCGATGGAGGAGCTCTACCACGCCGGCACCGCCCGCTCGATCGGCGTGAGCAACTTCCAGGCGCACCACCTCAACCGCCTGGCCGCCGAGACGACGATCACCCCGGCCGTCAACCAGATCGAGGTGCACCCGTACCTCGTGCAGGACGAGCTCCGCGCCTACGACACCGAGCACGGCATCGCGACCGAGGCCTGGTCCCCGATCGCTCAGGGCCTCGTGCTCGACGACGAGACCATCACCCGTATCGCCGGCGCCACGGGCAAGACCCCGGCGCAGGTCGTCCTCCGCTGGCACATCCAGCGCGGCGACATCGTCTTCCCGAAGTCGGTCACGCGCTCGCGGGTCGAGGAGAACTTCGCGATCTTCGACTTCGAGCTCTCCGACGACGACATGACGGCGATCACCTCGCTCGACAAGGGCCACCGCACGGGCCCGGACCCCGACACGTTCGACTACGTCCCCGCCTGATCCGAGGACACGTCGACGAAGCGCCCCGCCATCGGCGGGGCGCTTCGTCGTGCACGGGATATCGCTCACACCCGGGATAGTTTCAGTATGCGAAATACAACATGGGTGCTCGTCCGCGCTGTCACTGGCACGGATCCCACCGAAAGGAACCCATGCGCAAGATCACCCGTGCCGCCACCGGGGCGGCACTCGGACTCGTCCTCACCTCGTCGGGTTTCGTCGTCGCGACGGCCGCCAACGCGGCACCCGACCTCCCGACGATCCCGGGCGCGACGCACGAGCGACCCATCGCCGACAGCTTCACCGGCATCAACGAGGTCCAGGGGGCGCGGAGCACCGGCGAGCGCGACGGGCTCAGCGTCTTCGAAGCGAGCCGCGCGACCCCGTCCGTCGCGGTCACGAGCTCGGTCTCGAAGGGCTCGCTCAAGGTCGTCGACCAGCAGGGCCACCTGCTCTGCACCGGGCACAACACCCCGGCGAACCAGCACCTGTACACCTGCGACCTCGCCGTCCTGCCGTCGGGTCCGCAGGTCATCACCGCCGCGGTCGTCAAGGCGGACGGGCACCACAGTGCTCCGGACCAGGCGCAGCTCGACGCCTACGCCGCCGACCCGGTCGTCTCGTCCGTCGACCGGAAGGGCGACGATCTGGTCGTCCGCGGCACCGCGAACCGCGACGTGCGCGTCGAGGCATCGCTCGACCGGGGATCGATCGTGGCGAGCGCCCCGACCGGCGCCGACGGCCGCTTCGAGATCACGATCCCGGGCGGTGCCGCCGCCGAGCAGGCCGCGCTCCGCGCCGTGAACGACGTGATCCCGGCCAGCACCCCGAACCACGACCTGTTCGCCGTGAGCAACTGGGCCCCGGTCGACACCGGCAGCACGCAGCCCGGCGACGGCCAGCAGGGCGGCGACGGCCAGCAGGGCGGCGGCGAGCAGCCGGGTGCCGGTCAGGGCGACGGCCAGCAGGGCGGCGGCGAGCAGCCGGGCGCCGGTCAGGGTGACGGCCAGCAGGGCGGCGGCGAGCAGCCGGGTGCCGGTCAGGGTGACGGCCAGCAGGGCGGCGGGGAGCAGCCCGGCGAGGGGCAGTCCCCGGTCGAGGCCGTGACGAACCTGCACGACGGCGACGAGGTCCGCACCTCGCAGCCGACGTTCGAGGGCACCGCTCGTCCCGGCGGCTCGGTGAGCATCGGCGGCATCACCGGCCCGGCGCTCGGCGTCGCCACCGCCGACGAGCACGGGCACTGGTCCACGAAGCTCGAGGGCTCCCTCTACAAGGGCGAGAACCGGGTCGTCGTCCGCTTCCAGCAGGCGAACGGCGACTGGGTCGAGCGCCAGCGACTCGACATCACCTACACGCCGAAGTCCTCGACGTTCGAGCCGGCCCTGGCGAGCGGATCGACCGTCCACGAGGCGCGACCCGCGATCTCCGGCTCCGGCGTCCGTGCCTACAGCACGGTGGACCTGGAGGACGCGAACGGCCGCACCTACGCGTCGGGGCGTGCGAACGCCGACGGCGAGTTCACGCTGGCCTTCTCCCGCGACCTGCGTGAGGGCGAGAACGACCTGCACTTCCTCTTCGAGAGCCGTACGGGCGCCTGGACCAGCTCGGACTACGTCCTCACGTACTCGGCGCCCGGCGAGGGCACCGAGCAGCCCGGCGACGGCAGCGGCACCGAGCAGCCCGGCGAGGGCACCGAGCAGCCCGGCGACGGCAGCGGCACCGAGGAGCCCGGCGACGGCAGCGGCACCGAGGAGCCGGGTGACGGCGCGTCCGACACCGCGTTCGCCGTCGACTCGACCCGCATCAGCGACAGCCAGGTCGCCGTGGACGTCCTCGGCCCGAAGGGCACCGAGGTGACCGTCGCGGCCAACGGCAAGACCAAGACGGTGACCCTCGGCGACGAGGAAGCGGCGCAGGTCGTCGTGACCGCTCCGAAGAAGCTCACCACGGTCGTCACCGCGACCGCGACGATCGACGGCGAGCAGGTCGAGCGCACGCTCACGATCGGCAACGGCGACCACGCCGCCGACCAGCTCGAGGCCCAGGTCACGAGCACCAGCGCCCTCTTCGGCACCGCGCAGATCACCGTGTGGGGCCTCCCCACCGGCATCGCCGGCCTGCAGGCCCACGAGGGCGAGCAGCAGCTCGCCGCGGGCGCGATCAAGGCCGACGGCGAGGGCAAGCTCTCCCTGTCCGGTCTCGCGAAGGGTGACCACGTGATCACCGTGACCGCCGGCGGCAAGCAGACCCAGGTGTCCGTGCACATCTGAGCCCGACCGCTCGCGCACGACGGCCCCGTCACCACGGTGACGGGGCCGTCGTCGTCCCCGCCTCAGTCGGCCCGGCGCGAGGCCGTCACCGTGAACTTCGCGGTCCGGACGACCTGTCGGGTCGGTCCGACGAGCCGCTCGAGCATGGGTCGGTACCGCAGGTGCGAGTTCCAGACGCACCACAGTTCACCGCCGGCCTGGAGGATCGTGGCCGCGTTGCGGAACATCGCCTCGGCCGCGTCGGTGCTCACCGTGGTGCCCTCGTGGAAGGGCGGGTTGCAGAGCACGAGCTTCGCAGACCCCTCGTCGAGCTCGTCGCCCGCGTCCGACCGGACGACCGTCACCCGGTCCGCGACGCCGTTCGCCACCGCCGTCGCCCGCGTCGACGCCACGGCGATCGCCGAGACGTCGGTCGCGACCACCTTGACGGCCGGGCGGCGGCGCGCCAGAGCAGTCGCGATGACGCCGTTCCCGCACCCGAGGTCGACGGCGACCCGCGCCGACGGGACGGCGTCGTCCATGACGTCGAGCAGCACCCGGGTGCCCTGGTCGAGCGACGTCCCCGCGAAGACGCCGCCGTGCGCGACGAGCGTCATCCCGAGCTCGTCGACGTGCACGGACCGCGGCCAGGGGTTCGTCGCGTCCGCGCGCACCGCCGTCGCACGGAGCGGGTCCTGCGCGATGAGCAGCCGCGACTTGCCGCGACCCCGTGACGCGGTGACCTCGCCGAAGTACCGGCGCAGGACGTCGTTCTGCGACAGGTTCATGTGCTTCGAGACCCCGCCGCAGAGCAGGACCACGTCGGGCGCCGCCCAGCGGGCGACGGCGCGTGCGAGTTCGTCGAGCCGGTCGTTCGACTTCGACAGCCGGAGGAGCACCAGGCGGACGTCGCGGAAGGCCTGCTCGAGCGTCTCGGTCAGCACGAAGCCGCTCCGGCCGAAGGTGCCGGCGTTCGCCTGCAGCGCCCGCACCCCGACGAGCGAGTCCTGCACGACCCGGACGCCCGACGCGCCGTGCACGGTCATGGCTCCGAGGGTCAGCACCCCGTACCGGTCGTCGACGACGGCGACCTCACCGGGCTGCCGGAGCGCGTCCCCGTGCACGTGCGGTGCCTCGTCGAGCATGAAGCGGTCGGTGCCGTCGATCGCGACGAGGTCGGGCTCGTCGCTGACCGGGGAGCGCCGGAAGTGGTCGGCGAAGTCGAATGGCACGGCCCCAGGGTACTCAGACGACGGTGCGGAGCCGCGCCGGTGCGCACGGCAGCGGTATATCACCGGTGCCGGTGGTATCCCAAGCCCCTACGCTCGGAGGAGACCGTTGCGCGACGAGCAACGGCAGGACGAGCGAGAGGGGCCGATGTTCGCTTCGCCAGACGCCGGCCGGCGTCCCCGCCTGCGGGACCAGGCGCGGGAACGCCTGCGGACCGAGATCATGAGCGGGGCGCTCGCCCCGGGGACCCTGCTCGACGACGAACAGCTCGCGCTCCGGCTCCGGTGCTCCCGGACGCCCGTGCGAGAGGCACTGTCGGACCTCGGGCACCTCGGTCTCGTCGAGTTCCGGCCGAACCGGTACACGCGCGTCACGGTCCCGCGCCGCGACGAACTCATCCCGACGCTGCAGACGCTCGGACTGCTCTTCGGGGGCGTCGTCCGCACCACGATCGGCGACCTCGGGGACCGCGACCGCGCCGCGCTCTTCCGGCGCATCGGGCTCGTGCTCGACTGCATGGCGATGCCCACGTGGCAGTGGGGTTCGGACGCGATCACCCCGGTCTACCGGACCTTCCTCGCGGCGTGCGACAACCCCCTCCTCGTGGCGGCCCTGAGCGGGACCCTCGACGGCCTGACGTACCGCCTGCGGCACGACGACATCCGGAGCGCGCTGCCCTGGGAACACATCCGGAACGGTCTCGTCGCGCTCCGCGTCGCGGTCGACTGCCGCGACGGACGCCTCGCGGAGCGGGCGACCTGGACGGTCCACCTGCTCCCCGACCCCGACCGTGGGCGGTCTTGACATGTGCGCGTCCTGCGTCCGCTCGGTCATCGACACGGTCCGGGCGCACCGTCCTGGTCGCTGCTCGTCCGAGGACGACCGCCCCTCGCTCCCCCGGTGCACCGCGGTCGACGGCGTGCGTCGCGACCTCTTCGACCCGCCGGTCGACTGACCTCAGCGCTGGGGGCGGTACAGCACCACCGCCGTGTTCCGCTGCGGTCGCATGCCCGCGCGCAGCGGGACTGCAGCGCCGGTCGTCGTCGCCGCGAAGACACGGGCGCCCGGGCGCGCGATGAGCTGATCGGCGAGCGCCCGCTCCAGCTCGCGCACGCGATCGCGGAGCACCTGGTTCTCGTTCTCGAGGTCGAGCACCCGTCGAATCCCCTCCAACGACACCCCCTCGGAACCGAGCCGCGCGATCTCGCGCAACTGCGCGACGTCGCGCATCGAGTAGCGGCGCGAGCCGCCGCGGGTGCGGCCCGGCACGACCAGGCCGAGCCGGTCGTACTGCCGCAGCGTCTGCGGGTGCATCTCGGCGAGCTCCGCCGCCACCGCGATCGCGAAGACGGGCGAGTTCTCGTCCATGTCGGTCATGGCTGGTTCCTTTCCGTCGTCCGCGTGGTCCGGAAACCAGTCTGGAGGCCCGGTGACGGTTCCTGACGGAGCCGCACCGAGCCTCCAGACCGGTTCACTGCTGTGGCTGCGCAGCGCTAGCCGCGCGCCTTGGCGAGGAGGTCCTCGCGGGGGTCCTCGTCGGGCAGGGCTGCGCGGAGGGCCTCGACGGCCTCGCGCTGCTTGTCCGACAGGTGCGACGGCACCGCGACCTGCACGGTGGCGAGCAGGTCACCGGTGCCGCTCTTGGTCGTGACCCCGCGTCCCTTGACGCGCAGGACGCGGCCGGACGGCGTGCCGGGGGCGACCTTGAGCTTGACGGGCTCGCCGCCGAGCGTCGGCACCTGGATCGTCGCGCCGAGCGCCGCCTCGACGAACGTCACGGGGACATCCACGCGGAGGTGCTGCCCGTCGCGCTCGAAGACCGGGTGCTTGCGGACGGAGACGCTGACGACCAGGTCGCCGGCCTCTCCGCCGTCCGGACTCGGCTCGCCGCGCCCGCGCAGGCGGATCTTCTGCCCGTCGGCGACGCCCGCGGGGATACGGACGTTCACCGGTCGGCCGTTGCCCTGCGAGAGCTTGACGGTGTCACCGGCGATCGCGGTGGTGAAGTCGAGCGTCGTCGACGCCGTGACGTCGCGGCCCTTGGTCGGACCACCGAAGCCGCGGAAGCCGCCGGACGACTGCCCGAAGCCCTGCCCGCCGCCGAACATCCCGCCGAGGATGTCCTCGAAGCCGCCGGCGCCGCCGCGAGCACCGCCCTGGCCGAAGCGCACACGCTGCCCGCCCTGCTGGCCGAACATCCCGCCGAAGACGTCCTCGAACCCGCCGCCCTGACCCGGGCCACCCGCGGTGAAGCGGGCGCCGGACCCCATGGCACGGACCTGGTCGTACTCGGCGCGCTGCTCCTTGTCGGAGAGCACCGAGTAGGCCTCGCTGATCTCCTTGAAGCGGGACTCGGCGGCAGCGTCACCCGGGTTGGAGTCCGGGTGGTACTGCCGGGCGAGCTTCCGGTAGGTCTTCTTCAGCTCAGCGTCGCTCGCCGTCTTGTCGACGCCGAGGACCTTGTAGAAGTCCTTGTCGAACCAGTCCTGACTGGCCATGAATCCCTACCTCCTTCCCGAGCCTCAGGCCGGGACCGCGACGGCGACCTTGGCCGCGCGGAGCACGCGGTCGCCGAGCTTGTAGCCCGGCTCCACGACGTCCGCCACGGTCTGGTCGGTCGCACCCGGCGTGGGCAGCTGCACGATCGCCTCGTGCACGTTCGGGTCGAAGAGCTCGCCCTTCTCGCCGATCTGCACCAGCTTGAACTTCTCGAAGCCGCCGCGGATCTTCTGGCCGATGACCTGCATGGGGCCCTCGGTCAGGTCGCCGTGCGCCTCGGCGCGGGTCAGGTCGTCGAGGGCCGGCAGCAGGGCGCGGACGACCTCGGCGATGACGGCGTCGCGGTTCGCCTCACGGTCGCGCTCGACGCGCTTCCGGAAGTTCACCAGCTCGGCCTGCGCGCGGAGCATGTCGGCGCGCATGTCGGCGACGAGGTCACGGTCGGCCTGCGACAGCTTGTCCTCTTCCATGCCGCGGGCCGCGTCGTCGAGCAGGGCCTGGTCCTCCGGGGAGAGGTCGCTGGCCTCGTCGGCACCCGCCTGGTCGCCCTTCGCCCGGTCGGCCTGCGGGCCGCCGGCGGCGGGGCCGTCCGTGGGGATCTCCACGTCCGGCCCCTCCGCCTCGATGAGGTCCTCGGGCTCCTGCGCGTTGGTGGCGTCGCCCTCGACCTGGGGCTCGTCCTCGTTCGGCACGTTGTCCTTGGGGTCCGTCATCGTTACTTCTTGTCCTTGTCGTCCTCGTCGTCCACGACCTCGGCGTCGACGATGTCCTCGTCGTCCTCCTGCGGCTGGTCGGCGGTCGGCTGCTCGCCACCGGCCGCGGCGCCCGCGTCCTGCTGGGCGTAGATGGCCTGGCCGAGCTTGCCCTGCGACTCGTTGAGCTTGTCGAAGGCGGTCTTCACGGCCTCGTCGTCGTCACCCGCGAGGGCCGACTTGAGGGAGTCGACGTCCGCCTGCACCTCGGACTTGACGTCCGCGGGGAGCTTGTCGTCGTTCTCCTTGATGAGCTTCTCGATCGAGTAGACGAGCTGCTCGGCCTGGTTGCGACGCTCGTTGGCCTCACGGCGGGCCTTGTCCTCGGCGGCGTGCTCCTCGGCCTCGCGCACCATGCGCTCGATGTCCTCCTTCGGCAGCGACGAGCCGCCGGAGATGACCATCGACTGCTCCTTGCCGGTGCCCTTGTCCTTCGCGGACACGTGCACGATGCCGTTGGCGTCGATGTCGAAGGTGACCTCGACCTGCGGCACGCCGCGGGGAGCCGGGGCGATGCCGGTGAGCTCGAAGGTGCCCAGCGGCTTGTTGTCGCGGGTGAACTCGCGCTCGCCCTGGAAGACCTGGATCGCGACCGACGGCTGGTTGTCGTCGGCGGTCGTGAAGGTCTCGCTGCGCTTGGTCGGGATCGCGGTGTTGCGGTCGATGAGCTTCGTCATCAGGCCACCCTTGGTCTCGATGCCGAGGGACAGCGGCGTGACGTCGATGAGCAGGACGTCCTTGCGCTCGCCCTTCAGGACACCGGCCTGCAGGGCGGCACCGACGGCGACGACCTCGTCCGGGTTGACGCCCTGGTTCGGCTGCTTGCCACCGGTCAGGCTCTTGACGACCTCGGCCACGGCGGGCATGCGGGTCGAACCACCGACGAGCACCACGTGCGCGATGTCGCTGACCGAGACCCCCGCCTCCTTGATGACGTCGTTGAACGGCTTCTTCGTGCGGTCGAGCAGGTCGGAGGTCATCTGCTCGAACTGCGCGCGCGAGATGGTCTCGTCGAGGTTCAGCGGGCCCTCGGCGGTGAGCGTGAGGTACGGGAGCTGGATGTTCGCCGACATCTGCGACGAGAGCTCCTTCTTGGCCTGCTCAGCGGCTTCCTTCAGGCGCTGCTTCGCGATCTTGTCGGTCGACAGGTCGACGCCGTGCTCGTCCTTGAACTTCTTGACGAGGT
This sequence comes from Curtobacterium uvaldense, assembly GCF_028307415.1. Classification (NCBI taxonomy): domain Bacteria; kingdom Bacillati; phylum Actinomycetota; class Actinomycetes; order Micrococcales; family Microbacteriaceae; genus Curtobacterium; species Curtobacterium uvaldense. Next base: position 15,465 of record NZ_JAQMHU010000032.1, on the reverse strand, counting down.
GGTCGACGATGCGCTGGTCCCAGTCGTCGCCGCCGAGGCGGTTGTCGCCCGAGGTCGCGCGGACCTGGATCGTGGAGAAGTCGTCGTCCTTGCCCACCTCGAGCAGGGAGACGTCGAACGTGCCACCACCGAGGTCGAAGACCAGGATGAGCTCGTCCTCCTTGCCCTTGTCGAGGCCGTAGGCGAGCGCCGCGGCGGTCGGCTCGTTGATGATGCGGAGGACGTTGAGGCCGGCGATCTCACCGGCGTCCTTCGTGGCCTGGCGCTCGGCGTCGTTGAAGTACGCCGGGACGGTGATGACCGCGTCGGTGACGTCCTCGCCGAGGTACTGCTCGGCGTCGCGCTTGAGCTTGCCGAGGGTGCGGGCCGAGATCTCCTGCGGCGTGTAGCTCTTGCCGTCGATGTCGACCTTCCAGTCGGTACCGATGTGGCGCTTCACGGAGGCGATGGTGCGGTCGACGTTGGTGACGGCCTGGCGCTTGGCGGTCTCGCCGACCAGGACCTCGCCGTCCTTCGTGAAGGCGACGATCGACGGCGTGGTGCGGAGCCCCTCGGCGTTCGCGATGACCGTGGGCTCGCCACCCTCGAGCACGCTGACGACCGAGTTGGTGGTTCCGAGGTCGATGCCTACTGCACGTCCCATGTTGTGGTGCTCCTTCGGTTGGGTTCGTGGTCTTGCTGAAGCATACGCGGAGTTGCGTCCGCTGCACTCAAGTTTACTCAGAGCCGGCCGCGCGTCAAGTCCCCGAAGCGGAAGTTGAGTCGAGCGGGGGCAAGTTCGCCGTAGTCATCGCACTCGGCAGAACCTCAGGAACATGGCTGATATTTCTTATGTCCTATGACCAGTGCCCGGCGCTGTCCTGCGCGCGTGGCCTCGATCCGAAAGACATCTCTTCACATGAAGTCATTCCTCCGGAGGGCCGTCGCGACCGGCGTCGCCCTCTCGTCCCTCGCCGTCGGCGTCACCGTCGTCGCGCCTGCACATGCTGCGACGCGCGCAGAGAGCGCGCCTCGTGTCAAGCTCCTCTTCCAAAGCGGTTCGAGCATCGTCACGCCCAGCCAGCGAGCGGCAGGTAACGCAACGGAAACGTTCTACAAGAGCTACGCAAGCCTGCAGCAAGCTCTTGAACAGGCGCCGGCTTTCGACGCCCTGCTCACGGCGAACGGTTATCGGCTGAGAGCGGACGGCGGGTATTGCCTTGGCAGGTTCACGAATACCTCGGCATCCGGTCGGACGCAAACGGTACTTGGCCCACATGTAAACTGCGCGAGCGCACCCAGTTGGCATCTCGAGGACGGTAAACTCGTGAGTGACTCGGGTTTGGTCATCGGTTCGCCCACCAGCAGTTATGCGCCGCCAGTTCCCGGTTACACAAGCTGGACGAATCGATGGCTGAGCTACTCTGGCACAGGACTTGACTTTGTTGGCGACCCGACGCTGATCTCGCTGTCTTCCACGATCTCGTTCCCGGATGTGCCGGTCGCGGCGCCGGGGACGACGACGGGCTGGATCAACGGATCGATCTCGAAGAACACCAAGGGTGAGCTCGAGCTGAAGGCGCCCGCGGGTACCACGATCGTCGAAGCACGCGGCGAGGGTGTCGGCAACGGCTCGACCATCACGGGGCAGGTCAGCAGCGACGGCCAGAGTGCGCTCTTCAAGGGCGACAACACCTGGGCCGACGACTACCGCAAGATCCAGCTCAAGCTGCGCGTGAACGACGACGCAGCAGCCGACACGACCCTGAACGGCGGCACCGCCACCATCAAGACGGCGGGGACGGACACGGTCGTCGGCGAGGGCTCGTTCGCGGCCAAGACCGGCTCGAAGGTCGCCTTCGACGTCCCCGCGACGCCCGCCGGGCAGACCACCGACTGGATCTCCGGCACGATGTCGTCCTCGGCCTCGCGACAGGGCGACGTCACGCTCCACGCCCCCGCCGGCACCAAGTTCGCCGCCGTCCGCGGCGGCGGCGGCAAGGGCAGCTTCGTCAACGGCACCGTCTCGGCGGACGGCACGACCGCGACCATCGAGAAGGACAACACCTTCTCGAACAGCTTCCGCAAGATCCAGTTCAAGCTCCAGATCCTCGACGACCAGAAGGCCGGCGACACCCTCACCGGCGGAACCGCCGACATCATCACGAGCGACACCAAGCAGATCGTCGCCCACGGCACCTTCTCCGCCATCGTCGCCGTCCAGAACGGCGGCGTCACCGCGGCTGCCTCGGACAGCACGGCGCTGGTTCGTGGTGGGACGGTCGACGTGCCGTTCAGCACGGAGGCGACGACCAAGTACACCGAGCTGAAGGCCTCGGTCGAGCTGACCGCGCCGTCCGGCACGACGTTCGCGGCGGGCTCCACGCTCAAGGGGCAGTGGCGCAAGAACAACAGCGAGGCCTGGCGCGACAGCGACTCGCTCGCCCTCAGCGTCACCAAGGTCGACGGCGACAAGCTCACCGGCACCTTCGACAGCTCGTCGTCCTACTTCGTGCAGGAGCAGGGCTACCAGCTCCGCTGGCTGGCTCCGGTGAAGGCTGACGACAAGACGCCGGACGGGGCCGGGGCCCTCGGCTACAAGATCACCGGCTCGACCAACCACGGCGCGGTCGCGATCGACGCGACCTCGCCGGTGAGCACGCCGGTCAGCCGCTCCACGATCACCTTCGCGGACGTGCCGGTCGCGGCGCCGGGGACGACGACGGGCTGGATCGACGGATCGATCTCGAAGAACACCAAGGGTGAGCTCGAGCTGAAGGCTCCCGCGGGCACGAAGATCGTCGAAGCACGCGGCGAGGGTGTCGGCAACGGCTCGACCATCACGGGGCAGGTCAGCAGCGACGGCCAGAGTGCGCTCTTCAAGGGCGACAACACCTGGGCCGACGACTACCGCAAGATCCAGCTCAAGCTGCGCGTGAACGACGACGCAGCAGCCGACACGACCCTGAACGGCGGCACCGCCACCATCAAGACGGCGGGGACGGACACGGTCGTCGGCGAGGGCTCGTTCTCGGCCAAGACCGGCTCGAAGGTCGCCTTCGACGTCCCCGCGACGCCCGCCGGGCAGACCACCGACTGGGTCTCCGGCACGATGTCGTCCTCGGCCTCGCGTCAGGGTGAGGTCACGCTCCACGCCCCCGCCGGGACCAAGTTCGCCGCCGTCCGCGGCGGCGACGGCAACGGCAGCACCGTCGGCGGCACCGTGTCGGCAGACGGCACGACCGCGACCATCAGCGGCGACAACACCTGGTCGAACACCTACCGCAAGATCCAGTTCAAGCTCCAGATCCTCGACGACCAGAAGGCCGGCGACACCCTCACCGGCGGAACCGTCGACGTCATCCCCGCGAAGACCGATCAGGTCATCGCGCACGGCACCATCTCCGCCACCGTCGCCGAACCGGTCATCGAGAACGGCGGCATCGCATCGACGGCGCTCGGGTTCGACACCGAGGTGCAGGTCGGTGAGCAGCAGGACGTGTTCGCGGGCCTGGAGGCCACCGCGGACCTGACGTCGCTCACGGGCACCACGTTCGAGGTCACGGCTCCGGCCGGCACGAAGTTCGTCGCGGGTACCGCGAAGGCCCAGACCTCCGCCGACGGCTCGACCTGGCAGACGGACAGCCGGTCTTCCGCGACCGTGCAGGTCAAGGACGATGGTGCGAAGGCCACCGTCACGGTGAGCACGGCTGCCGGCTGGACGCTTGCCAAGGGTACGAAGACCCGCTGGAGCCTGCCGATCGAAGGCGTGACGCCGGGTACCGGTGCCGCGACCTTCACCGTCTCCGGCTCGAGCGACCACGGCGCCTTCACGGCATCCGGGAGCTCCTCGGTGACCGTGACCAAGCCGGCCGGGGTGTCCCGCCCCTTCTCGGTGCAGAGCCCGGAGGACAACAGCGCCACCGCGAACCGCACGCCGTACTTCATGGGCTGGGGTACCGCAGAGTCGACCGTCCGGATCCAGGACGGCGTCGGCGGGCCGGAGATCGGCAGCACCACCGTGGACGACAACGGCTGGTGGGGCAAGGTCAGCACGGCCACCCTGCGTGACGGCGTGCACACCTTCGTGATCACGCAGACGAAGCCCGGCGGCGAGACCGAGACGATCACGCGGACCGTCACCATCGACTCGATCCGCGACCTGACGATCGACTCCCCGGTCGACGGGAGCACGGCCTGGTACCCGAACCCGGCCCTCATCGGCTGGGGCACCCCGGGCGGTCACGTGACGATCACGGACGAGAACGACAACGTCCTCGGCAGCGAGGACATCAACTCCGAGGGCTGGTTCGGCGTGACGAGCGCGAAGGCGCTGGCGAACGGGCAGCACACGCTGACGTTCACCCAGACCGCGAACGGCGCGACGAACACCAAGACGGTCTCGATCACGATCGCGCACAAGCCCTTCCAGATCGACTCTCCTCAGGACGGCGGTTCGAGCTGGTGGCCGAACCCGTCGTACATCGGTTGGGCGACGCCGGGCGCTTGGGTCGACGTGTTCGACACCGACGGCACCACCCGTCTGGCGCACGTCCAGGCGAACGACGACGGTTGGTTCGGCATCGTGAGCGAGAAGGCGCTGTCCTACGACACGCACACGCTGCACTTCCGCCAGACGTTCAACGACGCCACGACGGAGACCTCTGTGCAGTACACGATCGCGGCTGACCCGCTGCGCATCGAGGCCCCGACCGACGGCTACACCAACTGGTGGCCGAAGCCGTCCTTCATCGGCTGGGCGACCCCGGGCGCGCAGGTCCGGATCACGGACACCGACGGCAGCGAGATCACCACGGTCACCGCGAACGGCGAAGGCTGGTTCGGTGAGATCAGCCCGAAGGACCTGACGGTCGGTGAGCACACGATCACCTTCACGCAGCTGCTCAACGACCGACCGGTCGGTGAGCAGCAGACCCGGACGATCACGATCACCGAGAACTGACGGTCACGACGAGAAGGCCCCCTCCGCACTGCGGAGGGGGCCTTCCCCGTGTCAGCGGCCGTTGCGGCGAGCCATGCGGTCGCGCACCGACGAGGCGGACCAGCGCAGCGCCTCCAGGCCGTGCACCGCCGGACGGGAGGCGCGGTGCAGGTGGTCGACGAACGGTTGCTCCGGAACACCGGCGCGGGCCACGATCGCGCGGCGGTGCCGCTCGTTGGCCCACCAGTACTGCCACGAGGGGAACCTGCCACCGATCGTGTACTCGAGGACGACGTCGTCGTGCGGGAGGTACGCGCCGGGCGTCCAGCCACGCAGGAACAGGTCGAAGTCCTCCGCCACCCGGACCTGCTCGTCGTACCCACCGAGCGCCTCCCACCACGACCGCCGGAACGCGCACGCGGGGTGGTTGACCGCCATCCGGCCCCGGGCGAAGGCTTCGTCGACACCCTGCGGTGTTCCGGGCATCAGCGGCCACGGGCGCGTGCCCCCGGGGTGGACCCCGATCGAACGTCCGAACACGGCGACCGCGGACGGGTTGCCGTCGAGGGCGGCGACGTGCGCGGCGAGACGCCCGGAGAGCATCCGGTCGTCGGCGTCGAGGGGCACGATGACGGAGCCGCGGGCCGCCTCGATCGCGGCGTTCCGTGCAGCGGAGCGTCCGCGGTTCCCGTCCGACGACAGCACCTGGACCTCGGGACCGAACGACCGCGCGACGGCCGCGGTGCTGTCAGTCGACCCGTCGTCGACGACGAGCACCTCGAACGGCTCGTCGACACGTTGCGTCAAGCAGCTGGCGATGGCCCGCTGCAGGGTCGCCTGCGCGTTGTACGCAGCGATGACGATCGAGAGGCGGATCGGATCAGGAGGAATGGGGAGGCAACTCACTCTGATATACTAACATTTGCTATGCGAGACGTGATGGTGGTGCAGCCCGGGCAGGGGATCCGGACCGTCCACGCCATCACGGCGCTCGCGGCCCTGGTGGGCGTGCTCGCGGGCGTGACGTCGGTGCTCCACGTGGGGTCGACCTCGGTGAGCGGGATCGTCACCGCGGGCAGCGCAGCCGCATGCACGGCGCTCGCGCCCATGCTGATCGGGTCTCGATCGCCGGTCGCCGTCCCGGGTCTGCTGTTCCTCGCGCTCGCGTTCGGACGGGCCCTCTTCGCACCGGACGTCGACGGTCTGCAGAACGTCGCCGCCTACACGATCCTCCTCCTGCTGCCCGCCTTCGTCGCCCTCCAGGCGACCCCCGACATCGCGGATCGTGTCCTCCGGTGGTTCGCCGCCTCTGGCCTGCTCGCCACCGCGCTGTTCGCCGTCCAACAGACCCTCGGGCTGCTGACCGACGGCATCCGTTCGTACGCCCTCGCCGCACTGCCGATGCTCGCCGCTGCAGCCGCACTCCGCGCCGGACCGTGGCTGCTGCGGATCGCCCCCGCGGTCATCGTCGTCGGCATCGTCGCGAGCCTCTCCCGCACAGCGTCGGTGGTGGCTCTCCTCGTCCTCGTCGTCCTCGTGACCCGCCGACCGGTGGGCCACAGGATCCGCCTTGCGATCCTCGCCGTCGTCGGTGCCGGCGCGACACTCGCTGCCGTGTGGACGTGGGTGCCGTCCTACCGCGGCCGGTTCACCTCGGGGGACAACGCGATGCTCGGTGGGGTCGCCATCAACACGTCCGGACGCGCGAAGCTCTGGGACGTCGTGGCCGACCACGCGAGAAGCGCACCGCTGGTCGGCCACGGGCCGGGGAGCGCCGCGCGGCTCGTCACCGAGACGTTCGTCGGCATCCGGCAGCCGCACAACGACTGGCTCCGGCTCCTGCACGACACCGGTTGGATCGGCGTCTCCCTCTTCGCCCTCGCTGCCGTGACCACCCTCGTCCGGATCGCCCGCGCTGCGCAGCGCACCGACGACGCCGTGCACTGGGCAGCGCTCGCCGCGTTCCTCGCCCTGCTGGTCACGGCGGCCACCGACAACACCCTGATCTACCCGTTCGCGATCGGTCCGACGGCGGTCCTCATCGGACTGTCCCTCGGGTCGGACGCGCGACGGGACCCGCCGACGAGCATCCCGCTGTCGGCTCCGACCACCCGCCACACGAAAGGTCCCTGACCATGACGCTCCACACCTCCACCCGTCGTACCGCCCCGGTCGCCGTCGGCCTCGCCCTCGTGGCCGGCCTCGCTGGCTGCTCGGCACACGGCGACACGCACCCCTCGCCCTCGTCATCCCCGTCCACGTCGGTCACGACGGCCGCGGCCGTCACCTGCCCTGACGGCAAGGCCGTGGTGACCGAGGACGACGCAGTAGTCCGACTCGACGGCTCCTGCAGCTCGCTCGAGATCCGAGCGTCGAAGACGCAGGTCACCGCGGGGCGCGATCTCGACACGATGACCGTGTCCGGCAAGCTCAACTACGTGCGGGTCGAGGCGGTCGGGGCGGTCTCGTTCGACGAGGACTCCGAGGGCAACCGCATCGTCACGCCGTCGCAGCCCCAGGTCGACGACCAGGGGCGGTCCAACGTCGTCGCCCCGGCGCCCGAGGGGTACTGACCCCTCGAAGAGACACGAAGCGGGGCTCGGCTGGTCAGCCGAGCCCCGCTTGGTGTCTCGCAGGACGTCACACCAGTGCGGGTACGTCCTCGCGCAGGCACCGGTCGATCCACGTCTGCAGGTCCGCGACACCGGCATCGACGGGCCACCGTGGCGACCATGCCAGGCGAGCAGCAGCGTCCTCGACGGTGCACGATGCCGCGCGGACGTCGCCGTCCCGGTACGCACCCGTGACGCGCGGGGCCGGAGCGCCATGGAAGGCCGCGATCCGCTTTGCGAGGTCGAGGATCATGGTGGCAGTCCCGGACCCGATGTCGATCGGACAGCCCTCGACCTCCGGGCCGCCCGTGACCGCCGCGGCGAGCGCACCGGCCACGTCCTCGATGTGCACGAAGTCGCGGACGATCGCACCGTCCTCGTAGACCGGGATGGACTCACCCCGACGCGCGAGCTGCGAGAACAGCGAGACGATGCCCGTGTACGGGTTCGTCAGCGACTGCCCCGGCCCGTACACGTTCTGCAGCCGGAGGACGGCGAGACCCACACCGCGAGCAGCGCACCACGCACCCAGGACGTGCTCCTGAGCGAGCTTCGTCGCGCCGTACACGCTCGTCGGGGCTGGGACGGTCCGCCGTGCGTCCGAGGGCATCGAGGTCGCGCCGGGGTGGTCCCACGCACCGGCTTCGAGCTGGTCGTGGGTCCGCTGCCCGGGCCGGACCACGGCACCCGACTCGGAGTCGAGCCAGTCGCCCTCGCCGTAGACGGCGCGGCTGCTCGCGAGCACGATGCGGGACGGCAGGACACCGTGACGACCGAGGGCGTCGAGCATCACGGTCGTCCCACAGACGTTGACGTCGGCGTGACGGGTCGCCTCGTCGAGGGACTGGGCCGTCCCGGTCTCCGCGGCGAGGTGGACCACGACGTCGGGTCGCACCGTCGCGAGCAGCGCGTCCCATGCGTCGGGATCGGTGACGTCCGCGACGACGAGCTCGGCAGCCGGGTCGAGCGCATCCGGGCGTCGGCGTTCGGCGTGCACCTGCGGGTGCAGGGCGTCGACCGCGATCCACCGCGCCGACGTCGGGGCGAGCACGCGGGACAGCGCACAGCCGATGAAGCCCGCTCCGCCGGTCACGAGCACGATGGGTCGGGTGGTGGTGGGTCGGGTGGTCATCTGGTCCTCCTGGGGGTCGTGGAAGTGGTTCGGGGGTGGTCGAAGAGGTCCCGCCATGCCTGGACGTGCGTGTCCGGAGCGTGCCGGGCGGCGTAGGCGTCGAGCGCGCCCCGCCGCAGTCGCGCGGCGAGACCGGGGTCGTCGAGGATCTGCCGGACGTGTGCAGCGAACGCCGCAGTGTCGCCCGGCTCAGCGAGGAACCCCGTCACGCCGTGCTCGACGAGGTCCGCGATGCCGCCGCGGTCGAAGGCGACCACCGGGGTGCCGCAGGCCATGGCCTCGACGATCGTGAGCGGCTGAGCCTCGTCGAGCTCGGAGGTGAAGGCCAGCACGGTCGCTCCGCGGACGGCCTCCCACTTGGCGGCGCCGTACGCCGGCCCGTCGAGGTGGAGGCGGGAGCGGACGGCGGAGCCGACGACGATCGATCGGACCGCATCGGCGGTGGCGTCGTCGGCGACCGGTCCGACCATGCGGAAGTCGACGTCGTGGTCGGCGAGGTCGGCGGCGACGTGCGCGAACGTCTCGGCACCCTTCCCGGGCATCAGGTTCGACAGCCAGAGCACGGTCCGCCGGCCGTGGGCCTGCCGCTCCGCCGCGATGACGGGCGGCACCTCCGCCGGGGTGTTCCGGATGACCCGGACCCGGTCGGCGCGCACGAACGGTCGGACGTCGGCGGTCAGGGTCGGCCCGAGGCAGACCACTGCCTCGGCTGTTCCGAGCAGGCTCCGGACCGCGGCGGCGCCGACCGCACTCCTCGCCGCGATCCTGCGGAAGCCCACCGAGTGGATGCTCAGGACGACGGGGACCCGCACCGCTCGGAGCAGGCGGACGAGGACGACGTCGACGCAGAAGGACGCCGTCCTGGTGGTCGCGAACAGCAGCACGGCGTCGGGGCGTCGACGGATCACCTGTCCCGCGAGTCGAGCGGCGAGACCGACGGCCGCGAGCAGCTTGCGCACACTGGGGGTACCGACCTCGTCGATGCTCCGGCTGAACCTCCGGTCCACCAGACGCAGCGTCCAGCCGTCACGGGCGAGCAGGTCGAGGGTCCGCTTCGTCATGAGCGTCTGGCCGTGCACGGGCGGCGGCACCTGGCTGAGGACGACGAGATCGGGGGCGAGACCGCGCGAGGGCGTCACGAGCGGGTCCGGGACGCGAGCTGCCGGAGCACCGCCCAGAGGAACACCGCGTTGCCCACGAGGTACCGTCGCCACAGGCGTCGGGGTTCGGAGCAGAGGCGGAACAGCCACTCGACACCGAGTCGTGTCGTCCATGCCGGGGCCTCCGGCTTGGTACCCGCGACGAAGTCGAACACCACCCCGACACCGATCGCGAGCACCCCGACCTCCTGCGCCAGACGCCGGGTCTCGGCGTCCTGCAGCGGAGTGCCGAGTCCGACCCACACGATGTCCGGGTCCGCGGCGCGGATGTCGTCGTCCTGCGCGCGTTGCTCCTCGTCGGTCATCGGTCGGAAGTACGACTTGTGCGTCCCGACGATCAGGACTCCGGGGAAGCGTCGCTCGAGTTCGCGGCGCATCGCCTCGAGCACCTCGTCCGTGTTGCCGAGGAGGTAGTGCCGGACACCGCGAGTGCGTCCTCGATCAAGCACGTCCGGGAAGAGCGACGGTCCGCGCACCTGCGACAACCGCGGACCCGGTAGCAGTCGGGATGCCCACGAGAGCGGCTTGCCGTCGGGGTAGACGGCGGCCGACTCGATCAGGATCCGGCGGTACTCAGGGTCGCGTGCGGCGAGCGACATCACGTAGGAGTTCGCCAGGTGCACGTCACCGGGGCGGCCGGCACGCGCCAGCTCGATGAGGTGGCCGACGGCCTGACCGCGGTCGGCCACGACCACAGGGATCCCGGTCAGTGCACGCCTGGGGAGCGCGTCGAATTCAAGAGGGGCGTCTACTGTCATATCAATATCATACGATATACTCACGTGGTGCGACAGTTCCGATGGCCTCTCCTCGCGCAGGTGCTCCTGAGCATGGGTCAGGTGACCCTGACGCTGATCGGCACGACGGCCCTGGCGCCGGAGCGATGGGGCGCACTCGCCCTGGTCCTCTCGGTGCACTACGTCGCGCTCGCCACCCTCGCCGGGGTCTCGCAGCCGGTGCTGACGTGGTGCGCAGGAGACCCTGCCGCCGCCGACGCACACCGCGCCGCCGGCCTCCGCCTCCAGCTCGCCGCAGCGCTGCCGGCGGCGCTCACCGTCAGCGCCGTCGCACAGCGGCTCGCGCTGGGGTGGAGTGCCGCGGCGCTCGCGGTGGCACTGCTCGGTGCCGCAGCATGGAACGCCGCCAGGACCACCGAGCTCGCCAGCGGGCGGTTCCGCCGCGCCGCCGCCGGGGACGCCGCCCACCTCGCCGTCCTCGCGCTCGGTGCCACTGCCCTCGCGTTCGGCCCCTCGATCGGCGAGCGCACGAGGATCGTCGTCGTGACGGGCTCCCTCGCGGTCGCGACGTGGTCTGCGGCCGCGACCCTCCTGCTCCGTCACGCACCCGGGACGCACGTCGCGGTACGTACGTACCTCCGGACCGCCGGCCGGGACATCCCGTGGATGATGCTCGACGGGTTCCTGGTCGGCTGCGTCACCGCAGCCGTGGTCACGATGGTCGGGTGGACGAGCGGGCTCGTCGAAGCCGGTGCGGTGCGGACCAGCACGACCCTCGTCGCCGGCCCGCTGCAGATGGCCCTGGTCGCCGTGTCGCCGCTGCTCGTGGCCCGTTTCCGACGCGAGGCGGACCAGGCGCGGGCCGGGAACCGTTCGGACAGGAGGATCGACGCACTCCGTTCGCTCGGTTCGGTCACTGCGGCTGCGGCTGCGATCGCCGTGGTCGCCGGGACGGCCGCAGCGGTGGCACTCCCCCTCCTGACGACCCCGGGTGCGTTGCTCGCCGACCTCCGCTTGGCGCCGGCTCCGGCCGTGCTGCTCCTCGCGGTGGCGCTCTGGCTGGCGTCGACGACGACTGCGTTCATGCGCTACCGCCGGTCGTGGCGCGAGCTCATGGCCCTGCGGCTGGTCACGCTCGGAGCCTCGCTCGGCGTGCTCGTGCTCACCCTCACCGTCCTCGGCACCCCGGTCCCGGCCGCGATCGCCTCGACGGCCGTGCCCTGGCTGGTCCTCCCGTGGCTCCACGCCGTCCTGCGGTGGCGTCCCGTCGCCCCGACCGCGTGACACGTTCGCGCTCGCCCCGGTGACGCACCGGAGACGAAGACGATCACGCAGGGGAGGTCACGACGATGGAGGGCGGCACCGACCGGTACCGCCCTCCATCGTCATCGTCACTCGCCGGCGGACCGCACGATCTCCCGGAGATCCCGCCGCGCCCGCCAGCCGATGAGCCGATGCGCCCGTCCAGGGTTCGCGACCATGGCAGCCGGATCACCCACCCGCCGGTCGACCACCCGCGCCTCCGCCGTGGTGCCGGTCACCGCCCCGACGACGTCGATGACCTCGCGGACGGAGGCCCCCCTGCCGGTACCGATGTTCAGGGCGTCGTCGCCCGTACTGTCCGATCGGAGCGCCTGCACCGCTGCGACGTGGGCATCCGCGAGGTCCTCGACGTGCACGTAGTCACGCACGCAGGTGCCGTCGGCAGTGGGGTGATCGGCGCCGAAGACCTGAGCGGGCTCGCCCCGTCGGACCCGGTCGAGCACGATCGGGATGAGGTTGGCCGCGACGCGGTCCTGCAGGTGCCGGCCGCCCGCGCCGGCGACGTTGAAGTAGCGCAACCGGAGGGCGCGCAGCCCCCAGGCGCGGGTGGCATCCTCGATCGCCCACTCACCGACGAGCTTCGAGCGGCCGTAGGGGTTGATGGGGCGACATGGTGCGTCCTCGTCGACGCTCTCGCTGTCGACGTTGCCGTAGACAGCGGCCGAGGACGAGAACACCAGCTCGCGCACCCCCGCTCGCCGCATGGCCTCGAGCACGTGCACGACCCCGAGGACGTTGACCCGGTAGTACCGCTCCGGGTCGGCGACGGACTCACCGACGTCCTTCAGCGCGGCCAGGTGCACCACGCTGTCGACCCGCTCCTCCTCGAGCACCGAGGCCAGCGCCTCGGAGGCACCGGCGCCGGCGAGGTCGAGTGGCACGAGCGGGACGTCGACGCGGTCGGCGAACCCCGTCGACAGGTCGTCGACCACGACCACACGATCGCCGTTCGCGAGCAGGGCCCGCACGACGTGCGCGCCGATGTACCCGGCGCCACCGGTGACGAGGGTGACACTCATGCTCGCAGCTCCTGTCGCGCATGACGATCGAGGACCGGTGCCGGCTGCGTCTCTGCTGCCGGCTCCGTCTCCTCAGCTCCGTAAGCGGCTCCGTACGCGCCGTAGCGGTAGGGCTGGTCACCCTCCGTCGGCCGCACGAGGGTGCCGATCGATCCGATCACGTTCGCACCCACCCCTCGGAGTGTCCGCATCGCCGCCGCGACCGTCGTGCGACTGACCCTGCCGTGCGGAACCGCGAGCAGCACTGAGGCGAAGCGGCTGAGGACGGCGGCGTCGGCGACGAGCAGCACCGGTGGGGCATCGATGACGACGTAGTCGAAGTGCTGCTGCAGCTCGTCGACGAGCGCACCCATCGCCGGCGATCCGAGGAGTTCGGACGGGTTCGGTGGCACGGGACCCGACGGCAGGACGACGAGGCCCTGGCGCCCCCACGGCTGCAGGACGTCCGACAGCTCGAGTCGTCCGATCAACAGGTCGCTGAGGCCGGCCGCCCCCTCGAGCCCGAACCGCTCCGCGACCTGCGGGCGACGGAGGTCGCTGTCCACGAGGGCGACACGCGACCCGGTCTCGGCCAGGGCGAGCGCGAGGTTCGCCGCGCTGTAGCTCTTCCCCTCCGACGCACCGGCACTGGTGATGACGAAGGTCGCCCGCCCTTCGGGGAACCGGACGAACTCGAGCGCCGCGCGCACCCGACGGACTGCCTCTGCCGCCGCACTGCGCGGGTCGTGCTGCAGGAGCAGGGGACGGACGGGGGCTTCGGGGTCGTGCAGGATGCTGCCGAGGTAGGGCACCTCGGTCGCGTCCTCGATCGCGGCGACGCTGCGCAGCCGGGTGTCGAGCACCTTGCGCAGGACGGCGGAGCCGACGCCCACGGCCGTGCCGAGCACGAACCCGGCGACGATGACCGGGATCGGGCGGGGAGCGGTCGGCGCCGTCGGGGCCACGGCGGGAGCGATGACCGTGCTGGACACGAGCGGGCGGTCGCCGTCACGCGCAGGCTCGAGCTTCGACGTGAGGACGTCACCGAAGGCGTCGGCGATCGCGTTCGCCGTCTCCGCCGCCCGTGACGGGTCGGAATCGGTCACCGCGATGTCGAGCAGCGCCGTCCCGTCCTTCGCCGTGGCCGTCACGCGCGTCGCGAGGTTCCGGGCGGACTCGTCGAGGTGCAGCTCCTCGATCGCGCGCTGCAGCACGAGCGGACTGGCGGCGACGCCGGCGTACGTCACGGCTGCCTGCACCGCGAACGAGTTGCTCTGCGTGAGCTCGCTGGCCACCGCCCCGTCACCCGCCGACGCCGAGATGTAGAGCCGCGTCGACGTCGTGTACTGCGGTGTGACCACCAGCAGGAACGAGCTCGCCGCCGCGATGCCGAGCAGCGCGGTGCAGGTGATCACCATCCACGAACGACGAAGCAGCTGCAGGTACTCGACGAGCGACATGGAAGCCTTCCTGTTCCGATTTCACATGCCAGTATATCAGACGACGCCCGCATGACAGAGTTGCTCGGTAGGCTCGGACCCGTGCGATGGAGTCGAGTGGGCTGGCCCGGGGTCGGGTACGTCTCCCTCGAGGACGTCGAGGGCTACGCCGAGCACCTCGCCCGCCTGGTCACCGACGCACCCCCGTCCGTCGCGGCCCTCGCGTCCGTGACGTGGAACGAGGCCCGCGTCGCCGAGTGGCACGAGACCGAGACGACGACGCCGACCGGCACCCCGGACACCGCCGGCATCGACGAGGCGCCGACCCGCACGGTCCGGGCCGTCGTGGTCGTCCGGACTGACGAGGTCCTCGACACCCCGGACGGCCTCTGGCGCCGCTGGAACCACGCCCGTGTGACGCTCGAGTTCCACCGCGCCGTCCTCGAGCCCGCGGACACCGCACCGCTCGCGGTCCTCGCCGGCGACGTGCAGGTCTCCCGCGGTGAGATCGCCCACGTCGACGCCGACGTCTGGGAGCTCCGCCTGCTGCTCTCCCCCACCGGCGAGCTCGCGGTGCACTTCCGCGACGTGGTGATCGAGGTCCGCCCCGTCGCCGAGTCGGCGTGGTCCGACCTGGAGGCACGCCCCACCCACGGCTGGCACGGCCCGGTGCCGGACGGCTGGCTCGAGTGGGCCGCCCCCGCGGTGCGCGCTGCGGGTCACGGGGACGTCGGCGGGCTCTCGCTCGAGCTCGACGGGTTCGGCGCGGACCCGACCGGGATCGACGAGGTCGACCCGCGCTGGGGCTTCGCCCCGCTGCACGCCGCCGCCTGGTTCGACCGGCGCGGGACGACGGAGGCGCTCATCGAACGGGGCGCGGACGTCACGGTGCTCGACGCCGAGGACCGGACGGCGCTCGACATCGCCCGCGAGCGCGGGTCGCGCAAGGCGGAAGAGGTGCTGCTCGCCTGGTTCGACGCGCACGCCTTCGGCGAGGCCCACGTCGCCGACGATCCCTCGAGCGACGAGGCGACCCGCTGATCGAGGGGCCCATGGACGGACTGGAGGGGGGGGGGGGGGGGGGGGGGGGGGGGGGGGGGGGGCGGGGGGGGGGGGGGGGGGGGGGGGGGGGGGGGGGGGGGG
>NZ_JAQMHU010000031.1:0-37033 GCF_028307415.1 Curtobacterium uvaldense | reverse complement strand
CGGAACACGCGCGGCGTGTCCTGCCCGCTCGGGCGGGGCCAGCGCGGCGCGCGTCGGGACGGGAGGCGCGTGGCGGGGCCCGCCGCGTGCCTCCCGTCCGCCGTCGGGTGGCATCCCGCGTCGGGTCCCGAACGGGCCAGATCTGTCGCGCTCGGTGCCCTCGCCCGACGTGTTGGGCCCGCTCGGCGGAACACGCGCGGCGTGTCCTGCCCGCTCGGGCGGGGCCAGCGCGGCGCGCGTCGGGACGGGAGGCGCGTGGCGGGCCCGCCGCAAGCCTCCCGTCCGCCGTCGGGTGGCGTCCCGCGTCGGGTTCCGAGCGGGCCAGATCTGTCGCGCTCGGTGCCCTCGCCCGACGTGTTCCGCCCGCTCGGCGGAACACGCGCGGCGTGTCCTGCCCGCTCGCGGTGCGGCACCGCCGGACGCCGGTCGGCGGGCACGCCGGACACGCGGGGGACGTCGGTGCCGGCGGTTAGAGTTGTCCCGCCCCGCAGCAGTCCCCGTCGTAACCGGAGGTCCCGTGTCGGATTCCGACTCCTTCGTCCACCTGCACGTGCACAGCGAGTACTCGATGCTCGACGGTGCCGCCCGGCTGAGCGACCTGGTCGCCGAGACCGCCGCGCAGGGCATGCCGGCCGTCGCGGTCACCGACCACGGCAACATGTTCGGCGCGTTCGAGTTCTGGAAGGCCGCGAAGGCCGGTGGCGTCAAGCCGATCATCGGCACCGAGGCGTACATCACGCCGCGGACCCACCGGTCGGACAAGACCCGCATCCGCTGGGGTGACGGCGGCGGTGACGACGTGTCCGGCTCGGGTGCGTACACCCACATGACGATGTTCGCCGAGAACACGACGGGCATGCACAACCTGTTCCGCCTGTCGAGCCGGGCGTCGATCGAGGGGTACTACTTCAAGCCCCGCATGGACATCGAGCTCCTCGACCAGTACCACGAGGGGATCATCGCGACGACGGGCTGCCCCTCGGGCGAGATCCAGACGCGCCTGCGCCTCGGGCAGTACGACGAGGCGCTCAAGGCGGCGGCGGACTACCGCGACATCTTCGGCAAGGACAACTACTTCGCCGAGATCATGGACCACGGCCTCGAGATCGAACGCCGGGTCATCGAGGACGTCGTCCGCATCTCGAAGGACCTCGGCATCCCGCTGGTCGGCACGAACGACCTGCACTACACGCACTCCCACGACGCGAAGTCGCACGCAGCGTTGCTCTGCGTGCAGTCCGGGTCGACGCTCAACGACCCGAACCGCTTCAAGTTCGACGCCGACGAGTTCTACCTCAAGACGCCGCAGCAGATGCGCCACGTCTTCCGCGACCACCCCGAGGCCTGCGACAACACCCTCCTCATCGCCGAGCGGTGCAACGTCGAGTTCGACACCGCCGCGAACTACATGCCGAAGTTCCCGGTGCCCGAGGGTGAGACCGAGCACTCCTGGTTCGAGAAGGAGGTCGCGAAGGGGCTGCAGTACCGGTACCCGGGCGGCATCTCGAAGGAGGTCCAGGACCGTGCCGACTACGAGGTCGGGATCATCAACCAGATGGGCTTCCCGGGCTACTTCCTGGTGGTCGCGGACTTCATCAACTGGTCGAAGAACAACGGCATCCGCGTCGGTCCGGGCCGAGGGTCCGGTGCCGGCTCGATGGTGGCGTACGCGATGCGCATCACCGACCTCGACCCGATCCGGCACGGCCTGATCTTCGAGCGCTTCCTCAACCCGGACCGCGTCTCCATGCCCGACTTCGACGTCGACTTCGACGACCGGCGCCGCGGTGAGGCGATCAAGTACGTCACCGAGAAGTACGGGTCCGAGCGCGTCGCGCAGATCGTCACCTACGGCACGATCAAGGCGAAGCAGGCGCTCAAGGACTCCTCGCGGGTCCTCGGCTTCCCGTTCGGCATGGGCGAGAAGCTCACCAAGGCGATGCCGCCGCCCGTGATGGGCAAGGACATCCCGCTCACCGGGATCTTCGACAAGGACCACCCGCGGTACAAGGAAGCGGTCGACGTCCGGACGGTCGTCGAGACCGATCCCGAGGCGAAGACCGTCTTCGACACGGCGCTCGGGCTCGAGGGCCTGAAGCGGCAGTGGGGCGTGCACGCCGCCGGTGTGATCATGTCGAGCGAACCGCTCATCGACATCATCCCGGTGATGAAGCGCGAGCAGGACGGCCAGATCGTCACGCAGTTCGACTACCCGGCAGCGGAGTCGCTCGGCCTGATCAAGATGGACTTCCTGGGCCTCCGGAACCTGACGATCATCAGCGACGCCCTCGACAACATCAAGACGAACCGTGGGATCGAGCTCGACCTCGAGACCATGGGCCTCGAGGACGACGCCGCGTACCAGCTCCTCCAGCGCGGCGACACCCTCGGCGTCTTCCAGCTCGACGGCGGCCCGATGCGCGGCCTGCTCCGGCTCATGAAGCCGGACAACTTCGAGGACATCTCCGCGCTCATCGCCCTGTACCGCCCCGGCCCCATGGGTGCGAACTCGCACACGAACTACGCGCTCCGCAAGAACGGCGAGCAACCGATCACGCCGATCCACCCGGAGCTCGAGGAGCCCCTGCAGGACATCATCGGCACGACCTACGGCCTGATCATCTACCAGGAGCAGGTCATGGCCATCGCGCAGAAGGTCGCGGGCTTCTCGCTCGGACAGGCGGACATCCTCCGCCGCGCGATGGGCAAGAAGAAGAAGTCCGAGCTGGACAAGCAGTACGCCGGCTTCGAGAAGGGCATGCAGGACAACGGCTACTCGGCCGCGGCGATCAAGACGCTGTGGGACATCCTGCTGCCGTTCTCCGACTACGCCTTCAACAAGGCGCACTCGGCGGCGTACGGCGTGGTGTCGTTCTGGACCGCCTACCTCAAGGCCCACTACCCGGCGGAGTACATGGCGGCGCTGCTGACCAGCGTCGGCGACGCCCGCGACAAGCTCGCGCTGTACCTGAACGAGTGCCGCCGCATGGGCATCCGGGTGATGCCGCCGGACGTCAACGAGTCGATCGGCTTCTTCGCCGCCGTCGGTGACGACATCCGCTTCGGCATGGGCGCCATCCGCAACGTCGGCTTCAACGTGGTCGACGACATCGTGAAGGCGCGCACCGAGAAGGGCGCGTTCGAGTCGTTCCACGACTTCCTCCGGAAGATCCCGATCTCGTCGGCCAACAAGCGGACGGTCGAGTCGCTCATCAAGGCGGGTGCCTTCGACGAGTTCGGTGACACCCGGCGTGCGCTCGTCGAGATCCACGAGGGCGCGGTCGAGGGCGCGGTGAAGGTCAAGCGCGACGAGGCCAACGGCAACATCGGTTTCGACTTCGACTCGCTCTTCGCCGAGGTGGCCGAGGAGACCCCCGCTGCAGCGCCGGTGTCCCAGGTGCCGGACCGCCCGGAGTGGGCGAAGCGCGACAAGCTCGCCTTCGAGCGGGACATGCTCGGGCTGTACGTGTCGGACCACCCGCTCGCCGGTCTCGAGATCGAGCTCGCGAAGCACCAGTCGATCACCATCGCCGACCTCATCGCCGCAGACGACGGCATCGAGGGCGAGACGGTCACGGTCGCCGGGCTCCTGACGAGCGTGCAGCACCGGGTCGCGAAGTCGAGCGGCAACCCGTACGGCATCGTCCAGATCGAGGACTTCGGCGGCGAGATCGGCGTCATGTTCCTCGGCAAGACGTACCAGGAGTTCGGTCCGTCCCTGGTGGCGGACTCGATCGTCGTCCTGCGCGGCCGGGTCAACGTGCGTGACGACGGCAAGGCGCTGCACGCCGTGAGCATGTTCCAGCCGAACGTCGGCGACGCGATGGGGTCCGGCCCGTTGACCCTGTCCCTGCCGGAACGCCGGGCGACGACCTCGACGGTGACCGAGCTGGCCGCGGTGCTCGGCCGGCACCAGGGGGAGACCGAGGTCCGCCTCAAGCTGCTCAAGGACGACGTCGCGCGGACCTTCGAGCTGCCGTTCCCGGTCAGCCTGACGCCCGACCTGTTCGGCGAGCTGAAGAGCCTGCTCGGACCGCGCTGCCTGGTCTGAGGCGGTCGACGTGATCGTTCCCGGAGCACCGCGGCCGTCGGCCGTGGTGCTCCGGGCGTTCGGAGCGGGGGAGCGGCGCCCGCTGCTGCTGCCCGGCGGGCAGGGCACGACGTGGCGCGCGGGCGGGATCGTCCTGCGGCCGCACGGGGACGCCCGGGAGGCCCGGTGGCGGTCCGCCACGCTGGCCCGCCTCGCGCACTCCGACCGCTTCCGCGCGCCGCGTCCCGTGGCGTCGGCCGACGGGTCCTGGCTCGTCGACGGGTGGGAGGCATGGGAGTGGCTGCCGGGCGCGACCGACCCGAGCCGCGTCGACGAGGTCCTCGCCGCCGGCGATGCCTTCCACCGAGCGGTCGCCCACCTGCCCCGCCCGGCGTTCCTCGACCTCGTCGACGACCCGTGGAGTCGGGCGGACCGGATGGTCTGGGCCGGGACGCTGCGGCCGTCGGGGCCGCTGCTCGACCGGCTCGCTGCGGCGTTCCGGCCGGTCCGAGCGCCGTCGCAGGTCGTGCACCGTGACCTGCTCGGCAACGTGCTCTTCGCCGCCGGGGAGCCACCAGCCGTCTTCGACTGGGCACCCTCGTGGCGCCCGGCCGGGTACGCCTCTGCGATCGCCGTCGTCGACGCGGTCTGCTGGCACGGGGTCCCCGTCGAGCGGCTGCCGGCGCTCGGGCAGCTCGCCGGGGTGTCCGACTGGCCACAGCTGCTCGTCCGGGCGCTGGCCTTCCGCGTCCTCGTCCTGCACGTGCTCGGGGTGTGGGACGACGACCACGCCGAGCGGCACCGCCCCCTCGCGACGGCGCTCCTGTCGGGTGCCGCCGGTACGCTTGACGCCTGATGATGCAGCGAATCGACCTCCGCGGCGGACTGCCCGCCCGTGCCGACCTCCTCCGCCTGATGCCCCGCGCCGTCGGTGACGTCTCGCACGCCGTCGACGCCGCCCGCACCCTCGTGGACGCGGTCCGGCAGGACGGGGCGGCCGCGCTCCGCGAGCAGGCGGAGCGGTTCGACGGAGGAGCCCCCGAGCACGTCCGGGTCCCCGCCGCCGAGATCGCCGCGGCCGTCGCCGGTCTGACGCCGGAGCTGCGCGAGGCCCTGGACGAGGCCATCCGTCGCGTCCGTGCTGCGAGTGCTGCACAGGTCCCGGCTGCGTCGGTCACGTGCCTGGCCGACGGCGCCGAGGTCCACCAGCGCTGGCGGCCGATGCGTCGCGTCGGGCTCTACGTGCCGGGCGGCAAGGCCGTCTACCCCTCGAGCGTCGTGATGAACGTGGTCCCCGCGCAGGTCGCGGGCGTCGGGTCGATCGCCCTCGTCTCGCCGCCGCAGCGCGACCACGGCGGGCGCGTGCACCCGACGATCCTCGCCGCGGCCGGACTGCTCGGCATCGACGAGGTCTACGCGATGGGCGGGGCCGGTGCGGTCGGTGCGCTGGCGTACGGCGTCGCCGAGATCGGCCTCGAGCCGGTCGACCTGGTCACCGGTCCGGGCAACAACTTCGTCGCAGCGGCCAAGCGCCTGGTGCGCGGGGTCGTGGGCATCGACTCCGAGGCCGGCGCGACCGAGATCCTCGTCATCGCCGACGACACCGCGGACCCCGGCTACGTCGCCGCCGACCTGGTGAGCCAGGCCGAGCACGACGAGCAGGCCGGCAGCGTCCTGGTGACCACCTCGGCCGCGTTCGCCGACGCGGTCGAGGCCGCGATCCCGGAACGGGTGGCGGCGCTGGGGACGGCTGCGCGCCTCCAGACCGCACTCGACGGCCCGCAGTCCGCGATCGTGCTCGTCGACTCCCTGGCCGACGCGGCGACCGTCAGCAACGCGTACGGGCCCGAGCACCTGGAGATCCAGACGGCGGACGACGACGCCGTGCTGGCGGACATCGACGCGGCGGGAGCCGTCTTCGTGGGGCCGAGCACCCCGGTGAGCCTCGGCGACTACCTCGCCGGGTCGAACCACGTGCTGCCGACCGGTGGACAGGCACGGTTCGGGTCCGGACTGTCGGCCTCGACGTTCCTCCGACCGCAGCAGGTCATCCGCTACACGTCCGCCGCGCTGGCCGAGGTCGCGCCGCACATCGTGGCGCTCGCGACCGAGGAACAGCTGCCCGGTCACGGTGCCGCGGTGACGGAACGCACCGGGCGGTCCTGAGCGCCGCCGATCGTCCACAGGGTCGTCACCGCACCCTGTGGGCGTCGTCGAGCCGATAGCCTGGGACACGACATGTTCTGCCCCTTCTGCCGCCACCCGGACTCCCGCGTCGTCGACTCCCGCACGAGCGACGACGGCACCTCGATCCGTCGCCGACGCCAGTGCCCGAACTGCGGGCGCCGGTTCTCGACGACGGAGACCGCGTCGTTGAACGTCGTGAAGCGCAACGGCGTGACCGAGCCGTTCAGCCGCGACAAGATCGTCTCCGGTGTGCGCAAGGCGTGCCAGGGACGCCCGGTGACCGACGGTGACCTCGCCGTGCTCGCACAGCGCGTCGAGGAGACCGTGCGCTCGTCGGGGTCCAGCCAGATCGACGCGAACGACATCGGTCTCGCCATCCTGCCGCCGCTGCGCGAGCTCGACGAGGTGGCGTTCCTGCGGTTCGCGAGCGTCTACCAGGCCTTCGACACGCTCGAGGACTTCGAGGACGCGATCGCGCAGCTGCGCCGTGACCACCACGCAGCCGGGGCCGCAGCGTCCGGCGGTGCCGGCTCGGGCAGCAGCGCGTGAGCGGGGTCGCGGAGCGCCTCGTCCGGAACGGGTACGCGGTCGTCTTCCGGACGGTGTTCGCCAACATGGACCCGGAGCGCGCACACCACGTCGCGTTCGCCGTGATCCGCGCACTGCCGAGGGTGCCGTTCCTGAACGGCACGGTGGAGCGCTACGCCAGGCCAGCAGCTGCCGACGGGATCACGACGATGGGGATCCACTTCCCCTCGCGCTTCGGTCTCGCGGCCGGCTTCGACAAGGACGCCAAGGGCATCGCCGGACTCGGGCTGCTCGGGTTCGGGCACGTCGAGGTCGGCACGATCACCGCGAAGGCGCAGCCCGGCAACGACAAGCCCCGGCTCTTCCGGCTCATCCGCGACAGGGCGCTCGTCAACCGGATGGGGTTCAACAACCACGGTGCCGCCAGGGCTGCACGGCGGCTCGAACGGGCACGACGGCACCCGGGTCGCCCGGTCATCGGAGTCAACATCGGCAAGAGCCGGGTCGTCGCGGTCGAGGACGCGGTCGACGACTACCTCGAGTCGACGCGCCTGCTCGCCCCGTTCGCGGACTACCTCGCGGTCAACGTCAGCTCGCCGAACACGCCCGGTCTCCGCGGGCTGCAGGAGGCCGACCAGCTCCGACCCCTGCTGACGGCCGTCCGCGACGCTGCGGGGCGGACCCCGGTGCTCGTGAAGATCGCCCCGGACCTGACCGACGAGCAGATCGATGCGATCGCCGGGCTCGCGGTGGACCTCGGACTCGCCGGCATCATCGCCAACAACACGACGATCGCCCGCACCGGGCTGACCACGCCGGACGCCGAGGTCGAGGCCATGGGTGCCGGCGGCCTGTCGGGTGCCCCGATCGCCGTTCGGTCGCTCGAGGTGCTGCGTCGGGTCCGTGCCGCGGTGCCGCAGGACTTCTGCGTCGTCGCCGTCGGGGGAGTCACGAGCGAGCAGGACGTGCAGGACCGCATCGACGCGGGCGCCACGCTCGTGCAGGGGTACACGGCGTTCCTCTACGAGGGGCCGACCTGGGCGATGCGCATCAACCGGCTGCGGCGTCGGCGGCTGCGGCGCGCAGCGCGGTAGCGGCAGGCGGCACTCGCTCTGCGCCGACCGTGGTGTCGGTGCTCCGCACACGGCCCACTGCCCGTCGGGCTGTTCGCCGGTTGGCCGGCCCGCCGGTTCGCCCAATCTCGTGGCAGGACCCGCCGCCCGCTGCCGCTCTCGTCGCACGACCTGCCGCTCATGTTCGCTGGGTGCGGCATGTCCTGCGACTGGAAGACCGCAGGACCGGGACCGGGACCGGGACCGCCGAGCGTCGGAGCGACCGGGCGACCGCAGGACCGGGACCGCCGAGCGTCGGAGCGACCGGAGCACCGCGGGATCGGGACCCCGGGACCGGGACCCCGGAGCACCGGAAGGCCAGCCGTCCGGAGGGCACCGAGCCGACCGAGCAGGACACGCCGCTCGCGTTCGGCGTTCGGGCGTGATCCGTCGGCGCGCGACGCCGACCGAGACGGATCTGGCCCGGTCGACGACCACCGGCAGGCACCGCGCGACCCCGGAACACCCCGGAGCAACCCGGAACGACGAAGCGCCACCCGGCTCGGCCGGACGGCGCTCGTGGCAGTGCGCCTACAGCGAGGGGTACTCCCCGCGGCGCACCTGCGGCTTCGGCAGGCGCAGGAAGCGGAGCTGCCACGCCCGCGTCAGGATGTAGAAGAACGTCCCGCGCTGCATGTCGCCGAACTTCGCGGTGATCTTCTTGCGCAGCGAGAGCCACAGCACGATGCAGTCGAGGACGAACAGCGCGACGAACGCCCACACCAGCAGGAGCGAGTACGACGCCAGGACGGTCTGCGCTGCGGCGAACCCGACGATGAGGAACAGCACGAGCACGGGCATCATGACCTCGCCCACGTTCCAGCGCGCGTCGATCCAGTCGCGGACGAACTTGCGCTGCTCGCCCTTGTCCTTCACCGGGAGGTAGCGTTCCTCGCCGTTCGCCATGCCGACACGGGCCTTCTCGCGCTCCGTGTTGAGCCGCGCGCGAGCGGCCTTCTTGTCCTGCGGGCTGTTGCCGACGAGCGGGCGACGGTTGGCTGCCTCGCGCTCACGACGCGACGGCGTCGGACGACCCTTGCCGGACTCGAGGAGTTCTTCCTCCGACGGGTTGACGGTCGTGTTGGTCTTGGGGGCTGCCTTCGCCACGGTGCGTTCCTGACTGCGGTTGCGTGCTGGATCTCCTCTAGATTACGGGACATGACCGACACCGACCAGCACAGCCCCGCGACCGACCCCGCGCTCCTCGACGCCCTCCGCGAACACGTGCAGGGAGGCCTGCCGACGACGATCGCCGACCTGTCCGCGCTGGTCCGGCTGCCGTCGGTGTCCTGGTCGGCGTTCGACCCGGCGCACGTGCAGGCGAGTGCCGAGGCGGTCGCGGACCTGGCCCGGTCGACGGGGGTCTTCGCCGACGACGCCGTCCGCATCGTCCGTTCCGCGGTCGAGGGGGAGACCGCGGGCGCGGAGGAGGCCGGCCGCGAGCTCGGGCAGCCCGCCGTCCTGGCGGTGCGTCCTGCGCGGAACGGGAAGCCGACCGTCATGCTCTACGCGCACCACGACGTGCAGCCACAGGGCGACGACGCCCTGTGGGAGACCCCGCCCTTCGAGCCGACCCTCCGCGGCGACCGCCTGTACGGTCGCGGCGCCTCGGACGACAAGGCCGGCGTGATGACCCACGTCGCCTCGCTCCGCGCGCTGCACGCGCAGTTCGGCGACGACCTCGACCTCGGTGTCGTGCTCTTCGTCGAGGGCGAGGAGGAGTTCGGCTCCCGCTCGTTCCGCACCTTCCTCCGCGAGCAGAAGGAGCACCTGGCGGCCGACGTCATCGTCGTGGCCGACAGCGACAACTGGTCGGTCGACGTCCCGTCGATCACCGTCTCGCTCCGCGGCAACGTGACGTTCCGCGCGACGCTGACGACCCTCGAGCACGCGAGCCACAGCGGCATGTTCGGCGGTGCGGCCCCGGACGCCATGATCCCCATGGTCCGGCTGCTCGCCTCGCTGCACGACGACGACGGCTCGGTCGCCGTCGAGGGGCTCACGGCGTACGACGCCGACGTGCCCGAACGCTCCGAGGCCGAGCTCGCCACCGACGCGGCCCTGCTCGAGGGCGTCCGGCCGGTGGGGACGGGCCCGGTGCTGTCCCGGATGTGGTTCCAGCCGTCGATCACCGTGACGGGCATGGACGTGCCGAGCGTGGCGAACGCGTCGAACACCCTGCTGCCGACCGTCGCCGCCCGCGTCTCGGTCCGCGTGGCGCCCGGACAGTCGGCGACCGACGCGTACGCGGCCGTCGAACGCCACCTCCGCGCCCACGTGCCGTTCGGCGCGAAGCTCGACGTCACCGAGGTGGACACCGGCGACGGCTTCCTCGTGGACACCGCCGGCTGGGCGGTGCAGGAGGCCCGCACGGCCATGCACGAGGGCTGGGGCGCGCCCGCCGTCGAGCAGGGCATCGGCGGATCCATCCCGTTCGTCTCCGACCTGGCCGCCGAGTTCCCGGAGGCGCAGATCCTGGTGACGGGTGTCGAGGACCCCGACACCCGGGCGCACAGCCCGAACGAGTCGCAGCACCTCGGGGTCCTGCACCGCGCGATCGCATCGGAGACGATCCTGCTGGCGCGCCTGGCGACGCGCGCCTGACGCGTCCCCACCGCTTGTGGGGACCGGGGGAGTGCCGGACGGGAGGCCCGTGGCGACGCCGCCACGGGCCTCCCGTCCGTCGTCCGGTCCCGCCCTGTGCACGGACGGCCCGTCCTGTCGGCTCGCGTGCTTACAATCGACCCCAGGCGCGGTGACCGACACCGCCCGGAGGGAGACGCGCGGATGAGCGACACCATCACCGACAACGCACCGGCGACGGACGCACGTGCCCACGGGGTCGCGCTCAGCGACGCTGCGGCGGCGAAGGTGGCGAGCCTGCTGGAGCAGGAGGGGCGCGACGATCTCCGCCTGCGCCTCGCGGTCCAGCCCGGTGGCTGCTCGGGCCTGATCTACCAGCTGTACTTCGACGAGCGCCTGCTCGACGGGGACGCCACGACCGAGTTCGGCAGCGGTGTCGAGGTCGTCGTCGACAAGATGAGCGTCCCGTACCTCGACGGCGCCACCATCGACTTCGAGGACACCATCCAGAAGCAGGGCTTCACCATCGACAACCCCAACGCGCAGGGCAGCTGCGCGTGCGGCGACAGCTTCCACTGACGCCACGGCGGGCGGTTGTCCGCCGACCGAACCGACACGCGAGCGGGGAGTGACCGATCTGGTCGCTCCCCGTTCGTCGTCCCCCGCGCTGCCCGAGCCCGCCCGACCGGGGGAAAGCGGTGCGCCGGGGTCGACCATGCCGCGCCGGACCGCGCCCGGTGTGCGCGAGACGTCACCGGCTGCGAGTAGGCTAGGAGTGTTCCAATCAAGCTGGGAACCAGCAATGAGCGGCCTCCGTGCTCGGCACGGTCGCACCGCCGGTGCCTCAGCAACGTCTTCCGAGAGGTAACAGTGCGTTCGAATCGCCGTATACGTTGGGCGGCCGTCCCGGTGGCCGTCGGTCTGGTCATCGCACTGGCTGGCTGCACGCAGCAGCAGATGAACGGATGGCTCCCCGGCACGGAGGAGACGAAGGACGTCACGAACCACACGAGCCGCATCGTCGGCCTGTGGACCACCAGCTGGATCGTCCTGCTCGCGGTCGGTCTCATCGTGTGGGGCCTGATCATCTGGGCGGCGATCGTCTACCGCCGTCGCAAGGGCCAGACCGGCCTGCCGGTGCAGATGCGGTACAACATGCCGCTCGAGATCTTCTACACGATCGTGCCGCTCATCCTCGTGCTCGGCTTCTTCGCGTTCACCGCGAAGGACCAGTCCGCGATCGAGAAGCCCTTCGACGACCCGGACGCCACGATCCACGTGTACGGCAAGCGCTGGGCCTGGGACTTCAACTACATCGACAAGGACAACCCGAAGGACAGCGTCTACTACCAGGGCATCCAGGCCCAGGAAGAGGAGAACGGCGACGGCGCGATCGACGAGTCGCAGCTCCCGACGCTGTACCTGCCGGTCGGCAAGAAGGTCGAGATCGAGCTCTCCTCGCGCGACGTCGACCACTCCTTCTGGGTCATCGACTTCCTGTACAAGAAGGACATGCTCCCGGGCAAGACCAACTACGAGTACTTCATCCCGCAGAAGGAAGGCACGTACCAGGGCAAGTGCGCCGAGCTCTGCGGTGAGTACCACTCCCTGATGCTCTTCCAGGTGAAGGTCGTCTCCGACTCCGAGTACCAGCAGTACCTCGACACGCTGCGCGAGCAGGGCAAGGTCGGTCTGCTCGGCAACGAGTACGACACCAACACGAACGAACCGAACAACCAGGCGCCGGTCGAGGCGTCGAGCGAGAACAAGTAGGGGTCCGTCAGATGACAACGTCACTCGTCGGCCAGCCGACAGCGCCGACGACGCCGGACTTCCAGGCGTCCAAGGTCGGTCGGAAGGGCAACATCATCGTCCGGTGGATCACCTCCACCGACCACAAGACCATCGGGTACATGTACCTGATCGCCTCGTTCGTCTTCTTCCTGCTCGCGGGCGTCATGGCGCTCGTGATCCGTGCGCAGCTCTTCGAGCCCGGCCTGCACGTGGTGGAGACGAAGGAGCAGTACAACCAGCTCTTCACGATGCACGGCACGATCATGCTGCTGATGTTCGCGACGCCGCTCTTCTCGGGCTTCGCGAACGCGATCATGCCGCTGCAGATCGGTGCGCCGGACGTCGCGTTCCCGCGTCTGAACGGGTTCGCCTTCTGGCTCTACCTCTTCGGCTCGCTCATCGCGGTCGGCGGCTTCCTCACCCCGCAGGGTGCCGCGTCCTTCGGCTGGTTCGCCTACGCGCCACTGAGTGACACGACGTTCACACCGGGTCTCGGTGGGACGCTCTGGGTCTTCGGCCTCGGCATGACCGGCTTCTCGACGATCCTCGGCGCGGTGAACTTCATCACGACGATCATCACGATGCGCGCCCCGGGCATGACGATGTTCCGCATGTCGATCTTCACGTGGAACACCCTCGTGACCTCGCTGCTCGTGCTGATGGCCTTCCCGGTGCTCGCCGCCGCGCTGTTCGGCCTCGGTCTCGACCGCGTGTTCGACGCGCAGATCTACAACCCGGCCAACGGCGGTGCCCTGCTCTGGCAGCACCTCTTCTGGTTCTTCGGCCACCCCGAGGTGTACATCATCGCGCTGCCGTTCTTCGGCATCGTCTCCGAGGTCTTCCCGGTCTTCAGCCGCAAGCCGATCTTCGGCTACAAGACCCTCGTGTACGCGACCATCTCCATCGCGGCCCTCTCGGTCACGGTGTGGGCGCACCACATGTACGTCACCGGTGGCGTCCTGCTCCCGTGGTTCTCGCTCATGACGATGCTCATCGCGGTCCCGACCGGCGTGAAGATCTTCAACTGGGTCGGCACGATGTGGCGCGGTTCGGTCACGTTCGAGACCCCCCTGCTGTGGGCCGTCGGCTTCCTCATCACCTTCACGTTCGGTGGTCTCACCGGTGTGATCCTGGCGTCGCCGCCGCTCGACTTCCACGTGTCCGACTCGTACTTCGTCGTCGCGCACTTCCACTACGTGGTCTTCGGTACCGTCGTGTTCGCGATGTTCTCCGGCTTCTACTTCTGGTGGCCGAAGTGGACGGGTCGCATGCTCAACGAGCGCCTCGGCAAGATCCACTTCTGGCTGCTGTTCATCGGCTTCCACACGACGTTCCTCATCCAGCACTGGCTGGGCGTCATCGGCATGCCGCGTCGTTACGCGACCTACCTGCCGAACGACGGGTTCACCTGGATGAACCAGCTGTCGACGATCGGCTCGATGATCCTCGCGATCTCGTTCCTGCCGTTCATCTTCAACGTCTACGTGACCGCACGGAACGCCCCGAAGGTGGCCGTGAACGACCCGTGGGGCTACGGCCGCTCGCTCGAGTGGGCGACCAGCTGCCCGCCGCCGCGCCACAACTTCACGTCGATCCCGCGGATCCGTTCCGAGTCCCCGGCGTTCGACCTGAACCACCCGGAGGCCGGTGTGCCGATCGGTGTGGGTCCGGCGAAGGACGCTCCGGACGCCCCGACCTACGACGCCGCGAAGGGCGAGGTGAAGTAACGCCATGCGCGCCAACACCAACCTGTTCTGGATCCTGTTCGTCTTCTTCGTCCTCGCGGACGCGGCGTACACCATCTGGGCGCTCATCTACTACGGGCGGCCCGAGTGGGTCGGCACCGTGGCGATCGGCCTCACCGGGATCATGTCCGCGTTCATCGCGTTCTACCTCGGGAAGGTCATGTCCTCGCAGGGCGGTGTCCTCCCCGAGGACCGCCCCGACGCGAACATCGAGGACGGCGACGCCGAACTCGGGCACTTCAGCCCGTGGTCGTGGTGGCCGATCCTGCTCGCCGGTTCGACCGCGATCTGCTTCCTCGGTCTCGCGGCCGGCCTCTGGATCGTGCCGATCGGGCTCGCGCTCGTGACGGTCACCCTCGTGGGCTGGGTCTACGAGTACTACCGCGGCAACTTCGGACACTGATCCGAACCACCTGACACCTCGGGCGGCACCACATCCGGTGCCGCCCGTGGTGCGTCCGGGGCCCGTACCCCACCCGGCCCGAGCTCTCGGCCCGGATCGGGTATCCCGGAAGTCACAGGGAATCAACCGGCCCGCGCGCGGCTTGACCCGTGCGGACCCCGCAACCACAGCGAAAGGACTCACCTCCGGTGACCGACAAGCGCACCCTCATCATCTTCGGCGCGACGGGCGACCTCGCCTCCCGCCTGCTGCTCCCGGGACTCGGCACGTTCCTGCAGAGCGGTCGAGCGGTCCCCGTCCAGCTGATCGGCACGGGCCGCAGCGCCCGCAGCGCGGAGCAGTGGAAGGACGTCGTCACGAAGTCCTTCGCGTCGCAGGACGTCAAGGGTCCCGAGGTCGACGCGACCCTCGAGTCCACGACCTTCATCCAGGGCGACCCGACCGACCCCGAGCACCTCAAGGCGCTGCTCGACGCGGCCGAGGCCGAGCCCATCCTCTACTTCGCGCTCCCGCCGCAGATCGCCTCGGACATCTGCGAGGCGCTGCAGGGCGTCGAACTCCCCGAGGGCACGACCCTCGCGTTCGAGAAGCCCTTCGGCACCGACGTCGCCAGCGCCGAGGCCCTCAACAAGACCGTGCTCGAGCTCGTCCCCGAGGAGCGCGTGCACCGCACGGACCACTTCCTCGGTCGCACCACGGTCCTCAACATCATCGGTCTGCGCTTCGCGAACCGCCTGTTCGAGCCGATCTGGAACGCGGACAACATCGAGAAGGTCGACGTCTTCTACGACGAGACCCTCGGGCTCGAGAACCGGGCGCAGTACTACGACGAGGCCGGCGCCCTGGTCGACATGATCCAGTCGCACCTGCTGCAGATCCTCGGCCTGGTGACGATGGACGCCCCGTCCGCGATCGACGCGGTCGAGTTCCGGTCGTCGCTCGCCCGTGTCCTCCGGTCGACCCGCCTCAAGGGCGACGACGCGAAGATCGCCTCGCGCCGCGCCGTCTACACGGCCGGCACCATCGACGGCAAGGAGCTGCCGTCGTACCAGGACGAGGACGGCGTGGACAAGTCGCGCGGTACCGAGACCCTCGCCGAGATCCAGGTCGAGGTCGACACCGCGCGCTGGAAGGGCGTCCCCTTCACCCTCCGCTCCGGCAAGGCGCTCGGCGCCAGCCGCAAGGAGGTCCTCATCACCTTCAAGCCCGTGACGCGCCTGCCCTCCGGCCTGTCCGGTCGGCCGAAGGCGGACACGCTGCGCATCGTCCTCAACCCGGACGAGATCGAGCTGAGCGTGTCGGCGAACGGCGGCGGCAACCCGTTCGAGATGGGGCAGGTCACCCTGTCCTCGTCGTTCGACGACGGCGAGCTCACCCCCTACGGCGAGGTGCTCAACGGCATCTTCCACGACGACCCGCTGCTCTCGATCCGCGGCGACGTCGCGGAGCGGTGCTGGGAGATCGTCGAGCCGGTCGTGGACGCCTGGAAGTCGGGCGACGTGCCGCTCGAGGAGTACCGCGCGGGCTCGCGCGGTCCCGCGGACTGGGAGTCGTCGTCCTGACCGACGCCGTCTCCTGACGGAGCCACCTGACGGACGGGAGGCGCGGTGCCGGCTGGCACCGCGCCTCCCGTCCGTTCGTCTGCCCGTTCCTTCCCGGAACGCGTGACGTGCCGTGCGGAACCGGGCGTACCTGCCGGATCAGGATGACCAGGTACGCCCGGATGGACCAGGTACGCCCGGATGGACCAGGTGCGCCCGGAACGACCAGGTGCGCCCAGCACGACGCGTCGCGACGTGCCGCCGGCCGGTCAGGACGGGGCGCCGGCCCGCCGCCCACCGCCGGTCGACGACCGCGTCCCGCCGTCGTGCACGGCGAGCCGCGTCCGGTGGCCCGACGTGGTTCCGCGTGCACGGGCGATCGCGTCGGCCGCGGACACGAGCGTCAGGTGCGACAGCACCTGCGGCGTGTTGCCGATGTGGTGACCGGTCGCCACGTCGATCTCCTCGGAGAGCATGCCGACGTCGTTCGCGTAACCGACCAGGACGTCCATCAGCCGCTCGGCGTCGGCGATGCGCCCGGAGGCGGCGTACTGCTCGACGAGCCAGAACGAGCACGCCAGGAACGGGTGCTCGGAGCCGGACAGCCCGTCGAAGCCCGCGGTGGTCCGGTACCGCAGGACCAGGCCGTGCTCGCCGACGCGGAGGTCCTGCTCGATCGCCGCGACCGTCCCCGTCATGCGCGGGTCGTCGGCGTGCAGGTACCCGATCTGCGGCAGGACGAGCAGACTCGCGTCGACCTCGTCGGTGTCGTAGTGCTGCCGGTAGCTGCCGCGTTCGGCGTTCCAGCCGTGCTCCTCGATCTCCGCGCGGACCTCGTCGCGCAGGCTGCGCCACCGGTCGACGGGGCCCTCGAGGCCGAACTCCTCGACGGCCGCCACCCCGCGGTCGAAGGCGGCCCAGATCATCGCCCGGGAGTGCGTGAAGTGCCGCCGCGGTCCGCGCATCTCCCAGATGCCGTTGTCCGGGTGCTGCCAGTGCTCCTCGACGTAGCCGAGCAGGGCACGCTGCAGGGCCCACGAGTCCGCGTTCTCCTCGACACCGAGCTCGCGCGCGTCGTGCAGGGCGGCCAGCACCTCGCCGAAGACGTCCCCCTGGTACTGGGTCGACGCGCCGTTGCCGAGCCGGACCGGCGTCGAGTCGAGGTAGCCGGGGAGCTCGTCGAGCGTGCGCTCGGGCAGTTCGCGTTCACCGGCGATGCCGTACATGATCTGCACGTCGGCAGGGTCACCTGCGATCGCACGGAGCAGCCACCCGCGCCAGTGCATCGCCTCGTCCCGGTAACCGTGGGCGATGAGCGACGCGAGCGCCAGGGACGCGTCGCGGAGCCAGACGTACCGGTAGTCCCAGTTGCGTTCGCCACCCGGGTCCTCCGGGAGGCTCGTGGTCGCGGCCGCCACGACGCCGCCGGTCTGTCCGTGGGTCATCGCACGGAGCAGCAGCAGGGACCGTCGGCTCGGCTCGGCGTAGGGGCCCTCGGTGTGCGCGGTCGCCATCCAGTCGCGCCACCAGCGCTCCGTCGCCTGCAGTGCGGCGTCGACGTCGAGCGGCTCCGGTGGCTCGCGGTGCGACGGGTACCAGGTGAGCACGGTGTCGACGACGTCGCCGTCGTGCACCGTGACGGTGTGCGTGTGCCGGTGGTCGTCGGCCCGGAAGCGCACGCCACGGACCACCACCGAGCCCGGGCCGGCGGTCGCGAGGAGCGCCGGGTCCTCGTCACCGCCGATCTGCCGGACCCAGGGGAGCGCTCGGGCGTAGTCGAACCGGATGCGGAGCGTCTGCTCGACCTCGACCGAGCCCTGCAGGCCGCGGACCCGTCGGATGATCGCCGCGCGGTGGGCGCCGATCGGCATGAGGTCGGTGACCTCGACGACGCCGGTCGACGTCGTCCACACGGTGGAGAGCACGAGCGTGTCCGGGTGGTGGTGCCGGGTGCTCGTGGCGTCCGGGTCCGTCGGGCGGAGCGACCAGTGCCCGTGGTCCTCGGTCCCGAGCAGTGAGGCGAAGGTCGACGGGCTGTCGAAGCGCGGCAGGCACGCCCAGTCGATCGTCCCGTCGCGGCCGACGAGTGCGGCCGTGTGGGTGTCCCCGATGAGGGCGTGGTCCTCGATGCGGTTCGGCGGGGTGACGGTGCTCATGGCTCGATCCTGGCACCGGCCGCCGCCGTGCGGCCCGGCAGCGCTGAAGGTGTGCACAGCGGAGCCGTCGGAGCTGCCGGTGCAGGGATCAGAGCGGGGCTGACGGGTCGGCGTCGACGAGGCCCACGCGAGCGAGCTCCGACCACATGCCGGCACCGTCCGGGGCGTACACCCACGGTGCGGACCCGGCGCGCGTCCGTTCCTGCGCGCGCGACCGACCACCGGCCAGGACCGCCTCGCTCGTGGACAGCTGCCGGACGGCGACACCGGCGACGTTCTCGGGGTGCTCCCGGGCGAACTCGCCGTAGAGCGTCTCGTCGTGCTGCCCGTCGTCGCCGACCAGGAGCCACTGCACGTCCGGGAAGTCGCTCGCGAGTCGCCGGAGGTTCTGCTGCTTGTGCAGCTGGCCGCTCCGGAAGAAGCGGTCGTGGGTCGGCCCCCAGTCCGTCAGCAGGAGCGTGCCGGTCGGGTACATGTTCCGGGTCAGGAAGCGTTGCAGCGTCGGCGCCACGTTCCACGCCCCGGTCGAGAGGTACACGGTCGGAGCGCCGGGGTGCTGCGCGAGCACGCGTTCGTACAGCACGGACATGCCCGGGACCGGGCGACGGGCGTGCTCGGTCAGGACGAAGGAGTTCCACGCCGCGAGCATCGGGCGGGGGAGCGACGTCACCATCACCGTGTCGTCGATGTCGGACAGCAGACCGAAGCGCGTGTCCGGGTCCACGATGAAGACGTCGGCCTCGACGTCGCGCATCCCACCGGCCGAAAGGCGCACCGTCTGCCATCCGGGTTCGAGGTCGATCGGGACCTTCACGTCGACCACGCCGCCACGGTCGGACTGCACCACGTGGGTCGTGCCGCCGGCCGTCACGGTGACCTCGGCGTCGTCGACGGCGACACTCGTGAAGCTCCGCCAGCCACGAACGCCGTAGTAGGAGGCGTCGGACGCCAGGCCGCGTCGCGTCAGCAGGACACGGCAGAGCACGCGGATCCAGCCCGGTGCGCCGTAGCCCGTGTAGGGGATCACGGTCGGCACGAGCCCGCGACGCCGGGCCCGGTGCTCGCGGAACTCCTGGACGGCGTCCTCGATCCGAGCGGCCCGGTGGAGGATCGGTTCGGCCAACGACGGCTCGTGGGGCGTCGGGTCGGGCATGGCCCCATCCTCCCACGCGCGGGACCCCGGCGGCGGGCGGTGGACGACCACGACGGGGTGAGTCGCAGCGATGATCCAGCCGGTCTGTGCGAGAGTCCTTCCCGTCACATCCCACATGACCGCGCTCCGCCGGGAGCGCAAGAGGAGAACACGTGCTCGTCACCGAGGTATCGAACGCACTGCCGGGGGGATCATCACTGCTCAGGAACGAGCCGGTCCAAGCCCGCAGTTCGGCGCGCCTCGCGGGACTCCTCGACGCCGCGGCTGCCGTGATCGACGAGATCGGGTTCGAGCGACTGACCACCGCGATGGTGGCCGAGCGCGCGGGGGCGTCGATCGGCACGGTCTACCGGTACTTCCCGGACCGCATCGCCGTGGTCGAGGCGCTGGCGATCCGGAGCACCCAGCGGCTCGCCGAGCGCTTCCTCACCGCCCTCGACGAGAGCGACGCCACGACCTGGCAGGACGCGCACGACGCGCTCATCGACGCGACCGTCGAGATGTACCGCGCGGAGCCGGGCTTCCGCGCGATCCGCTTCGGTGACCCCGCGGACACCGGCACCGGTGACGCGGAGGACCGCATGGCTGCGCTGGGGGCAGCCGTCGCGCAGGTCCTGCACGACCGCTTCGGCTACCCGCTGGGCGAGCGTGCGGAGCGCGCCTGGGTCGTCCTGGCCGAGTCCGCGCACGCCGTGATCGCCCGGGCGCTCCGCGACCGGACCGCTCCCGACACCGCGCTCATCGAGGAGTACCGCACGATGAGCCGGGCGCACCTCGAGGCGGTCGCCGCAGCCGCCTGAACCGCGATCGGCCGGACGCGCGACGCGCCCGACCGACGCACCGGACCATCCACCGACGCCCGTGCTCCCGAACAGGGAGTGCGGGCGTCGTTGTCCGCGAGCCGTCATGACCGGTCACGGTGGAACGCTGTCCTCGATGCGCGGGTACGCTCGTGCGGAGTCGGGCTACCTCCGAACAGAAGGGCACCCACATGATCGAGTTCCGCTCGGTGCGCAAGACGTACCCGGACGGCACCAACGCGGTCGACGACTTCAGCCTCGTCATCCCGTCGCGGACCACCACGGTCTTCGTCGGCTCCAGCGGCTGCGGCAAGACCACCCTGCTCCGCATGATCAACCGGATGGTCGACCCGTCGTCGGGGACCGTCGAGATCGACGGTGAGGACGTCGCCGGGGTCGACCCCGTGCAGCTCCGTCGCCGCATCGGCTACGTCATGCAGAACGCCGGCCTGCTGCCGCACCGCAAGGTCGCCGACAACATCGCGACCGTGCCGCTCCTGACGGGTGTCCCGAAGGGCGAGGCCCGTGCCCGGGCGCTCGAACTGATGGACACCGTCGGTCTCGACCGGGCGTTCGCGGACCGGTACCCCTCGCAGCTCTCCGGCGGACAGCAGCAGCGCGTCGGCGTGGCCCGCGGCCTCGCCGTCGACCCGAACGTCCTGCTCATGGACGAGCCGTTCGGCGCCGTCGACCCGCTCGTCCGCAACGACCTGCAGGACGAGCTGATCCGGTTGCAGCGCGAGCTCGGCAAGACCGTCGTCTTCGTGACCCACGACATCGACGAGGCGTTCAAGCTCGGCGACCAGGTCGTCATCCTCAAGAAGGGCGGCGAGATCGCGCAGCTCGGGACCCCCGCCGAGATCCTCGCCGAACCGGCGGACGACTTCGTCGCGAACTTCATCGGTGCCGGCCGCGGTCGGCGTGCCCTGCGCGTCGAGCAGACGCCGACCGGCCCGATCGTGGTCGACGGCGACGGCCGGGCAGCCGGTGTGCTCACCGGTCCGGTCCAGGTGGTCGACGCCGCAGCCGCGGTGCCACAGGCAGCAGAGGCCGGGGCGCGTGACACCGCCCCGGGTGCTCCGGCGCAGGGTGGGGGACCGCGGTGAACTGGATCCTGTCGAACCTCGACACGATCAGTGACGCCACGGTCGCGCACCTCGCGATCGCGATCCCACCGATCATCATCAGCTTCCTGCTCTCCATCCCGATCGGTTGGGTGGTGGTCCGACTGCAGCGCACGGGCGGATCCCGCTTCGCCGCCGGTCTGGGCAGCGGCATCGTGACCTTCGCGGGTCTCCTCTACGCGATCCCGTCGCTGGCGCTGTTCGTCGCCCTGCCCGGCATCATCGGGACGAGCCTGCAGAGCCCGGTCAACGTGATCATCAGCCTGACGATCTACGGTCTCGCGCTCATGGTCCGGTCGACGGTGGACGGCCTCTCCTCGGTCGACGCCGGCACGAAGGCAGCCTCGACCGCCATGGGGTACTCGGGCGTACAGCGCTTCTTCCGCGTCGAGCTCCCGCTCGCCGGCCCCGTGCTGCTCGCCGGCCTGCGGGTGATCGCGGTGTCGACGATCTCGCTGACGACCGTCGGTGCGGTGCTCGGCATCCAGAGCCTCGGTTCGCTGTTCACCGACGGACTCGCGCGCGGCATCTACGAGGAGATCCTCTCGGGCATCGTCATGGTGCTCGTGCTCGCCTTCGCCCTCGACGGCCTGCTCGTGCTGCTCGGACGGCTCGTCATGCCGTGGACACGGCGGGCGCCGCGGAGCCGTCGCGCCGCGCGTCGGGTCCTGCAGCGAGCGGAGGTCGCCTCGTGATCATCGGACAGGCGTTCGGCTGGGTGTTCGACCCGGCCAACTACACCGGCGTCAACGCGATCCCCGAGCGGCTGTGGGAGCACGTCTGGATCACCCTGCTCGCCGTGGTGATCGCGGCCGTGATCGCGGTCCCGATCGGGTACGCGATCGGGCACACGGGCCGGGCACGCGGGTTCTCCATCGCGCTGTCCGGCGGCATCAGGGCCCTGCCGACGCTCGGCGTGCTGTCCCTCTTCGGCCTGCTGCTCGGCATCGGGCTCGAGGCACCGCTGCTGGCGCTCGTGGTCCTGGCCGTCCCGTCGGTGCTCGCCGGTGCCTACGCGGGGATCGAGTCCGTCGACCCGGTCACGATCGACGCGGCGAAGGCCCAGGGCATGACCGGGTGGCAGGTGCTCTGGAAGGTCGAGATACCGCTCGGGCTGCCGCTGCTGATCGGCGGCGTCCGTTCGGCCGTGCTCCAGGTCGTCGCCACCGCCACCCTGGCTGCCTACGTCGGCGCCGGGGGACTGGGCGGCTACTTCTTCCTCGGCCTCAAGACCCAGGACTACGCCGAGATGCTCGGCGCGTCCGTCCTCGTGATCGCGCTCGCGATCGCGTTCGAGATCGTGTTCGCCGCGCTGCAGCGGGCGTCGGTGCCGAAGGGCACCCTCGACCCGTCCGCGCGGCAGCGCCAGGGATCGCGCGAGCGAGCCCGCAATCCCATCCCGGAAGGAAACCCATCGTGATCACAGCACGGATCCGCGTCGCCCTCGCCGCCGCAACGGCACTCGGCGTCGCCGCAGCCCTGACCGGCTGCTCCTCTGGTGACCCGCTCAGCAGCGGCTCCAGCGCCTCGTCCGACTCGAAGACGATCGTCATCGGCTCGCAGCAGTACTACTCGAACGAGATCATCGCCGAGCTCTACGCGCAGGTGCTCGAGAAGGACGGCTTCACCGTCGAGCGCAACTTCAACATCGGGCAGCGCGAGGTCTACATCCCGCAGCTCGAGAAGGGCGCGATCGACGTCATGCCCGAGTACAGCGGCAACCTGCTGCAGTACTTCGACAAGGAGTCGACGGCCAAGAGCGCGGACCAGATCGACGAGGCGCTCGAGAAGGCCCTGCCGAAGGGTCTGCGGGTCCTCGACGAGGCCGACGCCACCGACCAGGACAGCTACACCGTGACGAAGCAGTTCTCCGAGGAGAACGACGTCACGAGCCTGGCCGACCTGAAGGACGTCAAGGAGAAGCTGACCGTCGGCGCGAACTCCGAGTTCCAGACCCGCCCGTACGGCCCCGAGGGCCTGAAGTCGGTCTACGGCGTGGACGTCGACTTCAAGGCGGTCGAGGACTCCGGCGGCGCCCTGACGGTGAAGGCGCTCAAGGACGGCACCGTCCAGCTCGCCGACATCTACAGCGCGGACCCGAGCATCAAGGCGAACGACTTCGTCTCGCTCAAGGACCCGGAGAACCTGATCCTGCCGCAGAACGTCATCCCGGTGGTCTCCGACAAGGTCGACGAGAAGGCTGCGGACGCCATCGACGAGGTGAACGAGAAGCTCACCACCGACAAGCTCATCGAGCTCAACGAGAAGAGCGTCACGGACAAGGAGAAGGCCTCGCAGATCGCGAAGCAGTTCCTCCAGGACGAGGGTCTGCTCTAGTCGGTCGGCGCTCGGCGCCGATCAGCACTGAACGACAGGTGTCGGGCTTCGGCCCGGCACCTGTCGTCGTTCACGCGGAGGGCACTCGGGCACCGTCGTTCCGCACGGTTGTGCCGACCACTGCTCGTGCACGTTCGTGCAGAGTGCCCCTCTACAACTTGTCGAAGCAGGTGTCCCGGCGGTAGCGTGGAGGTGTCCCGATGGGGTGACAAGTACCAGTTCCTCCTCCCGGAAGAGGCATCTCTCGTGCACGAACAGCGCGCGGCGGACCGGCTCGGACACGCCGCATGAACGACATCCTCGATCCCCTGATCCTGTCGCGGTGGCAGTTCGGTCTGACGACGATCTACCACTTCCTCTTCGTCCCGCTGACGATCGGCATGGCGCTCGTCGTCGCCGTCTTCCAGTCGGCGTGGGTGCGGACCGGGCGCGCTCACTACCTCCAGCTGACCCGTTTCTTCGGGCGCATCTTCCTCATCAACTTCGCGATGGGCGTCGTCACCGGAATCGTCCAGGAGTTCCAGTTCGGCATGAACTGGTCGAACTACTCGCGGTTCGTGGGCGACGTCTTCGGTGCCCCGCTCGCGCTCGAGGGCATCCTCGCGTTCTTCTTCGAGGCGGCGTTCATCGGCATCTGGATCTTCGGGTGGGACCGCCTGCCGCGGGCGCTGCACCTGGCGAGCATCTGGTGCGTCAGCGTCGGCACGATGATGTCGGCGTACTTCATCCTGGCGGCGAACGCCTTCATGCAGCACCCCGTCGGCTTCGCGATCAACGAGGCGAAGGGCCGCGCCGAGCTCACCGACATCTGGGCCGTCCTGACCAACAAGGTCGCGCTGGCCGCCTTCCCGCACACGCTCTTCGGGGCCTTCATGGTCGCCGCCTCGGTGATCATCGCGGTCGCGGCGTGGCACCTCGCACGCAACCAGAACCTCGAGACGATGATGCCGGCGCTCAAGTTCGGCATGTGGACGATGCTGGCGTCCGGCGCGCTGACCGTGCTGTCCGGCGACCAGCTCGGGCTCACGATGGTCGACACCCAGCCGATGAAGATGGCCGCGGCCGAGGCGCTCTACAACACCTCGACGGGCAAGGACGCCTCGTTCTCGATCTTCACGCTCGGCACTCCGGACGGTGTGCACGAACTGTTCTCGATCCGCATCCCGTACCTGCTCTCGTTCCTGTCGACGCACACCTTCACCGGCACGGTCGAGGGCATCAACGACCTGCAGGCGCAGTACACGCAGGTGTACGGCCCCGGCGACTACAAGCCGATCATCTGGGTGACCTACTGGTCGTTCCGCTGGATGATCGCCCTCGGTGTCGGGGCGGTGCTCGTGTCGGTCGTCGGCCTGTGGCTGACCCGCAAGGGCCGGTTCCCGACGCAGCGCTGGGTCTGGCGCATCGCCACCTGGTCGGTCCCGCTGCCGATGGCCGCGATGATCATGGGCTGGGTCTTCACCGAGATGGGCCGCCAGCCGTGGCTCGTGTTCGGTCTGCTCCGCACGGCGGACGGCGTCTCGCCGAACGTCACCGGGGTCGAGGTCCTCATCTCCCTGGTCGTGTTCACGCTGATCTACGGCGCGCTCGCGGTCGTCGAGTTCCGGCTCATCAAGAAGGTCGCGCAGGAGGGCCCCGCCGCCCCTGCGAAGGTCGACGAGGTCACCGGCGAGGTCGAGCACGAAGTGACGGTGTACTGAGATGGATCTGCCAGTCCTGTGGTTCGCGATCGTCGGACTGTTCTTCGTCGGGTACTTCGTCCTCGACGGGTTCGACTTCGGTGTCGGGATGTCCCTGCCGTTCCTCGGCAAGGACGACACCGACCGCCGTGTGCTCATCAACACGATCGGCCCGGTGTGGGACCTCAACGAGACCTGGGTCATCGTCGCCGGGGCCTGCCTGTTCGCGGCGTTCCCGGAGTGGTACGCGACGATGTTCTCCGGCTTCTACCTCGCCCTGCTGCTCATCCTCGTGGCGCTCATCGCCCGCGGGGTCTCGTTCGAGTACCGGCACCAGCGGAAGCACCCGGAGTGGAAGCGTCGCTTCGACCTCATGATCATCATCGGCAGCGCCGTGCCGTCGTTCCTCTGGGGCGTCGCGTTCGGCAACGTCGTCCGCGGGATCCCGATGGACGCCGGGCACAACTTCACGGGCACGTTCCTCGACCTGCTCAACCCGTTCGCGCTGCTGACCGGCCTCGCGACCCTGATGGTGTTCTTCACGCACGGCGTCGTGTTCGTCGCACTGAAGACCGAGGGTGAGATCCGCGTGCGGGCGAAGCGCCTGGCGACCCGGGCGGGCGTGCTGACGATCGTCGTCGGTGCCGCGTTCCTGGTGGCGATGGCGTTCGTGCGGGCGACGCCGGCGTCCCTGGTGCTCTCAGTCGTCGCGGCACTCGCGCTCGTGCTCGCCGTGCTCTGCACCGCGTGGGGCAAGGAGGGGCGGGCGTTCACGCTGATGGCGGTCACGATCGCCGCCGTGGTCCTGGCGATGTTCACCGCGATCTTCCCCGACGTCATGCCGGCGTCGAACGACCCGGCGAACAGCCTGACCGTGGTCAACGCGTCGAGCGGGCAGTACACGCTGACGGTGATGAGCTGGGTCGCGCTGATCTTCGTCCCGCTCGTGCTGGCCTACCAGGCCTGGACCTACTGGGTGTTCCGCAAGCGCGTCTCGCGGGCCCACATCGACCAGGCCGCGCACTAGGGGCTCCCGGTGAAGCCGCTCGATCCTCGTCTGCTGCGCCTGTCGCGTGCCGCGCGCTGGTCCGTCGTCGCGTCCGCGGGAACGGGCCTGGTCCGCACACTCGCGACGATCGGTGTCGCGTGGGGGATCGCGGCGGCCGTCTCGCTCGGCGTCGACGCGGTGCGCGACGGCCGGCTCCCGGAGACGTTCGTCCCGACGCTGGCGCTGCTGGCCGGTGCGTTCGTCGTCCGTGCCGTCGCCGCGTGGTCGACTGACGACCTGGCGGCGCGGGCCGGGGCGACGGTGAAGAGCGAGCTCCGTGCGACCGTCCTCTCCCGGGCGGCCGAGCGCGGACCGTCCTGGCTCGCCGCCCGGTCGAGCGCCGGCTTCGCCACCGCGCTCGGCCCCGGGCTCGACGCCCTCGACGCCTACTTCGGGCGGTACGTCCCGCAGCTCGCGCTCACGGCGGTCGCGACCCCGGTGCTCCTCGTCGCGATCGGGCTCGGTGACCTGACGAGCGCGGTCGTCATCGTGCTCGCGATGCCGGTGATCCCCGTGTTCATGGTGCTCATAGGTCTGGCGACCCAGGCGCTGCAGCGGCGGCAGGCCGACGCGCTCACCCGCCTCGGCGGCGCCTTCACCGAGGCGGTCGAGGGCCTCGCCACCCTCAAGGTCTTCGGACGTGCCCGCCGCCAGGTCGACCGCATCGGCACCGTCACCGACGAGTACCGCCGCGGCACCATCGGCGTCCTGCGTCTGTCCTTCGTCAGCGGCTTCGCCCTCGAACTCGCCGCGAGCCTGTCCGTCGCCCTCGTCGCGGTGTCGATCGGCGTCCGACTCGTCGACGGCTCGCTCGGCCTCGGCGCCGCGATGTTCGTCCTGGTGCTCGCCCCGGAGGCGTTCGCACCCCTCCGCCAGGTCGGTGCCGACTTCCACGCCGCCCAGGACGGCGTCGAGGCGTCCGGCGCCGTGCTCGACGTCCTCGACGACCGGGGACGCGACACGTCGACCAGCGCACCTGCGCCCGGCACCCCGGCCGCCGCGGCCACCGACCTGGTGCTCGAGGGCGTGGTGGTCCGTCGCCCCGACGTCGTCGTCGGACCGTTCGACCTGCGCGTCGCGCCCGGCACCGTCGTCGGCCTCGCCGGGCCCAGCGGGTCCGGCAAGTCCAGTCTCATCGCGGCGATCCGGGGTGTCCTCGCCCACGACGGCACGGTGACGGTGCCCGGCCCGGCCGACGCCACCCGCGCCGACCGCACGACGTGGGGTGACCAGCGTCCGCGCCTGGTGCGCGGCACGGTCGCCGAGAACGTCGCCCTGCACACGCGACCCGACGACCACGACGTGCGCCGCGCCCTGGGCGAGGCGGGGCTGGGTGTCGAGCCGAGCCTCCCGGTCGGACCCGGGGGAGCCGGTCTGTCGGGCGGTCAGGCGCAGCGCGTCGCGGTCGCCCGGGCCCTGTACCGGGCGCGTCGCGCCCGCACCCCGCTCGTCCTGCTCGACGAGCCGACGTCGGCCCTCGACGCCGACGCGGAGCAGATCGTCGTCGACGTCGTCCGGTCGCTCGCCGCCGACGGCGCGGTCGTCGTCGTGGCGAGCCACCGCCCCGCCGTGCTGGCCGCCGCCGACGTCCGCGTCGACCTCCGCACCGGCGGAGCGGTGACCGTGACGCACCGACAGGAGGCACGCTCGTGAGCCGGGAGGCCCGTCCCACCCCCGTCCTGCGGCTGGCGCTCCCGCACGGGGCCGGCTGGGCGAAGGCGGTCGCCGCCGGCACGCTCAGTGCGGTCTGTGCGGTGGCGCTCCTGGCGGCGAGCGGCTACCTCATCACCCGCGCGGCCGAGCAGCCGCCGATCCTCTACCTGACGCTCGTCATGGTCGGGGTGCGTGCGTTCGCCCTCGGCCGGGCCGCGCTGCGCTACGTCGACCGGCTCGCCGGGCACGAC
Organism: Curtobacterium uvaldense; assembly: GCF_028307415.1. Lineage (NCBI taxonomy): Bacteria > Bacillati > Actinomycetota > Actinomycetes > Micrococcales > Microbacteriaceae > Curtobacterium > Curtobacterium uvaldense. Next base: position 8,909 of record NZ_JAQMHU010000031.1, on the reverse strand, counting down.
GCGTCGTTCCGGCAGCTCGCCGTCGTCCGGACCGAGATGTACCGACGGCTCGCCTCGGTCGCCCCGGCCGGGCTCGGGGCGACCGGGCGCGGTGACCTGCTCACCCGGCTCGTCACGGACACCGACCGGCTGCAGGACCTGCCGATCCGCGTCGTCGGCCCGCTCGTGTCGGCCGGGGTCGTCGCCCTGCTCTCCGTCGTCGCGGTCGCGGTGGTCTGGTGGCCCGCGGCGGTGGTGCTCGTCGTCGCCCTCGCCGTCGCCGCGCTGCTCGGGACGGTCACGACCCTGTCCGTCGCGCGGCGATCGGACCGCGAGACGGCGGCCGAACGCGGACGGGTCGCGGACCTGGTGCTCGACACCGTCCGGACCCTCGACGTGTTCGCCGCGTACGGCACGCTGCCCGACCGCCTGGCCGGCATCGCCGCGCTCGACGCCCGCGTGACCCGCGCCGTCCGGCGTCGTGCGACCGTCGAGTCGCTCGTCGGGGCCCTCGTCGGCCTGGTCGGTGGCGGCGCCGTCGTCGGGGTGCTCGCGGTCGGTGCTCCCGCGGTCGTCTCGGGCGCGCTGGACGGACCGCTCTGGGCGCTCGCCGTCTTCGTGCCGCTCGCACTCTTCGAGGTCGTCGGCGGGGTCCCGCTCGCCGTCCTGACGCTGCGCCGGGTCCGCGCCGCCGCGGAACGGGTCGAGGAGGTCGTCCCCGCGGAGCTCCCGGCCGGCATCGTGCCGGAGCCCGACGTGCCGGCCGACCCGTCGGACCTCGTCGTCGACGGGCCGGTGCGGGTGGCGGTGCGGGACCTGACCGTGCGGTGGCCCGGCGCGTCGGCGCCCGCGGTGGACCGGGTGTCGTTCGACCTGCACCCGGGTGAGGTCGTCGTGCTCGAGGGGCCGAGCGGTGCCGGGAAGTCCACCCTCGTGGACGCCCTGGTGCGGTTCGTCGACCACGAGGGGTCGTACACGCTCGACGGGGTCGGGACGCGGTCGATGCACCCGGACGCGGTGCGCGCACGGGTCGGGCTCGTGGAGCAGGACCCGTTCATGTTCGACCAGTCGGTGCGGCAGAACCTGCTCTTCGCGCGGGACACCGCGACGGACGCCGAGCTCAGCGACGTGCTCGACCGGGTCGGGCTCGGCCCGTGGGTCGCGGGGCGCGGTGGGCTCGACGCCCCGGTGGGGGAGCGCGGCGGGCTGCTCTCCGGCGGGCAGGCGCACCGCCTCGCGCTCGCCCGGGCGCTGCTGCACGCGTTCCCGGTGCTGGTGCTCGACGAGCCGACCGCGGACGTCGACCCCGACCTCGGCGACGCGGTGCTCCGCGACCTCGTCGGTGCGGCGCGGCGGGCCGGACGCACCGTGCTGGTCGTGTCCCACGTGCCGGTCCCGGCCGACCTGGTGGACAGGACCCTGCGGATGCGTGACGGGCGCCTCGCCGAGGGGTGACCGCCTGCCGGACGGAGGATGCGTCGGCGGGACCGGGGCGGGCCTCCAGGCCTTGTACCCTTGGTGATCGTGACCACCGAGCACTCCACTGCGAACGCAACCGAGCACCCCGCCGGACCCGCAGCCGTCGATCCCGACGCCTACGACTTCCGCCGCATCCAGGAGAAGTGGCAGCCCCGCTGGGAGGAGCTCGGCCTCTTCACGACCGACCTCGACGACTCGCGCCCGCGCAAGTACATCCTCGAGATGTTCCCGTACCCGTCCGGCGACCTGCACATGGGGCACGCCGAGAACTGGGCACTCGGCGACTTCGTGGCCCGCTACTGGCGGCAGCAGGGCTTCAACGTCCTGCACCCCATCGGCTGGGACTCCTTCGGCCTGCCCGCCGAGAACGCGGCGATCAAGCGCGGGGTCGACCCGGCGCAGTGGACCTACGCGAACATCGAGCAGCAGAAGGCCTCGTTCAAGCGCTACGCGCCGTCGTTCGACTGGACGACGGAGATCCACACGTCGGACCCCGAGTACTACAAGTGGAACCAGTGGCTGTTCCTCAAGATGTACGAGAAGGGCCTGGCCTACCGGAAGGACAGCTGGGTCAACTGGGACCCGGTGGACCAGACCGTGCTCGCGAACGAGCAGGTGCTGCCCGACGGCACCTCGGACCGTTCCGGCGCCGTCGTCGTCAAGAAGAAGCTGACGCAGTGGTACTTCGCGATCACGAAGTACGCGGACCGGCTGCTCGACGACCTCAACCAGCTCGAGGGTCGCTGGCCGGCGAAGGTGATCGCGCAGCAGCGCAACTGGATCGGCCGTTCGGTCGGCGCCGACGTCGACTTCGTCATCGAGGGGCACGACGAGCCCGTCACCGTGTTCACCACACGTCCGGACACCATCCACGGGGTGACGTTCCTCGTCGTGGCGCCGGACTCGGACCTGGCGGCGTCGCTGGTCTCCGCCGCCCCTGACGACGTGCGTGCCGACTTCGACGCGTACCTGACCGCGACGCAGAAGACCTCGGAGATCGACCGGCAGAACGCCGACCGGCCGAAGACCGGCGTGCCGCTCGGCCGCTCCGCGATCCACCCGCTCACGGGGGAGCGCCTGCCGATCTGGGCCGCCGACTACGTGCTCGCCGACTACGGCCACGGCGCCGTGATGGCGGTCCCGGCGCACGACCAGCGCGACCTCGACTTCGCCCGGGCCTTCGACCTGCCCGTCAAGGTCGTCGTCGACACGAACCAGCCCGTCACCGGTGCCATCCCGGTCATCCCCGAGGGCGCGACGCTCGAGGACCTGCCCGCGCTCGACCCCGTCTCGACCGGCGAGGCGCTCACCGGCCAGGGCCGGATGATCAACTCCGGGCCGCTCGACGGCATGTCGAAGCAGCACGCCATCACCGCGGCGATCTCCCTGCTCGAGGAGCGCGGGACGGGTCGGACTGCGAAGACCTACCGCCTGCGCGACTGGCTCATCTCCCGTCAGCGCTTCTGGGGCACCCCGATCCCGATCATCCACGGCGCCGACGGCACCGAGCACCCGGTCCCGATGGACCAGCTGCCGGTGCGCCTGCCGTCGACCGAGGGCCTCGACCTCAAGCCGAAGGGCACCTCGCCGCTCGGCGGAGCGACCGACTGGGTGAACGTGCCGAACCCGGTGGACGGCACCCCGGCGCTCCGCGACACGGACACGATGGACACCTTCGTCGACTCGTCGTGGTACTTCCTGCGCTTCCTGTCGGCCCAGGACGACACGCAGGCGTTCGACCCCGAGGCCGCTCGGAAGTGGGCGCCGGTCGACCAGTACATCGGTGGCATCGAGCACGCGATCCTGCACCTGCTCTACGCGCGCTTCGTCACGAAGGTCCTGTTCGACCTCGGCTACCTCGACTTCACCGAGCCGTTCTCGGCGCTGCTCAACCAGGGCATGGTGCTCTCCGGCGGCTCGAAGATGTCGAAGTCGAAGGGCGGCGTCTCGCTCGGCGACGAGCTCGACGCGAACGGCGTCGACGCGATCCGCCTCGTGATGGGCTTCGCCGGGCCGCCGGAGGACGACATCAACTGGGAGGACGTGTCGCCGTCGGCGTCGGCACGCTTCCTCGCCCGCGCCTACCGCCTGGCGCTCGACGTCACCTCGGCACCGGACGCCGTCTGGGCCGACGGCGACCGTGCCCTGCGCCAGGTGACGCACCGCTTCCTGGCCGACGCGCCGGGGATGATGGAGGCCTTCAAGTTCAACGTCGTGATCGCGCGACTGATGGACCTGGTGAACGTCACCCGCAAGGCGATCGACAGCGGCCCCGGCGCCGGTGACCCCGCCGTGCGCGAGGCCGTCGAGACGATCGCCCTCGCCCTCGCCGTCTTCGCCCCGTACACCGGTGAGGAGATGTGGGAGAAGCTGGGCTACGAGGCCACGGTCGCCACGTACGGCTGGCGGAAGGCGGACCCGACGCTGCTCGTGCAGGAGACGCTCACCGCGGTCGTGCAGGTCAACGGCAAGGTGCGCGACTCGTTCGAGGTGTCGAAGTCGATCGAGGCGGACGAGCTCGAGCAGCTCGCGCGGGCCTCGGCGAACGTGCAGCGGTACATCGGTGACCGCGAGATCGTCAAGGTCATCGTGCGGGCGCCGAAGCTCGTGAACATCGCGATCAAGGGCTGACGGCTCCCGGAGTCCTCCCCACCTGACCGGCCCGGCCGGTCCCTCCACAGGAGGGGCCGCCGGGCCGTCGTCGTCCCCGTGGTGGGACCTACCGTGCCGGGCATGACTGCTTCGTCTCCTGGAGGACCCGGTGCCGACGGGTCGTGGGCGTCCCGGTTCGCGCTCTCGCCCCGGGCGGCCGTGGTGCTGGCCGCCGTGGTGGTCGGGCTCGCGCTCGTGGTGGTCGCGATCGGGACCCTCGGGACGCGATCGACGGCCGGGGTGACGGTGACGAGCGCGCCCTCGACGGCGCCCGGCCGACCGTATCCGGGTCCGAGCACGGACGCCACGGGCGGCGCTCCCGGGTCCGGATCGCGCTCGGGATCGGCGAGTGCCGCGGCGGTCACCGTGTACGTGCTCGGCGCGGTGGTCCGGGCCGGGGTCGTCGAGGTCCCCGCCGGGACCCGCGTGGACGGCGCGCTGCAGTGAGCGGGGGGAGCCACGGCCGACGCCGACCTCGCCCGGCTCAACCTCGCCCGTCCGGTGGTGGACGGAGAACGCCTGTACGTGCCGCGGGTCGGGGAGACCGAGGTGCCCGAGGCGCTCCGGCCGGACGCGCCGGGTGCCGGGGGCGGGAGTGCCGCCGTCGGGGGTGGTGCCGGCGGCGCGGACGACACGGGCGCGGCTGTCGTCGACCTCAACACCGCCGACCAGCCGACACTCGAGACCCTGCCCGGCATCGGCCCGGCACTGGCTGCCCGCATCCTGGCGTGGCGCGAGGAGCACGGCGGGTTCACGTCGGTGGACGACCTGCTCGAGGTCAGCGGCATCGGCGACACCCGCCTCGCCGAGCTGCGGGACCGGGTCCGGGTCTGAGTCGTGGACGTGCAGCCGAGCCTCGTCGACCTGCGCCTGGCGGGACCGGTGGCCGTCGCGTGGGTCGAGGCGGCACTGCTCGTCGGGGCGCCGGGGCTCGCATGGTGGTGCGCGACGATCGCGGCGACCGCCGGCACCGTGGTCGTCCTGGCGCTCGTGGTGCGGGGCCGGCGTGGGCGTGCAGCGCTGTCCGGCGGTCGCGGTGGTCTGCTGGGCGGCGTGCCGGGTGGCGTGCCGGGTGGCGTGCTGGGCGGCGTGCTCGTCGCGGCAGCGTGCTGCCTGCTCGTCGCGGTGGCGGTCGGTGTGGGCGCGGCGGCGCGGTCGCCGCAGGCGCTCGCCGACCGTGCCGGACGGACCGTGGCCGTCGAGGTCGTGCTGACCCGGGACCTCGCCGCCTCCGATCGGTCGACCACGGGCACGCTGCGGTCGATCGGTGACGTGGGCGGGCTCGAGGTCCCCGTGCGCGTGGTCCCGGCCGGGCGTCTCCGTGCGTCGGCCGGAGCAGTGCTGCACGCCCGGGCGACGGTGCAGACCGACGACGGCGGCGCACCGACCGCGGCGGTGGTGTTCCTGCGCGGACGTCCGACGAACCTGCCGCCGACCGGTCTGCTGGCAGCGTCGGAGCGCGTGCGGCAGGACTTCACGGCGGTGACGCGCGACCTGCCCGAACCCGGCGGCGCGCTGCTGCGCGGGCTGGCGATCGGGGACCGCAGCGGACTCGACCCGGCGACGGAGTCCGCGATGGAGACGACCGCGCTGACCCACCTCACGGCGGTCTCCGGCTCGAACTGCGCCGTCGTCGTCGCGCTCGTCGTTGCCGGGTGCCGGGCGCTCGGGCTCCCTCGGGTCCTCCGGGCGGTCGCGGCCGTCGGGTTCCTGGTGGCCTTCGTGGTGCTCGTGCGACCGGACCCGTCGATCGTGCGTGCCGCGGTGATGGCGGTGGTGGTCCTGGCGGTCCGTCTGTCGGGCCGACCGCTCCGCGGGGTGCCGCTCCTGGCGCTCACCGTCCTCGGCATGCTCGTGGTGGACCCCTGGTACGCCCGGGCGCCCGCGTTCGCGCTGTCGGTCCTGGCCACCGGCGGCATCATCGTGCTGGCACCGCGCCTGACCGCCCTGCTCGCGCGGCGGTGGTGGCAGCCCCTCGCTGCGGCGGTCGCGATCCCCGTCGCCGCACAGCTCGCCTGCTGGCCCGTGACGGTCGTGCTCGCCCCGACCCTCCCGACCTACGCGGTCCCGGCGAACATGCTGACGGAGCCCCTCTCGCCCGTCGTCACCGTCGGCGGGCTCGCCGCGTGCGTGCTCGCTCCCGTCTGGCCCTGGGGCGCCGCGGTCGTCGCGCACGTGGCCTGGGCTCCCGCGGCGGTCATCGGTGCCGTCGCGCACGGGGCGGCCGCACTGCCGGCGGCGACGCTCGACTGGCCCGCCGGACCGGTCGGAGCCGCGACGGCGGGGCTGGTCAGCCTGGCGGTCGCCGGTGCCGTCCTCGTGGATCCTCCGCGACGGACGTGGGCGCTGGTCGCGGCGGGGACCGTCGTCGCGATCGGACTCGGACTCGTGGCCGTCCCGCGGCTCGTGGTGCGCTCGACCGTGCCGGGGGACTGGTCGGTGGTGGCGTGCGACGTCGGGCAGGGTGACGCCGTCCTGGTGCGCGACGGCGCCGGTCCGGTCGCCCTCGTCGACACCGGGGACGACGAGGAACTGCTGCTGCGGTGCCTCGACCTGGTCGGTGTCGACCGGGTCGACCTGCTCGTGCTGACCCACTTCGACCGTGACCACGTCGGCGCGGTCGGGGCGGTGGCGGACCGGGTGGCGAGGGCGCTCGTCGGTCCCGTCGGACGGCCCGAGGACGAGCGGATCGTCGGGACGCTCGAGCGGGCCGGGGCCGAGGTCCGGACCGCGGACGACGGCACGTCGGGCACCCTCGGCGCGTTGCGCTGGCGGGTGGTGTGGCCGCGCGCGGGATCGTCAGCATCGGGCAACGACGCGAGTGTCGTCCTCGAGACCACCGCCGACGGACCCTGCCCGACCTGTGCGTCCGGGGTGTTCCTCGGCGACCTCGGGGAACAGGCCCAGCGCCGGCTCCGACCGTTGGTCGAGGCGCACCCGGACGTCGTCAAGGTCGCCCACCACGGATCGGCCGACCAGGACCCGGCGTTGTACCGACAGCTCGCGGCGCCGATCGGACTCATCGGCGTCGGCGCCGACAACACCTACGGGCACCCGACGGCGTCGGCGCTCGACGCCCTCCGCGCCGCGGGGACGACCGCGTTCCGCACCGACGAGCAGGGCACCGTCGTGGTCTCGCGATCGGCCGACGGGTCGTTGCAGGTCTGGACCGAGCGGACGGCGCCGGCCACGACGACGGGGGTCCGTCCGGCGGGAGGTCCGTCTGTGGCGGCCCGTAGGATCGGAACAGGCCCCGACCAGCTCGCTCCGGAGCCGACGGAAGGAACGCATGCCCGCCAAGAAGCCCACGCGCGCCGCCGCGAAGATCGACCAGGTGCCGTGGTCCGGTGTCCGGCCGGCGCCCGTCGTGCTGGTCACCGGTCCCGAGCAGTTCCTGGCGGAGCGGGCGAGCAGCGTCCTCCGTGACCTGCTCGTCGGCGAGGACCCGGCGCTCGAGGTGCACGACCTCGAGGCAGACCAGTACGCCCCCGGCCTCCTGGCGACGCTCGCGAGCCCGTCGCTCTTCGGCGAACCGCGGCTCGTGCGGGTGACGAACGTCGAGAAGTGCACCGACGCCTTCATCACCGAGACGATCTCCTACCTGCAGGCGCCCGCTGACGACGTCACGCTGGTCCTGCGACACGGTGGGGGCATGCGCGGCAAGAAGCTGCTCGACACCATCCGCAGCGGGGTCGGCGGCGGCGTCGAGGTCCAGTGCGACGAGCTCAAGCGCGACACCGACAAGATCGACTTCGTCAACGCCGAGTTCCGGGCCGCCCGGCGGAAGATCGCGCCCTCGGCAGTCCGCACGCTCGTCGCGGCGTTCTCCGACGACCTCGCGGAGCTCGCGGCGGCGTGCCGACAGCTGCTGGCCGACGAGGCCGAGGAGATCACCGACCGCACCGTCGACAAGTACTACGGCGGTCGCGTCGAGACCAACGCGTTCAAGGTCGCGGACATCGCGCTCGCAGGACGCTCGGCTCCGGCGATCGTCGAGCTGCGGCACGCCCTCGCGACGGGGGAGGCGCCGGTGCCGATCGTCGCGGCGTTCGCGAGCAAGATCCGCACGATGGCCAAGGTCAGCGCCTTCCGCGGGCCGAGCGGCCAGGCGGCGTCCGCACTCGGCATGGCGCCGTGGCAGGTGCAGCGCGCGCAGCGCGACGTCGCCGGGTGGAGCGAGGCCGGGTTGGCGAACGCGATCACGAGCATCGCGGCGGCGGACACGGCGGTGAAGGGCGGCTCTCGCGACGCGCACTACGCGCTCGAGGTCATGGTCCGCACCATCGCCCGTCGCGGCGAGGAGCGCTGAGGCGGGACGCGCCTCCAGGCCGCACCCGGACGCCGCGGCGCTGCCGCCGTGCCCGTGCCCGTGCCCGTGCCCGTGCCTGAGCCCGTGCCCGTGCGGCGCCCGTGCCCGTGCGGTGCCCATGCCCGCTCGTGCCGGTGCGGTGCCCGCGCACGTGCCCGCTCGTTCTCGCACGGGACGAACCACGGATCCGACATCGAACCAGCACCATCGGCTGGTTCGATGTCGGATCCGTGGTTCGATCCGCACGGGGTACCGCGCGCGGCGACGAGGCTGCGGCACAACGAGAAGCACCTCGCGCCACGGATCTCCGTGGCGCGAGGTGCTTCCGGTTGTTCTCGAGCGAGTCGTGCCGCGGCCGACCACGCGTTGTCGCAGCGGTGCCGCCGCCGCCACGAGCGCGCCGTCGCCGCGGCCGACCACGATGCCGGTCTGCTCGGGGTCGGCGCCGAACACCGCGATCGACAGGGATCGACCCGGGTCGAGACGGTTG
>NZ_JAQMHU010000030.1:0-38518 GCF_028307415.1 Curtobacterium uvaldense | reverse complement strand
CCCCCCCCCCCCCCCCCCCCCCCCCCCCCCCCCCCCCCCCCCCCCCCCCCCCCCCCCCCCCCCCCCCCCCCCCCCCGTCCGTCCATCGGTACGGTGGGGCGCATGCGCCGCCTCTTCCGCACCCGCACGCACGTCGTCACGTGGGTGGGCGCACTCGTCGCCCTCGTCGGCGTGGTGTTCCTGGCGGTGCGGCGACTCGACTCGTCCGGCTGGATCGCGGGTGCATCGGGCGGTGACTTCGCGTTCGTCAGCGGGGACCGACCCGGACAGCTCGTCGTGGGGGCGGTCCTCGCCCTGCTCGGTGGGATCGTCGCGGCCGTGTGCGCCGCTCGCCTCGCCCGCACCTGGACGCTCCGGGGGCTGCTGGTCGGGATCATCCTGCTCGTCGCCGGCGTGGTCCTCCTCCTCGCAGCACCGAACCCGTCGTTCGGGTGGTTCGCCTACGCGCCCCTCGCCGGCGAGACGATGCTGCCGATCCGGACCACCCGACTGCAGCTGACCGGGCAGGTCGTCGTGCTGGTCGGTGCGGTCCTCACCGCCTTCGCAGCCGGACGACTCAGCACGCAGGCCCGTCACTGACCCGTCATCGGCAACGTCCAGCGGACGTCCGGACTCGGGCGCGAGCGGCTGGCACCATGGTCTGATGGCCGAGCAGTTCCTCCCCGGCGTCCCGCGGCCCGGGCGCCCACCCCGGCCGCGCGTCCGCAACCTCGCACAGCACGACATCCGCGACGCCCGTGCCCGCCTGCGCGGCACGATCTACGAGGACGTCACCCCGGACACCCGCCCGCGCGAGCAGTACTCGCCGGTGCAGATCGTCGACTTCTGCCTCGACCTGGCCGAGGTCATGCTCGCCTCCGGTGCGGACACCCGCAGTGTCGAGACCGCCGTCGTCGCGGTGTCAACGAAGTGGAACCTCGCGCCCCTCGACCTCGACTTCTCCGGCAGCTCGGTCACGCTCCAGTACGCCCCGGCCGACCACCCGCCGCTCGTCAAGGTCCGCACGGTGCAGTCCGACGGCTCCGACCTCGACCGGCTCGCGCGCGCGAACCAGATCGTCGACGACCTGGTGCACGGCGAGCGCGACATGACGAGCGCGGTGAGCGCCCTGGTCGCCGTCCTGCGGCTGCCGACCCGGTGGCCGACCTGGCTCGCCGACGTGGGCCTCTCGGTGCTCGGCACCTCGATCGCGATGCAGGCCGGCGGTGGTTGGCGCGCCGGTGTCGGCGCGTTCGTGCTCATGTTCGGGATCATCCTGTCCGGCCGCTGGCTGACCGGCCGGGGCTTCCCGCAGTTCTTCGTCTCCGGTGCGCAGGCAGCCGTCGCCTCGGCCATCGGCACCCTGGCGATCTGGGCCGACGTCCTGACCGCGACGGGTGCGGCCACGATGGTCGCCGCACTCGTCGTCCTGCTGCTGCCCCACGTGTCGCTCGTCACCTGGGCCCAGGACGCGATCTCCGGCTTCCGGGCCATGGCCGTCGCCCGGGCGTTCTACATCGTGCTCGTGATCGCCGCGATCGTCGTGGGGGTCCCGGCCGGCATCGCGGTCCTGCAGTGGCTCAGCATCGAGGTCGACCCGTCCGGCATCGTGCTGCAACCGCTGCCGCTCTGGGCCTCGTTGTCACTGACGGTCGTGTCCGCGGCGGCGAACTGCTTCGTGCAGCAGGCCAGTGCCCGGGTCATCCCCGTCGCGGTGGTGTTCTCGGTCACCGCCGGCGCGTTCCTCTGGGAGCTCCGGCACCTCGGCATGCCGCTGCTGGGAGCGACGTTCATAGCGTCGGTGCTGCTCGGCGTGCTGTCGACCATCGCAGCAGCCCGGATGCGCACGGCCGTGGCGGCGATCGCGGTGCCGGCGTTCTGCGGTGCACTGCTGCCCGGTGTCGCGGTGTCCGATGCCCTGCTGCACTTCATGTCGGGGGCGTCCGGCGCCGCGCTCGACTTCGTGGCGGCCGTCTCGGTGGCACTCGGCATCGGCGCGGGGCTCGTGCTCGGCGGTCTCGTGGCGACCCCCGGCGCGCGACGGGCCCTGCGGCGGGCGCGTCGGGTGACGGTGCACTCGGTCCACAACGACACGACGGCGATCCCCGTCCTGCGGGACACCGGGTACGACCCGGGCAACGGCTCCGTGCCGCGGGGCCACCGCCCGCGCTGAGGGACCACCCGACACGAGACCCGGGCTGGGCGACCGCTCTCGTGCCCGGGAGCACGAGGAACGTCGCCCAGCCCGGGTCTCGGGTGGTGCGAGCGCCTCAGCCCTTGTCGGAGACGGCCTTCGTCACCGCGGTGGGGGCGTCGTAGTCGCCGTCCGGGATCCCCTTCAGGGCGTCCAGGACGTCACCGGGGGCGTCCTCCTTCTCGGCGGTCGCGACGATGTCCTCCTTCGAGGCGGGGTAGTCGATGCCGCTGAGGTACTTCTGGACCTGGATCGGGTTCGGTGCTGCCATGTCGGTTCCTTCCGTCGGAGTCTCCACGACTACGCCCGTGCGGCTCCGGATCGACCCGGGTGACGCGCCTCGCGGCCAGGGGTCAGATCTCCCAGCTCCCGCTGTCGCTCCACGTCGAGAAGCGCTGCGCGGCCTGCGGCTCGTACCGCTCCATCCATCCGCGCTCGAGTCGGGCGACCGCACGGTCGAACGCCGGCACCAGGTCGAGCTCCGCGCGGAGCATCGCCTGCAGCTGGAGACCCTCGTACAGCGCGATGAGCTGCTCGGCACCGCGACGGGGGTCCATCGTGTGGGGCGCGCGGCCGACGGCGATGTCGTGCTCCAGGCCGCGCCGGACCTGCGAGAAGAAGAGCTGGTAGCGCGACCGCAGGTACGTGGCCATGGGGTGCGCAGGGTTGCCGGCGACGGAGAGCAGTGCGACGAGCAGCCGCATGAGCGCGGGGTCCTCGGCGTTCGAGGCGACGATCGCACGCAGCAGGTCGACCGTGGGGCCGTCCCCGACCTCGTGTGCCACCGCCTCCAGTCGCGCGCCGTTCCAGCGGTCGACGGCGGCGAGCACGAGGCCGTCCCAGGACGGGAAGTGCTGGCGGAGCTCCTCCGTCGTGATGCCCATCCGCTCGGCGACCATGCCGACGTGGGCCTCGTGGAAGGGCACGTCGCGGAGGACGTCGACCGTGGCGCCGACGATCGTGATGCGCAGGTGCAGGGTGGCGGCCGCGGCGGCTGCCGCCTGCGTGTCGGCGCTGGTGTGTTCGAGCATCGTGCCCTCCGTCGTGCGGCGGACGTCCTGTCCGCACCTCCATCCAAGCGCAGTGGCGGGGGACACAGCATCCCCGGTACGGGTGTCAGCATGTCGGGGGACAGGCGACGACCCCGGAGCACGCACGCGGGCTGCCGTGCGACCATGCCGGGATGACCCCCGAAGACCCCGTCGCACAGGGCCTGGCCACCATGGCCTCTGCCGGCTACGAGTTCGGCGGCGACGACGAGCAGGTCGCGCACGACGTGCGGACCATGTGGGAGCAGCTCGGCTCCCCGGAGGGCGCGTTCGGCGCCGCAGCACGCGCGATCGCCCGGCTGCCGCAACGCCCCGAGGTCCCGATCGCCGACCAGGCCCGCCGCCGCGCGTTCGAGCGCGCGATCGGGATCAACCCGGTCGAGGTCGAACTGACCGCGGCGATGTCCGCACGGGAGCTGCTGGAGCGGATGGCGCGCTCCGTCGCCTGCTGAGACGACGGACGGGCGCGCCCCGCTGAACGGCAACACGAAGCGTTGCGGGGCGCCCCGACCGATCCTGTGAGGGAGGCGCGGTGCCAGCCGGCACCGAGCCAGTGAGGGAGGCGCGGTGCCAGCCGGCACCGCGCCTCCCGTCCGTCTGCGGTGTGCGCGCGTCAGGCGACCCGTCTCACGGGGTCGGCATGCCGCCGTCGACGTGGAGCGTCTCGCCGACCACGTAGGACGACTCGCCGCTCGCCAGGAACACGAACGCCGGCGCGAGCTCGGCGGGCTGGCCCCAGCGGCCCAGGTAGGTCTGCTCACCGGCGGACGGGAGCGCCTCCGGCGGCTGGCCACCGGCCGGCTGCAGCGGGGTCCAGATCGGGCCGGGAGCGACGGCGTTGACGCGGATGCCCTTCGGCGCGAGCTGTGCCGCGAGCCCCTTGGCCATGTTGTTCACGGTCGCCTTCGTGGCGGCGTAGTGCACGAGGTGCGGTGACGGCGCGTACGCCTGGATCGACGTCGTGTTGATGATCGTGGAACCGGGCTGCATGTGCGGCACGGCCGCCTTCGTGATGCGGAAGGTCGCGTAGGCGTTCGTCTTGAAGGTCTCGTCGAACTCCTCGTCCGAGATCTTCGTGATGTCGTCGACGTTCTGCTGCTTGCCGGCGTTGTTCACGAGGATGTCGAGCCCACCGAGGCCGTCGACGGTCTTCTGGACGAGTTCCTCGCAGAACGCCAGGTCCTTGATGTCACCGGGGATCGCGACGGCCTTGCGGCCCGCTGCCTCGATGAGGCCGACGATGCGGTCGGCGTCCTCCTGCTCCTCGGGCAGGTACACGATGGCGACGTCGGCACCCTCGCGGGCGTAGGCGATGGCGACGGCGGCGCCGATGCCCGAGTCGCCACCCGTGACGAGCGCCTTGCGGCCCTGCAGGCGGCCGGAGCCGCGGTAGGTGTCCTCACCGTGGTCGGCGGGCACGTTCTGCGCCATCTCCTCGTCGGTGCCGGCACCCTGCAGGTACTGCTCGTCCGGCTTCTTGTCGGCGTACATCTTCGTGGGGTCCTGCATCGCGTACTGGTCGAGACCCGCCTGGTCGTTCTGCTGCTCCGTCATGGCCTGGACGGTACGCACCGGGGTACCGCTGTCCGTCCAGCCGGGTGTCCCCCGCGACGCGTCCGTGACACATCCCCAAGATCACGAACACGTGACGACCGGGCTGCGATTCGGTAACACCTGTCGTCCTGTCCGGCTCCGGGCCGTACGGTCGACTGGTGACTTCCCGCACTCTGCTCGCGCTCGGCGCTGCCGTGCTCGCCTTCGCGGCCGGCACGGTCGGGTCCGATGCCCTCGCGACGGGGGGCGTGGCACCGGCCGCGGCAGCGGAGGACCGCAGCGACGTCGCAGACCCGGTCCAGCCACTGATCCGGGTCACCGACCGCGAACTGCGCCGGGTGGACACGGTCGAGCTCGACGCCGAGTCCCTGGTCCTCCGGCACGCCGACGACACCGTCGCGGACGTCCCCATGCGCGACGCGAGGTCGACCGTCTCGCTGCTCAACCGGCTGCTCGGGACCCCGTCGCGCACGCAGACCGCGGTCGGCGACGGCGGCGCGTGCTTCCCGGCGGGGACGACCTACACCTGGGGCGGCGCGGTCCGCGTCGCGGCGCTCCGCACACCGTCCGCCGTCGGCAACGCGGTCGAGATCCGTGTCCTCAAGGACTCGGTACGGGGCCGGACCGGCGACCGGATCGAGCTGACCGGTCCTGACGGGGTCCAGGTCGGCGACGACGTCGCGGACGAGATCGCGACGGCTCCACGCTCCGACAAGGTGTCGTTCGGGTCCGGCGACTCCCGAGCGTGGCAGCTGCTGCTCGAGGCCGGTTGGGCTCCCGACGAGCGTTCGACCGGTGACGACGCGACCGGCGCTGACCCGACCGGGGACGACCCCCGCGCGGAACACGACGACGCGACCGACGGTCCGACCCACGACACGGGCGAGGACGCGCAGGGCACGAACGGCGTCTCGGCGCTGACGAACGACACCGAGGTGACGGTCATCGGGTCCCCGATGCCGGTGCACGCACGCCGGTCCTGCTGACGCGTCCCGCACTGCACGACGGCCGCACGGTCACGACCCGCGCGGCTCAGGCCACGCGGCTCAGGCCACGCGCAGGGACGCCACCACCGGGAAGTGATCACTCGCGGCCCACGTCTCCGGGCCGTCGTGGTCCATCACGACGCGCTCGGCGGTGACGTCGCCGCGGGTCAGCACCCAGTCGATCCGCTCGCCGGAGTCGACCGGTTCCTGCCACCCGTTGAAGGACGCGGTGCGGTCACCGGGGTCACCGGCGTCGGACCAGGCGTCCCGGTACCCGGCATCGGTGAAGACCCGGGACGCCGGACCCGCGCCCCACGGTTCGTTGCAGTCACCGGCGAAGACGACGGGGCCGTCGACCGGGGCGAGCCGCTCGACGACGAGGGCGGCGCTGCGCCGACGGACCTCGTCCCCGTGGTCGTTCTCCTCGTGGTCGAAGTGCGCGGTGAGGAGCGTGAAGGCGGCCCCCTCGGCGTCGAGGAAGCGCGCGTGGTTGGCGACCCGTGGGTACAGGCTCCCCCAGGTGTTCGACACCGGCTCGTCCGGGGTGTCGGAGAACCAGAAGGTCCCGACGTCGACGGGGCGCAGGCGGTCGCGGCGGAAGAACACCGCGGCGTGCTCCCCCGCGGAGCCCCCCTCGCGGCCCTGCCCGACGGCGTCGTGGTCGGGCAGCCCCTGTCGGAGGGCGTCCATCTGGTGGTCGAACGCCTCCTGCACGCAGAGGACGTCGGGGTCGTGCCGTCGGATGACCTCGAGCACCAGCGGCAGGCGCGCTGGCCAGTCGTGCCGCGGATCCGGGTTCTTCACGTTGTAGGTCATCAGGGTGATCGGACGCGCGACGTGGCTCACCGGTCGACCCTACCGACACGCTCCCACGGGCGACCCCAGGGTGGTGAAGGGTGCGTCAGTTGATGCAGACGCCTTCCTCGCCGTAGGTCTTCACGTCGGTGGAGCTCGGCGTCGGCTCGGACTCCGCCGGCTTCGACGCCTCGGCCTCGGGCGCCTCGTCCGCCGGGGTGGAGGAGGCGTCGCCGGGGGCGGCCGGGGCGGTGACGGTGATGCCGTCGGACCCGAGGACGAGCGTGACGCCCGACACCGTCGTCGACCGCACGGCGACCGCACCGGGCACCACCGCGGCGACGGCCTTGGCCTGCGCCTCCTGCCCGGCGGGGTACTGCACCTGGGTCTTCTGCGTCGTGTCCGAGGACCCCGGCGTCCCGACCTGGAAGCCGCGGGCCGTCAGGTTCGCGGTCGCCGTCGCGGCGGCGCCGGTCGTCCCGCTGCCGTTCAGCACGGTGACCGTCGTCGCGGCGGGCTCGGCGGCCGTGGCCTTCGTGTACTCCTCCGGCTCGCCGACGAGTCCCTGCACGAACGCGGGCAACCCGACGGTGTCGACCTCGACGATGGACAGCGGCGAACCCCCCACCGTGATGGTCGGGGTGCCGAGCGTCGGGATCGTGGCGGACTGGATGTTGCCCGGGCGCAGGTTCCGCATCTGGCTCGCCAGCGACACCAGGTCGGTGTCCGTCTGGATGGAGCTCCCGACGGCGCTGAGGATGTTGTTCATCTTGATGGGGTTGAGCAGGGTGCCCGCGGAGAGCACCTTGCGGGCCTCCTGCGACAGGAAGTACTGCTGGCGCACGTTCCGGTCGAGGTCACCGTTCGGCAGCCCGTGCCGCTGGCGGACGAACGACAGCGCCTGCTTGGCGTCGAGCTCCGAGGTGCCGGCCGGCAGGTCGACACCCGAGTACGGGTCGTTCACCGCGTTGTTCAGGCACACCTCGACCGGCCCGAGCTCCTTGACCACCTGGTAGAAGCCGAGCAACGACACCCGGACGTAGTGGTCGATCGTCAGGCCGCTGAGGTCCTGGATCGTCTGGATGAGCAGCTTCGCACCACCGGTGTCGCCGCCGCCGTTGAGCGTGCCGTAGTAGAACGCGCTGTTGAGCTTGCCCTTGCCGACGCCGGGGATCGGGACGTACGAGTCGCGCGGGAACGAGATCATCGTCGCCTGGGACCCGTCGGCGTTGATGTGCAGCACGATCATCGTGTCGGTGTTCGTCGCACCGCCGTCGTCCTCGGTGCTCAGCTCCGCCATCTGCTCCGGCGTCGCGTTGTCCGGGCGGTGGTCGTCACCGACGAGCAGGATGTTCTGCGCCTGACCGTCCACGTCGTCGTCGTCGTCCGACCGCGGGCTGATCGCGTCGATCTTCGTGACGCCGCTGTTGAGGCTCGTGAAGGCGAACGCGGCGTAGCCGCCGGTCAGCACGAGGCCCATCGCCAGGACGCCGGCGACCGCGGGGAGGACCACGCCGCTCCCACGCTTCTGGCGCCCGTGGCGCGGCGGCACGTGGCCGCGGCGGGCACGGCGCGTCGTCTGCTCGGGTTCGATGCTCACCCGGAAACCATAACGGCACAGCGTGGAACGGACAGGGAGATCCCTGAGGGTCCGTGCCCGACGCTGTACGCCCGGCGCTCGGTCAGTCGCGCGTGGGCAGGAGGTGGATCGCCTCCATCGCGAGTTCCGCGTCGATCGGCTCGCCCGCGGCGACGGCGTCACGGAGCTTCACGATCTCGGGTCGGATGACGTCGGTCGGGACGAGCTCGGTGAGCTCGGGCACGCGGAGCCGGAAGGCCAGACCGTCGGTGGTCGAGCGGCACAGCTGCGCGAGCGAGGCGTTGCCGCAGGCCTCCGCCCACATCGAGTAGATGTCCGCCCCCCCGCGCGCGACCTCGGCCTGCTGGTCGGCGTCGAGCCGCGCCAGGACGTCGTCGAGCACGGCGGTGACCCGCTCCCGCTCGGCGTCCGAGAACCGCGGGACGGCCAGGCGGACGACCCCGCCGTAGATGACGCCGAGCGTGCGGTAGGCGTCGAGCAGCTCGGCCTCGGTCGGTGCGGCGACGCGGGTGTAGCGGTTCGGCGCCATCTCGATGAGTCCGGCCCGTGCGAGTTCCGCCAGTGCTTCACGGATCGGGGTCCTGGAGACGCCGAGCCACGCGATGAGGTCGTCGTCGTTCAGTCGTTCGCCCGGTTCGAGCGTGCCGTCCATGATCGCGTCGCGGATCTTGTCCTGCACGGTGTCACGGAGCAGCTTGCGCTCTGCGGCCGGCTGCGTGGAGGGAACTGGCATGCCACCAGCGTGTCACATGTGACGCGCTGCGCGCGAGAGGCGCGACGGCCACCACGCCCGGCGCCCCAGGTCGATCACGAGCGCGGGGACGAGCAGCGACCGGACCACGACGGTGTCGAGCAGGACGCCGAACGCCACCACGAAGGCGATCTGCGCCAGGAACAGGATCGGGATGACGCCGAGCGCCGCGAAGGTCGCGGCCAGCACGATGCCCGCCGAGGTGATCACTCCCCCGGTGGCCGCGAGCCCGCGCAGGACACCCTCACGCGGGCCGTGCCGCAGGGACTCCTCGCGCACCCGGGTCATGAGGAAGATGTTGTAGTCGACGCCGAGCGCCACGAGGAACACGAACGCGTACAGCGGGACGGACGGGTCGGCCCCGGGGAAGTGGAACACGTGGTCGAACACCAGTGCGCCGACGCCGAGTGCGGCCGCGAAGGACACCACGACACTGCCGACGAGGACCAGCGGGGCGACCACGCTGCGGAGCAGCAGCACGAGGATCAGCAGGATGACCGCGAGCACCACGGGGATGATGACCGAGCGGTCGCGGATGCCGGTGTCGTTCGTGTCGACGGCGGTCGCCGTGACGCCACCCACGACCGCGTCGGGGTCCACCCGCTCGACGGCGACGCGGAGGTCGCGGACGGTCCGTTCGGCGGCGCTCGAGTCGGCGGGGTCGGCGAGCGTGGCCTCGAGCAGGACGTCCCCGCGCGACACCGTCGGCTCCGCCGTGCCCGGGGCGGTCCGGGCGGCGGCGTCCGACCCCACGGGGACGGTCCCCGAGGGCGAGTCGGTGGAGGCGGCCACCACCCCGTCGACCCCGCGGACCGAGCGGACAGCGTCGACGAGGGCGTCCAGGTCACGCTCGGCGCCGATGACCTGGGCCGGGCTGCCGGAACCCCCGGGGAAGTGGTCGGCGAGGACCCGCTGGCCGTCCCGCGCCTGGGACGACCCGATCACCAGGTCGCTCTGCGGGACGCCGTCGGCACGGAGCCCGACGAGGCCGCTGCCCATCGCCAGGAGCGCCACGGTGCAGACGATCCAGACCGTGCGGGACCGACGCGCGACGAGGCGCCCCACCCGCGCCCACAGTCCGGTCGCGTCCGGACCGGTGGTCGGGCGGCCACCGGAGCCGAAGGCCGGGCGCAGGGGCCAGAACGCCGCCCGACGGAACGCCAGCAGCAGGGCGGGCAGCAGGGTGAGGGCGGCGAGCAGGCTGAAGGCGATCCCGATCGCGGCGACCGGCCCGAGCGCCTTGTTCGAGTTGAGGTCCGACAGGAGCAGGCAGAGCACCCCGACGATGACGGTCCCGCCCGAGGCGACGATCGGCTCGAACGCGCCGCGGAGAGCGGCCCGGGTCGCCTCCCAGCCGGTGCGGTGCTCGCGCAGTGCCTCGCGGTAGCGCGCCGTGTAGAGGAGCGCGTAGTCCGTCGCGGCGCCGATCACGAGGATCGACAGGATGCCCTGCACCTGCCCGTTGACCGTCACGACCCCCGCCTTCGCCAGGGCGTACACCACGAGGATCGAGGCGCACAGGGCGAAGGTCGCCGTCCCGAGCACCAGGAACGGCAGCAGCGGCGACCGGTAGACCACGATCAGGATGACGAACACGGCGGCCAGTGCCACCCCGAGCAGCAGGCCGTCGATGCCCGCGAACGCCTCGGTCAGGTCGGCCGTGAAGCCCGCCGGACCGGTGACGTACCCGGAGACGCCGGCGGGCAGCGCCTCGTCCACCGTGGTCCGGATGGCCGAGACGGCGTCCCCGGTCTCCGCGTCCTCGGTCAGTGTCGCGACGATCTCGGCGGCGTCGCCGTCCTCGCTCGGGATCACCGGACTCGTGCCCTGCACGTCGTCGCGCTCGCCGATGGTGTCGGCGATCCGACGGGCCGCAGTGAGGTCGTCGGGCGTCAGGCCGCCGTCGCGGTCGAGGACGACGATGGCGGGTGCCCCCGAGGCCTGTCGGAAGTCGGCGGCACGCTCCTGCACCTTCGTCGCGTCGGCCGATGCCGGCAGGAACGACGCCTGGTCGTTCGTGGCGACCTCGGAGATCTTCCCGAAGACAGGACCGCCGACGCCGGCCACGACGAGCCAGACGAGGATGACGAGCGCGGGCAGGACGATGCGGAGGAACCGGGACACGTCGGTGAGCGTACACCGATCGTCAGCATGCTGACTATCTCCGCGCCGACGCCGCCGGGAGGACCGCCCGTAGACTCCGATCATGCACGAACCCGCGGAGCAGTGGCCGCTCGGACGCCTGCTCTCCGCCGCGGCACGTGCCGTCGAGCGGGAGTGGGACGAGCGACTCCGGGCGATCGGGCTGACCCACGCCGCCCTCGTCGCGATCGACATCCTGCTGCGGACCGGCCCGACGGGCGCGGACACCATCGCCAGGACCGCTCGCGTGCAGCCCCAGACCATGTCGCGGACCCTCGAGCGGGCCGAACGGGACGGCCTGGTCGAGCGGACCGCCCACCCGGAGGACCGCCGGCGTCGCGTGGTGTCCGTCACCGACGAGGGTCGCCGCGCATGGGAGACCGCACAGCACATCGAGCGGGAGGTCCTCCCCGAGGACGCGGAGCTCCGCCGGCGGCTGACCGGCGTCCTGCACCGCTCGTGACACTGAAATACCACATGCTGTAGACTCTCCGGGTCGGCGCAGGCCGACCTGACCCGAGGAGTCCCGATGTCCGAGCGTCGCGCCGCCCGAGCCGCGGCAGCAGCAACAGCAAGAACGACCCGGAGGCGGCGCAGGCACCCCGCGCTCGTCGCGCTGGTCGCCACCACCGGCACCCTGGTCGGCATCGCCACCCTGCTCGCGGTCGTCGCAGCGGTCTTCGTCGGCAGTCTGACCCGGAGCTTCGACGACCACACCGAGGCGATCGCGGACCCCTTCCCCGCCGGCGACCGGCCCGCACCTTCCGGCGGCGCCGAGGACATCCTGCTCATCGGCTCCGACTCGCGGGCCGGACTGGCCGACGGCGACCAGACCGCCGGCGGGCGGTCGGACACGCTGATGCTCGCCCACGTGCCCGCCGACCGCCGCCACGTGTACCTCATGTCGATCATGCGCGACTCGTGGGTCGAGGTCCCCGGCCACGGCCGGGCCAAGATCAACGCCGCGTACTCCTGGGGCGGCATCCCGCTCACGGTGCAGACGGTCGAGCAGCTGCTCGACGTCCGGATCGACCACGTCGCCGAGGTCGACCTCGCCGGGTTCGCCGACATGACGGACGCACTGGGCGGCGTGACGGTGCAGTCACCGCAGGACTTCACGGCGCGGGGCCACCACTTCGTCAGCGGTGCGAACCGGCTCGACGGCGAACAGGCCCTGGCCTTCGTGCGGGAGCGGTACGCGTTCGCCGACGCCGACCACACACGCGTCCGGAACCAGCAGGCGTTCCTGCGCGGGGTGTTCGACCAGGCCCTGTCGCGCGGCACCCTGACGCACCCGGGGCGACTGCAGGAGTTCGTCACCGCGACGAGCGAGCACCTGGCGGTGGACCCCGGGCTCGACGCGGCGACGATCGTCCGTCTCGGGTGGTCCCTGCGCGAGGTCCGACCGGACGACCTGGTCACGTTCACGATGCCGACCGCGGGCAGCGGGACGACCCCCGACGGCCAGTCGTTCGTCCGGTTGGACGACCACGACCGCGCCGCGATCTCGAGCGCCCTGCGGTCCGACGACCTGCAGCGGTGGCTCGAGGATCGCCCGAGCTGACGGTCGCGCCGGCGAATCCCGGACAGCACGAGACCCCCGCGGCAGGTGCCACGGGGGTCTCGTGTCGGATCGCGAGGTCGATCAGGCGGGGAGCTGGAGCTCCTGGCCGGCGTAGATCAGGTTCGCGTCGTCGATCGTCGACGTGTTCGCGGCCCACAGCTTCATGTAGCCACCGTCGATGTTCAGCTTCGTCGCGATCTTGTCGAGCGTGTCGCCCGACTCGATCGTGTACGTCTTGCCGCTCGTCGCGACCGCGGCCGGCTTGCTCGACACGGCCGCCTTCGGAGCGGCCTGCGTGGTCGCCTTCGGTGCGGCCGGCGTGGTCGCCTTCGGTGCAGCCTGCTGCGGCGCGGCCTGCTGCGGTGCAGCCTGCTGCGGCGCGGCAGGGGCCGGAGCGGCGGCCTGCGGAGCGGCACCCGTGGTCCCGCTCAGTCCGAGCTTCGCGGAGCAGGCCGGCCATGCACCCCAGCCCTGGGACGCGAGGACGCGCTCTGCGACGGCGATCTGGGCCTCGCGGCTCGCGGAGGCCGGGTTGCCGGCGCCGCCGTTCGCCTGCCAGGTGCCGAGGTTGAACTGCAGGCCGCCGTAGTAGCCGTTGCCGGTGTTGATGGCCCAGTTGCCACCGGACTCGCACTGTGCGAGGGCGTCCCAGGTCGAACCGGATGCGGCGTTCGCGGGCGCTGCCGCCAGGCCGACACCGGTCGCGGCGATGCCGGCGAAGGCCAGGCCACCGACGATGGTGCGGGTACGGGAAAGCTTCTTCATGGTTGATCGCTCCACCGGGACCACGGACCTGGCGCCCGCCTGAGCGGACCCGGTCGCCACTGCCCGTCCCGACCGATCGCGGTCATGTCGTGGGGTGCGCCGCCGGGGGCAGTGGTCTCGTGCCGGTGGCGCTGGTCGGCAACCATAGGAAATTCGTGACTGTTATCAAACCGAGACAATGAGTTCTACCCGTGAGTGCTATGTCCCCCACCGGTCTTCCTGAGTGCCCCGATCACCGTGGGCATGCGAATCGGTCTGTACCCGGGTACGTGACCTTGGCAGTTTCCTGGCAATGCTGCGGACGGGAGGCCCGTGGCGGCCTGGCAGCGAGCCTCCCGACCGCTGGCTGGTCGCGTCCTGGTCAGCGCCTGGACAGCAGCGTCACGGCCTCGAGGTGGCCGGTCTGCGGGAACATGTCGAGCACGCGCGCCCGCCGCAGGCGGAGCGACGGCATGCGCGCGAGGTCCTTCGCGAGGGTGACCGGGTTGCAGCTCGAGTAGACGACGTGCTCGACCTCGGACTCCTCGAGCCAGGTCGCGAGCGTCTCGCCGATGCCCCGGCGCGGCGGGTTCACCACCACCAGCTCGGGCAGCGCGTCCGGTCGGGCCCGGAGGGCGTGCTCCGTCGCGTCGTCCGCGGCGAAGCGGACGTCGGTCAGCCCCGCCTCGCGCGCGGACTGCTTCGCGGAGCGGATCGCCTCCCGGCTCGTCTCGATCCCCGTGACGGCACGACCCGGGCGCGCTGCGTGCAGGGCGAACCCGCCGACACCGCAGTACAGGTCCCACATCGAGGCCGGCCCGACCTCGTCGATCCACGCCGACGCCTGGTCGTACAGCTGGCTCGCGACGCTCGTGTTCGTCTGGAAGAAGCTCTGCGGTCGCAGGTGCATCGTGATCGAGCCGAACCGCATCGGCAGCGTCTCCTGCTCGGTCAGTACGACCTCGCGCTCCCCCTCGGTGACGGCCTTGTGCTCCGGGAGCAGGTTCGCGGTGACCACGACCGCCTCGGGCAGGACCCGCCGCAGGTCGTCGAGGCGCTCACGCAGTCGTGGCAGCTGCCCTTCGGAGCGCAGCACGAAGCGCACCATGAGCTCGCCGTCCGGGGACTCGGTCACGAGCACGAACTTGAGCTCGCCCCGACGTGCGGCCACGTCGTACGGGATCAGCCCCGTGTCGGCGACGAAGTCCGCCAGGACCGGGAGCGCCCGTCGGATGCCCGGCGTGCAGATGCCGCAGTGCCGCAGGTCCACGCCGCGCTGCCGGTGGTCCAGGATCCCCACCGTGGGGCGCTGGACCGTGCCGCCGACGACCATCTTCGCCTTGTTGCGGTACCCGGACTCCGGGCTCGTGATCGCGGGCAACCACTCGACCGCCCCCGGGCCCCCTGCGGCCTCGACGGCGTCCCGCAGGAGTTCCCGCGTGCGGATCTCCTTGTCGAGCACCTGGTCGCCGTAGGGCTGTCCCATGAGTGTGCACGAGCGGCACACCCCCCGGTCGAAGTAGTCGCACTGCATGGCCGGGTCAGGATACGGCAGCGGCGTCCCGCGTCGTCGTCGCGATGCGGTACAGCGAGGTCGTCGCGGTCACGAAGAGCGTCGTGCCGTCGTCGCCTCCGAAGCACAGGTTCGACACGACCTCGGGCACGGCGACGTCGCCGATGCGGGCGCCGTCGGGTGCGAAGACCGTCACGCCCCGGTGGGTCGAGGACCACACGTTGCCGTGGACGTCGACCCGGATGCCGTCCGGCACGCCCTCACCCTCGCCGAGCCGGGCGAACACCCGGCCGTTCTTCACGCGGTGGCCGTCGACGTCGTAGGCGCGGATGACCGGCTCGTGGGCGGACGAGCTGGCGACGTGGAGCACGCGCTCGTCGGGCGAGAACGCGAGACCGTTCGGTTCGTCGACGTCGAGCACCACGGGGCGCAGGTCCTCGCCGTCCGGTCCGCACCGGAACACCCAGTGGTCGCCGTACTCCCGCTCGCCCGGGTGTCCCTCACGCGGCTGGGTGATGCCGTAGGCCGGGTCGGTGAACCAGACGGAGCCGTCCCGCGCGACGACGACGTCGTTCGGCGAGTTCAACCGAGCGTCCGCCCAGCCGTCGACGACCACGGTGACGACGCCGCCCCGGTCGCGCTCGACGCGTCGCCGCCCGTGCGAGCACTGCACGACGGAGCCGTCGCGGTCCAGCGTGCGGCCGTTCGTGAACTCGACGTCCGACGCGTACACGGTCGTACCGCCGGTCTCCTGGTGCCACTCGAGGATCCGGTCGCCCGGGATGTCCGACCAGCGGACCGTCCGGTCGGACGGGATCCAGCACGGTCCCTCGGCCCAGGTGCTGCCGGTCGCGAGGCGCTCGACGGCGTCGGGGTCGGGGACGAGTTCGGTGAGGCTCGACACGGGTCCTCCTTCGGACGGTGCCCTCCACGCTACGGCGTCAGGCGGTCGCAGCGGCCTCGGCGCGGCGCCGCACGGCCTTCTCGACCGCGGAGATCGCGAGGCCGAGCAGGATCGACGCGACCACCGCGAGGGTCGTCACGAGGAACGGCTGCTCCCGGCTCCAGTGCCCGGTGGCCGCCGCGATCCCTACGCAGTAGGCCGCCCACACCACGTCGGCGACGAGGCAGCTGACCAGGAAGCGCCGGAGGTCGAGCCCGCTGTCCGCACCGACCAGGTTCGTCGTGAGGCGCCCCATCGGGATGAAGCGGCCGAGGACGGCGATGCGTCCGGGGGCCTTCCGGTACCTGGCGTCGATCGACTCCCGCGCCTTCCTGACCTTCGGCCGGCTGAACCACGACCGCGAGCCGAGGTCGACCGTCCGCGCCAGGTGCCAGAGCGCGACGTCGCCGAGCACCATCCCGATCGTCGCCGCGACCACCAGGACGAGCACGGGCAGGAACCCACCGTCACCACCGACGAGCAGCGTGCCGATCGCGACGACGAGCGCCTGACTCGGCAGGAACACCGCAACGCTGCCGGCGGCCAGCACGAGCCCGACCACGAGGAAGGCCCAGGGCGTCCCGACGAGCTGGAGCACCATCTCCTGCGCTGCGTCCACCGGTCACCTCCGTCGACGCGGGGTGCGCCGACCACGATCATCCCAGGTCCGGGCCCGGCCGGTGCTCGGTGCGCCGCACGATCTCGCGCATCACGTCGGCGGCCTCGTCCGACCGACCCCCGACGACCGCCTGCACGAGCGCGACGTGCAGGCCGACGTCGTGGCGGTCCGGCCGGATGCTCCCGCGCTCACGGAGCGCCTCCCCCACGACGCGGTGCAGCCGTCGGTACAGCGCGTTGCCGGACAGCTCCAGCACGAGGGAGTGCAGCCGGACGTCCGCGATCGTGAAGTCGACCCGGCGGTCCTCGGCCGCGGCGGACGCGAGCTCGTCCGCGGTGGCGAGGAGCGCCTCCCGTCCGGCCGCGCAGTCCTCGAGCGGTGCTCGTCGGGCCGCCGCGGCGGCCGCTGCCGGTTCCACGGCGACCCGCAGCTCGCGGAGCTCGACGGAGACCTGCGCCGCGTCGGGCCCCCGGAGCCGCCAGCGGACGACCAGCGGATCGAGGACGTCCCAGTCCGTGGGGTGGGCGACGACCACGCCGACGCGGGGGCGCGCACTGAGCATGCCGAGCGCGACGAGGACGCGGACCGCCTCACGGACGATGCTGCGGCTCGCGCCCGACCAGGCCACCAGGTCGTCGGTGCTCCGACGGCTCCCCGGCGCGAAGGTGCCGGTGACGACGGCGGTCCCGATCCCGTCGAGCACCCGGTCGAAGGCGCTCGTCACCGCTGCGCGACGGGTGACAGGACGAGCTCGTCGATGCGGACGTGGGCCGGCGCCCCGAGCACGAAGGCCACCGTGCGGCCGACGTCGTCGGGCTGCAGCATCCGAGCGCGCGCCGCCGCGTCGGGGACCTCGGGACGCTGGTCCAGGAAGTCCGTCGCGACGTCGCCCGGGCACAGGTGGGTGGCCCGCACGCCGTGCTCGGCCTCCTGCTGGTTGAGCGTCCGGACGATCGAGCCGAGGGCGGTCTTGCTCGCCGAGTACGCGACACCGGCACCGGGTTGGAAGGACCAGCCCGCGTAGGACGACACCACCACGACGACACCGCCCGCGTCCCGGAGCGCCGGCAGTGCAGCGTCGACCACCGCCACCACGGCGGTCGTGTTCGTGTCGATGACGGCGCGGACGTCGGCGAGCGACTGGTCGTCCCACCGTCGCGCCGGCGAGTTCAGCCCGGCTGCCAGCACCAGGCCGTCGATCCGGCCGTGCCGTCCGAGCACGGCGTCGCGTGCTGCGGGCACCGCGTCGCCGTCCGTCACGTCGAGCAGCACGACGTCCGCCGTCCCGCCGACCGCGCGGACCTCGTCCGCGACCTGCTCGAGTCGGTCCCGGCGACGCCCACTGAGCACCACCGTCCACCCGTCACGGGCTGCGGCCACCGCGCTCGCCGCCCCCATCCCGCTGCCGCCACCCGTGATCCAGAGCACCTTCGCCGTCATGCTCGAATAGTATGACGATTCAAGGCAGGGGCGCCCACCGTTGCCGGGACAGACCGACGACGGGAGCGACGATGCACCTCGACCTGACCGACCGCGTGGTGGTCGTCACCGGAGCCGGCCGGGGGATCGGCCGGACACTCGCGGCGCGGTTCGCCACCGAGGGGTGCCGCGTCGTCGCGTTCGACCTCGCCTTCGACGACGCCGGTGACGACGGCGTCGACCGTGTCGTCTGCGACGTCGCCGACCCGGCCTCCGTGCGTGCGGCCGTCGACGAGGTCGTCCGCCGGCACGGCACCGTCGACGTGCTCGTCAACAACGCGGGCATCAACGTCACCGGGACCGTCGCCGAGCTCGGCTGGGACGAGTGGCGACGGTGCATGGACGTGAACCTCGGGGGCACCTTCCTGGTCAGCCAGGCGGTCGCGCCGGTGATGCAGGCGGCCGGGCGCGGGCGGATCGTCAACGCCGCGTCGTTCGCGGCGATCGTGCCGAGCGTCGGCAGCGCGGCCTACGCGGCGTCGAAGGCCGCGGTGGTCTCGTTCACCCGCGTGCTGGCGTCGGAGCTCGGCCCGTGGGGCATCACCGTGAACGCCTACGCGCCCGGCATGGTGCCGACCGCGATGAACGGGTTCGCCGAGATGCCGCAGGCCGAGCAGGACCGGCTGCTCGACACCCTGTCGCTCCGGCGGTGGGAGACGCCCGACGACGTCGCCGACCTCCTGGTCTTCCTGGCGAGCGACGCGTCCGCCTACGTCACGGGCACACTGCTGGACGTCTCCGGCGGCAAGCTCGCGACGCAGATCCCGGCACGGGCGCACGGTCGCTGAGGCCGGACGCGGAGCAGAGTGGAGGGAACGCTCGCTCCGGCTGTCCGGTCGCTCAGGAAGTTGCCATCCGCCTCTCCGTAGGCTGTGAGGGCCCAGTGAGCCGGACTGCAGCCCGACCCCGAGGAGGTGCCCGATGGTCTCCGTCCTCGTCGCGTTCGCGATCGTCGCCCTGATCGTCCCCGCCCTGACCCCGCTGATGGGGCGCCGCGTGTTCTACGTCGCCGCCCTCGCCCCCGCCGCCGCCGCGGTGCTGACGATCGCCCAGAGCGACGCCGCACTCCACGGCGGGGTCACCAGCCGGTGGCAGTGGATCCCGGAGCTCGACCTGGCGCTGTCGTTGCGGATGGACGCCCTGTCGTGGGTCCTCGCCCTGGTGGTCTCCGTCGTCGGTGCGCTCGTGCTCGTCTACTGCGCGTCGTACTTCGAGCGGGACGAGCCCGGACTGGGCCGGTTCGCGTCCGTCCTGACCGCCTTCGCCGGGTCGATGTACGGCCTCGTCGTCGCCGACGACGTGATCGTGCTCTTCGTGCTCTGGGAGGCCACGACGGTCTTCTCGTACCTGCTCATCGGGCAGGACGCCGACAAGCGCGCGAGCCGTGCCGCCGCGATGCAGGCCCTCGTCGTCACGACCGCCGGCGGGCTGGCGATGCTCGCCGGACTCGTCGCCCTGTCCGTGACCGCGGGGACCACGAGCCTGTCGGGCATCATCGCGCAGGCACCGGAGCTCGTCGGGCGTCCGGGGCCGCTCGTGCCGGTCGCGGTGGTCCTCGTGCTCCTGGGCGCCCTGACGAAGTCGGCGATCGTCCCCTTCCACTTCTGGCTCCCGGCAGCGATGGCGGCGCCGACCCCGGTCAGCGCGTACCTGCACGCCGCGGCGATGGTGAAGGCCGGCATCTACCTGGTCGCCCGCCTGGCCCCGGCGTTCGCGCTGCTGACCGGCTGGCGCGAGACGATCACCGTGCTCGGTGTGCTCGGCATGCTCATCGGCGGCTACCGCGCGCTGCGCCAGACCGACGTGAAGCTGCTGCTCGCCTACGGGACGGTCGCGCAGCTCGGCTTCCTCGTGCTCGCCGCCGGGTGGGGCGCTCCGGCCGTCGCCCTGGGCGGGATCGCACTGCTCGTCGCGCACGCCACGTTCAAGTCGACGCTGTTCCTGGTCGTCGGAGCCGTCGACCACGCGACCGGCACCCGCGACCTCCGGAAGCTCAGCGGTCTCGGGCGGAAGCTGCCGTGGCTCGTCGTGGTCAGCGTCCTCGCGCTCGCGTCGATGGCGGGCATCCCGCCGACGATCGGCTTCGTCGCGAAGGAGGCCGTCCTGACCGGCTTCGTCGAGGAGCTCCACGGACCGCAGGCGGCCTGGGCGTGGATCGCGCTCGTCGGGGTGACCCTCGGCTCGCTCCTCACCGTCGCGTACTCGCTCCGCTTCCTCTGGGGCACGTTCGCCCGGAAGTCCGGCGTGGCCGACACCGAGCCGCACGGCCTGCACGGACTCGGTGTCGTGCCGTCCGTCCTCGCCGTCGCCGGACTCGCGCTCGGCCTGCTCACGCCCGTCGTCGCGCACGGCGTCGAACCCGCTGCCACCGCCGCGGCCCTGCCCGAGGGCGAGGTCCCGCACCTGGCGCTCTGGCACGGCCTGGAGCCCGCGCTCGGCCTCTCCGCGATCACGCTCGTCGGCGGCGTCCTCCTGTTCCTGGCACGACGCCGGGTCGAGGCCCTGCAGCACCGACTCTCCGGGTCACCGAGCGCGGCCGACACCTACCGGAAGACCATGCGTGGGCTCGACCGCCTGGCGACCGGGCTCACGGCCGGCGTCCAGCGCGGTTCGCTTCCCTACTACCTGACCGTGATCCTGTCGGTGTTCGTCGCCGGCGCCCTGGCGAACCTGGTGCTCGGCGGCCCGTGGGCGTTCCGCGTGCGCTTCGCCGACTCGTGGGGCCAGGTACCGGTCGTCGCCGTGATGGCCGTCGCCGCGATCGCGGTGCTGACCGCGAAGACCCGGTTCGCCGCCGCCGTGCTCGTCGGCGTCACCGGCTACGGGATGTCCGTGCTCTTCGTCCTGCACGGTGCGGTCGACCTCGCGCTCACCCAGCTCGTGGTCGAGACCGTCACGCTCATCGCGTTCGTGCTGGTGCTCCGCCGGCTCCCCCCGCGGATCGCCACGGCCAACCCGTCGCGCTTCCGGATCGTGCGGGCCCTGTTCGCCGGCCTCGCGGGAGCCACCCTGGCCGTCGTCGTGGTCGTCGCGGCCTCGGCACGGAACAGCACCCCGATCTGGCCGGACATCCCGGCGCTCACGAAGTCCTTCGGTCACGGCCTGAACGTCGTGAACGTCGCCCTCGTCGACCTGCGCGGCTGGGACACGCTCGGTGAGCTGACCGTCGTCGTCGCCGCGGCCACGGGTGTCGCGAGCCTGATCTTCCTCGATTCGCGCGAGGACACCCTGCCGCGGCTGCGCGACCTGCCGGCGACCGTGACGAGCGACAAGCACCGCCCGGACGGCGAGCCCCGCGCCTGGCTGCCGACGAGCGCGGCGATCCCGACCGGTCGCTCGGCCCTGCTCGACGTGGTCGTCCGCCTGCTCTTCCACGGCCTCGTCGTGCTCTCGCTCTACCTGCTCTTCGCCGGGCACAACACGGCCGGCGGCGGCTTCGCCGGCGGACTCGTCGCCGGCATCGCGCTGGCCGGTCGGTACCTGGCGGGCGGTCCCGCGGAGCTCGGCGCCGCCGCGCCCGTCCGCGCCGGTCGCCTGCTCGGCCTGGGCGTCGCCACCGCGGCCACGACCGCGATCGTCCCGCTGTTCTTCGGGAAGGAGGCCCTGTACTCCGCGTTCTTCGAGGCGACCGTCCCCGTGCTCGGGCACGTCGAGTTCGTCACCGCGACGTTCTTCGACATCGGGGTCTACCTGGTGGTCGTCGGGCTCGTCCTCGACGTGCTCCGGAGCCTCGGTGCCGAGGTCGACCGGCAACGGCTCGAGGACTCCCGGGCGCGCATCACCGACACCACGGAGGGCGACGTCGACGACAACGCCGCCGCAGCGACCCCGGAGGGGAGTGCCGTATGACCATCACCCTGGTCCTCGTCATCGCGATGGCGGTGCTGTTCTCGTGCGGCGTGTACCTGCTGCTCGAGCGGTCGCTGACCCGGATGCTGCTCGGGTTCCTGCTGCTCGGCAACTCCCTGAACCTGCTGTTGCTCATCATGTCCGGCGCGGCGGGCAAGCCCCCGATCGGCGGCTCGTCCGAGGGCATCACCGACCCGCTCCCCCAGGCGTTCGCCCTGACCGCGATCGTCATCACCTTCGCGGTGAGCGCGTTCCTGCTCGCCCTCATCCACCGCTCGTGGAAGCTGTCCCGCGCCGACGAGGTCGAGGTCGACGAGGCCGACGTCGCGATCGGCAAGGACCGCGACGACGACCCCGCGGACGACGACCCCGAGATCGACACCGACCCCGAAGCGGTCCAGAACGAGGAGGCCTCGCGATGACCTGGCTCGTCCCCCTGCTCGTCCTCGTCCCGCTGCTCGGCGCCGCCATCGCGCTCGGCCTCCTGCGGCACCAGAAGCTCCAGCGGGCCATCACGGTCGCGGTGCTCGCGGTGGCCGTGGTCGTGGCCGCCACGCTCATGGTGCTCGTCGACCAGCACGGCACCATCGTCGTGCAGGTCGGCGGGTGGCAGGCACCGTACGGCATCTCGCTCGTCGTCGACCGGCTGAGCGCCCTGCTCCTCACCGTGAGCGCGAGCGTGCTCCTGCTCGTGCTGCTCTTCTCGATCGGCCAGGGACTCGCGGCCGACGACGAGGACGCCCCCGTCACGATCTACTACCCGACCTACCTGGTGCTGGCCGCCGGAGTGCTCGACGCGTTCCTGGCGGGCGACCTGTTCAACCTCTACGTCGCGTTCGAGATGCTCCTGGTGGCGAGCTACGTGCTCATCACCCTGGGCGGCAGCGAGCAGCGCGTCCGCGCCGGCACGACGTACATCATCACGAGCCTCATCGCCTCGGCGCTGTTCCTCGCGTCCATCGGCCTGGTCTACGGCGCGACCGGCACCGTGAACATCGCGCAGATCTCGGAGCGCGTCGCCGGGCTCCCCGAGCACGTGCAGCTCCTGCTCCACACGATGCTGCTCATCGCCTTCGGCATCAAGGCCGCGGTGTTCCCGCTCGCCTTCTGGCTGCCGGACTCGTACCCGACCGCACCGGCCCCGGTCACCGCGGTGTTCGCCGGACTCCTCACGAAGGTCGGCATCTACGCGATCATCCGGCTCGAGACGATCATCTTCCCGAGACCACAGCTCAACACGGTGCTGCTCGTGGTCGCGGTGCTCACGATGATCGTCGGCGTGCTGGGGGCCGTGTCGCAGACCGACGTGAAACGACTGCTGTCCTTCACGCTCATCAGCCACATCGGCTTCATGGTGATGGGCGTCGGGCTCGGTTCCGTCGTCGGCACCGCCGCGGCCGTGTTCTACACGGTGCACCACATCGTCGTGCAGACCACGCTGTTCCTGGTGTCGGGGGTGATGGAACGCGTGGGCGGCACGACCTCGACCCGGTCGCTCGGCGGGCTGCTCAAGGCCGCACCGCTCCTCGCCGCGCTCTACCTGGTCCCGGCGTTCAACCTCGGGGGCATCCCGCCGTTCTCCGGGTTCATCGGCAAGCTCGGCCTGTTCCGCGCCGCGGCCGAGGACGGCTCCCCGATGGCCTGGGTGACGGTCGGCGCCGGCGTGGTGACGAGCCTCCTCACCCTGTACGCGCTGATGCGCGTCTGGGACGCCGCCTTCTGGCGGCCCAAGCCGGCCGCCGAGGCGGCGGCACCGCACGCCAGCACGGCCGAGCCGCACGCGCACCTGCGGTCGCCGGAACCGGCGCCGCTGACCGTCTCCGAGGAGACGGGCGAGGCGTACCACCCGGGAGGCTCGACCACCGTCACCGACGCGGCGCACGCGAGCAGTGCCTCCGGTCCGGCCACCGGCCAGACCCCCGCGGTCGAGCCGTCGGTGCACACGCCGCTGCCCCGGATGCTCGTCGCCGTCACGACGGTGGCGGTCCTCGGGTCGGTCGCGCTCACCGTCGTCGCCGGTCCGCTCTACGGTTACGCGACCCGCGCAGCGGAGTCACTCGAGTCGCCGGACCGCTACGTGCAGGCCGTCCTGGGCAGCACGGACGGAGGCGCTGATGAGTGACACCCGCCGCATCTCGAACGCCCGGCGGATCGCCCTCGCCTGGCGCTACGACGTGCCGCTCGTCGCCGGACTGACCGTGCTCTGGGCGCTGCTGTGGGGATCCTGGAGCGTCCTGACGCTGCTGTGCGGCGTGGTCGTCGCGCTCCTCGTCACGCAGCTGCTCCCGCTGCCGCCCGTCCCCCTGTCGAAGCGGTTCTCGCTGCCGCGCGCACTGTGGTTCCTCGTGGTGTGGGCCGGGCACGTCGTCGTCGCCTCGTTCCGGGTGGCCTGGGCGGCCGTCCGACCGCGCGGCGTCCGGCAGAGCTCGATCGTGCTCGTGCAGCTGCACACCACGTCGGAGATGACCTTCACGCTCGCCACCTTGGCGATCTCCCTCGTGCCCGGGTCGTACGTCGCCGACGTCGACCTCCCCCGCCGTCGCCTGCTCATCCACGTGCTCGACACCGAGCGCCGTGAGCAGGTCGACCAGGAGCGGCGGACCGTCGCACGCATCGAGGAGCTCGTCATCCGCGCCATCGGGTCGAAGCAGGACGTCTCCGAACTCGCCGAGCCGCTGCCGGAGGTGACCCGGTGAGCGCCGCGGTCGTCGTCATGGCCGTCGGGATCGCGCTCGTGCTCGTCCTGCTCGGCGCCACGCTCGCGCTGGCCGTCGGGCGGATCGTCCGCGGACCGACGATCCTCGACCGGATGATCGGCTCCGACATGGTGCTCACCACCGCGCTCGTGGTGATCGCCGCGGCGATGGTGGTCCGGCGCGACCTGACCGGCGTCCCGGTGCTGGTCGTCATCGCGGCGACGAGCGTCTTCGCGACCATCGCCGTCGCACGGATCGTCACGCCCTCGTCGGACCCGTCCGATGAGGGGATCGACGTGACCACGCCGGAGCACGCCGCCGAGGAGGAGTCGAAGTGATCGAGATCCTGCAGTCCTTCGTCGACGGGGCCGGCGTCCGTGCGTGGATCGCCCTCGTGCTGATGCTCCTCGCCGCGGGGCTGTCGTTCGGCGCCGCCGTGGGCATCGTCCGGTTCCGGGACCCCCTCGTCCGGCTGCACGCGATGGCGAAGCCGCAGGTGCTCGGGTTGGCGCTCGCCCTGGCCGCGATCGTCGTGGCGGTGTGGACCTGGACGGCGTTCTGGGTCGTGCTGCCGGTGCTCGTGTTCCAGCTCTTCCTGGTGCCGGTGTCGACGCACATGATCGCGCGTGCCGGGCTGCGGTCGAACGACTACCGGCACGAGGACCTGCTGGTCGACGACACCGAGGACTGACTCACCCGGCGTCGCGGACGGCAGCCTCGTCGTCGTCCGAGAGGCCCGCGCCGTGCGGGTGGACCGGTTGCAGCTGCTCCCACGCGAGCGTGTCCACCAGCGTCTCGACGAGTGGCCTCCGTGCCAAACCTGCTGCACGCGCGCGGTCCGCCGGGCGGTCGTTCATGCCTTGGTGGTCGTCGTCGGGTATCCACAGCGGCAGGGACCGCTCCCCCGCCCAGGGCGCCACCCCACGCGCGAGGAGCACCTCGTCCGACAGCGCCACGACCGGGACGTCCCCGCCCGCTGCGGCCCGTGCTGCCTCGAGGTGCTGACCCAGCGTGACGACCTCGCCGGGGACGTCGTGGACGCCCGCCCGTCCGCCCTCGGCCGCTCCGACGAGCCAGCCCGCCAGGTCGCGGACGTCGATCACCGAGGTGGGTCGATCCGTGCGCGCAGGGACCACCACCGGACGGCCGGTCACGGCGGCACGGGCGAACCGCCACGGCCAGTAGCCGGAACGTCCGGTGTGGTCGCCCGGTCCGCCGACGAGCCCGGCCCGCGCGACCGAGGCACGCTCGGGGCCGAAGGCGTCGAGGACCGCACGTTCGCACGCCACCTTCGCGGCGCCGTAGTCGGCGGGGTCGTCCGACGGCTCGAGCACGGCGGCGTGCTCGTCGGCACCGCGCTCGGCCTGCGAGGCGTAGACGCTCACGGTCGACACGAGGACGTACCGGTCGGCGACGGGCTCGAGGTCACGGGCTGCTCGACGGACGTGCTCCGGGGTGCGGGAGACGTCGACGACCGCGTCCCATCGCTCGCGGGCGACCCCGGTCAGGGCGTCGTCGCGGTCCCGGTCGGTCCGCACGAGTCGGGCGCCGGTGGGGACGTCCGAGCCGCGCGCGACGCACGTGACGTCGTGGCCGGTGTCGAGGGCGTGCTGCACGACGGTCCGGCCGAGCCAGGCGGTGCCGCCGAGGACGAGGATGCGCATGCAGTCCAGCCTGCACCGAGCGGCGACCGACGGCGCGCGGCGACCGGTTCAGGCGGTCGCGGCCGCCGGAGCGTCCTCGCGGCGGGCGAGCAGGAGGTCCGCCACGGCGGCGACGACGACCAGCGCGGCAGCGTACGCGGGGAACGCCATCGCGGCACCGGTGCCCGCACGCTCGGCGACCTCGCCGACCACGGCCGACGCGACCGACTGCCCGACGATGACCGCCGAACCGAGGATCGTCATCGTGGTCGCCGAACGGCCGACGGGCGACCGGTCCGATCCCAGGCTGTACTGCGCGACGAGCGTCGGGCCGATGCCGATGCCCATGATCCCGAGCACGAGGACGACCGCCACGACGGAGTCCGCCCGGCTGAAGGCGACCGCGCCGCCCAGCAGCACGACCCCGAACACGAGCCAGCGCCAGGTCACACCGAACCGCTGTGGGAACGCCGCCGATCCGAGTGCGAGTGCTGCGGATCCGATCCCCATCACGCCGTACAGCAGGCCGGCCTGGGACGCCTCGCCCTGCTGTTCCGTGAAGGCCGTCAGCGAGGTCAGCGTCGACCCGAAGAAGAGTCCGATGCCGAGGATCCCGACGACGACCACGAGGAGTCGCGGACGGAGCAGCTGCCGGGCCGGGGCGCGCGTCTCCTGTGCCGGCCCACCGACGACGAGGGCGCCGGTCGGGTGCAGCGCGAAGGCGGTGACGAAGACGAAGGTCAGTGCCGACGCACCGGCGACGGCCACCCACGGCGCGATCGTGCTCGCGAGCAGGCCGACCAGGAACGGACCGACGATGAAGACGGTCTCGTCCGCGGCCGACTCGTACGCCATCGTGCCGCTGAAGACCTTGTCGCGGCGTGCCGGGGACATGCGCTGGCGGATGATCGCCACGAGTCGCGTGCGGGACATCGGGGCGACCTGCGGTGCGGTCGCGCCGATCAGGAACGACATCGCCAGGACCGCGAGGTCGGGCGCGGTGCTCGCGACCACGATCGGCAGGACGCCGAGCAGGACGGCGTTCGCGAGTCCGACGGGGACGAGGACGGCCCGCTGGCCGAAGCGGTCGGCGGCCGCACCGACGAGCGGCCCGAAGATCGCCGAGCCGATGCCGACGAAGGCGGAGTTGATGCCGCCGAGGGCGACGGAGTCACGGGACGCGACGACGAGGGTGAGGACACCGACGACCATCATCGCGAAGGGCAGACGGGCGATGAACGCGATCGGGAAGTACCACCGACCGGCGAGGGAGACGAGGGACGCGTCGGAGCGTCGAGGTTGGAGCATGAGGGGGTGTGCCTTCTGGGGCCCGGCCTGATCCGGCGGCGGGCCCATCGGGTGCCGCCGCTGTCCGTCGGTGGGGCCGACGGCCGGTAGATACACACTGCTTGCTGTTGTGTCCCTCCAGGGTACCAAGCCCGTCCGGACGGCACGCGGGGTCGGGACCTGCCACGGGTCGGCCGGGAGGCGCGTGGCGGGGCCGCCACGCGCCTCCCGGCCGTCGTCAGCCGCGTCGCAGGCCGTCGTCGATGCGTGCCAGCAGGTCAGCCGCGGCGCCGAGGCCACTCTCGTCGCCACCGAGGGCGGCGCGGAGCCGGCCCGCCCAGTGCGCGTGCAACCGCGCGATGCTGTCGTGGGCGAGGGCGGTGGGGTGCAGCTGCACGGTCCGGGCGTCGCCCGGGTCGGTGCGGCGCTCGACCATGCCCTTCGCGACGAGCGAGCGGAGCGCGACGCTGCAGTTGCTGCGCTGCAGCGCCGTGGCGTCGGCCACGGCACTCGGGGACGCACCCGGGTTCCGGTGCACCCAGCGCATCACGAGCGCCTCGGTGCCGGTCAGCGGGACGATGTCGAGCGCGTGCGGGCCGTGTGGGTCGACCTCGCGACCGATGCGCAGGACGACGTCGGCGAACTCGGCGAGGGCGTCGTCGGAGACCGCTGGTGCCATGTCGTCACTGTACCGTCCAGCGACGATGAGTTATGGTTTCATAACCATGACGACGGACACCGGATCCATCCGCGCCACCACGGCGACGCCCTCCACCCGCCCCACGGGCATCACGACTCCCCTGCTGCTCGTGCTCGGCCTGCTCAGCGCGGTCGCGCCCTTCGCGACCGACCTCTACCTGCCGGCGTTCCCGCGGATGACCACGGAGCTGTCCGCCTCGGCGACGACCGTGCAGCTCACCCTGACGGCGTTCCTGGTCGGTGTGACCGCGGGGCAGCTCGTGTTCGGGCCGCTGTCGGACCGTTTCGGCCGCGTGCCCCCGCTCCTCGCCGGCGCCGCGCTCTGCGTCCTCGCGAGCGCCGCAGCGGTACTCGCGCCGAACGTGGCGGTGCTCGTCGTCGCCCGGCTGCTGCAGGGCCTCGGCGGGGCGGCCGGCATGGTGATCGGCCGCGCCGTGATCTCCGACCTGGCGACCGGCAAGCCCGCCGCCCGCGCCTTCTCGCTCATGATGATCGTCGGCGGGGTCGCGCCAGTGGTGGCACCGCTCCTCGGCGGTCTGCTCACCGGACCGATCGGGTGGCGCGGACTGCTGACGATCGTGCTCGGCCTGTCGGTGCTGATGCTCGTCGCCGTGCTCGCCGTCGTGCGGGAGACGCACCTGCGCTCGCGGCGTGACGCGCTCCGGGCCGAGCGCGTGGCGTCCGGTTCCCCGCTGCGGGCCCTGAGGTCGCGGACCTTCGTCGGCTACACCGCGGTCTTCGGCTTCGCGTTCGCGGTGATGATGGCGTACATCTCGGCGTCACCGTTCCTGTACCAGGGCATGCTCGGGCTCGACACCGTCGGCTACGGGCTCGCCTTCGGTCTGAACGCACTCGCGCTGATGGGCGTGAGCATCCTGTCGGCGAAGCTCACCGCGACCCGCTCGGTCGAGGGCGTCCTGACGCTCGGCATCGCCCTCGTGGTGGCGTCCACCGTGGCGTTCGCGCTGCTCGTCGTGACCGGGGCGCCCGTCCTCTGGCTCGCGGTGCCGCTCTTCACGGCGGTCGGGTCGCTCGGCCTCGTGCTCGGGAACGCGACGGCGCTGGCGCTCGGCGCGGTCCCCGGGGTCGCGGGCAGCGCCTCGGCCGTGCTCGGCGCCCTGCAGTTCGGGCTCGCGGCGCTCGTGTCGCCGCTCGTGAGCATCGGGGGCGAGGACACGGCGGCGCCGCTCGCGGTCGTCATGCTCGCGGCCGCCGTGGTCGCCGTCGTCGCGCTCGTCGCGGCGCGGCGCAGCCGGGCGTAGCAGCGCAGCGCAGCGCAGCGCAGCGCAGCGCAGCCGGGCGTAGCGGCGTGGGGCCGCGGGGCCGTGCGCCGCTCAGTGGCGGCGCCCGAGCGGTACCGCGGCACCCTCACGCGGGCGGAGGAACGGGATGCGGGGCATCGCCCAGTCGACCCACACCACCCGGGCCGCCGGCGCGACCGCCAGCGCCCAGAGGATCGAGGCCGCCGCGTCCGTCGGGTAGTGCACGGCGTCGATCGAGACCGACAGGAACACGACCACGATCGCCACGACACCGGCGACCCGGGCGACCTGGTGCCACCGCGTCTCGCGGACGACCCACACGAGCGCGATCACGAACGCCGTGATGTAGACCGTGTGCCCGCTCGGGTACCCGGGGTCGGGCTGGACGGGGAACGGGTGCGGCAGCAGTGCCACGTCGGGCCGGGCGCGGTGGACGATCTCCTTGACGACGGCGGACGGCAGCCACGTGATCGCGATCGTCATGCCGAAGCCGAGGGCCGGTCGGAGGTCCCGTGCCCGCCACCAGATGACACCAGCGACGATGAACGTGATCGCGATCGCCGGCACCGGGCTGATGACGTGGTAGACCGCCGTCGTGAACGCACCGAGCGCACCGGTGTGCAGCGTGTTGAACGCCTTCGCGAGCCCCGCGTCCACCGAACCGAGGAAGAACCCGATCACCGTCAGCACGACCACGGCCCCGCTGCCGATCGTGACGGTCGCCAGCGGGTGGGGGTTCGGCTCGAGGATGCCGACGACGTCGGCCCTCCTGCGGCGGCGCTCGGGCTCGGTGCTCATCCACCCATCGTCCCAGGGAGAGCCGCCCGTGCCCGGCACGCGCGGCACGCGCAGATCAGAGACCGCTCAGCCTGACGCCCGTGGCCCGGCGGAGGACGCCCCCGGCTCAGTCCTCGACGTCGAACACGACGACGCGGCTGCTGCCGGCGCCGATGTGGTCGGCGACCGGACGGTGCTCCGGGTGCGGCAGGTAGCCGGCGAGCGCCTCGCGGTCACGGAAGCGCACGGTGAGCATCCAGTCGAACCCGCCCTCGAGGCCCTCGGTGCTGATGCTCGGTCCGGAGTGCACCGACTCCACTCCGTCGATGCGGGGCAGGTGGTCACGGCAGAGCGCATCCGCCTGCACGGCGTGCTCGCCGACCCCGTCCCGCGCTGCGTCCCACTGCACCAGCACCACGTGCGTCACACCAGCCATGCCCTGCTCCCGTCGTCACCGCCCACACTGCCACCCGAGCACTGGGACACCACCCCGCCTGTGCCCGCACGCAACCACGCGACCTACCGTCGGCCGGGTACGAGACGGCACGACGAGAGGAACACCATGGCAAGCGGAGTGGCAGCGGTCTGGGTACCGGTCAGTGACATGCAGCGCGCGGTCGCGTTCTACCGCGACGCGCTCGGCCTGACGGTCGCGAGCGAGGACGACGACTGGAGCGAGATCGACGCGAACGGCCTGCGCATCGGCCTGAACGGTCGGGAGTCGGCGAGCCCGTCGAGCGGCGGCGGCGCGGTCGTGTCGTTCCAGCCGGACGGCAGCATCGAGGACGAGGTCGCCGACCTGCGGTCGAAGGGTGTCGAGTTCGCGGGTGACGTCAGCGAGCACCCGTGGGGCAAGATCGTGCCCTTCAAGGACAGCGAGGGCAACGACCTGCAGCTGTACTCGCCGCCGCAGGGCTGACGCGACGACCCGCAGACGGGAGGCGCGGTGCCAGCTGGCACCGCGCCTCCCGTCCTCCTGCAGCGCCGTCTAGAACGCGGGCGTCCCGCCGGCGATCGTGATGGTCGAGCCGGACTGGTAGCTCGACTCCGGGCTGACGAGGTGCACGTACGCGGCTCCGAGCTCGGCCGGCTGGCCGGGGCGGCCGAACGGCGACTGCTCGCCGAAGTGCGACACCGTCTCGGCGTCGTCGGACCCGGGCTGCAGCGGCGTCCACACCGGACCCGGCGCGACCGAGTTGACACGGATGCCCTTCGGGGCGAGCTGCTGCGCGACGGCCTCAGTGAAGGTCTTGACCGCGCTCTTCGAGATCGCGTAGTCGATCTTGTCGGGCGACGGGGTCGCTGCCTGGATCGATCCGGTCGTGACGATCGTCGAGCCGGGCTCGAGGTGCGGCACTGCGGCCTGCGTCAGCCAGAACAGCGAGTAGATGTTCGTCTTGAACGTCGAGTCGAAGTGCTCGGTGGTCAGCGACAGGATGTCGTCGTTGCTGTCCATGCGACCGGCGACCATGACGAGGGTGTCGAGCCCGCCGAGCTCGTCGACCGCCTTCTGCACGAGGTCCTTGCAGTACTGCTCGTCGGAGATGTCCCCGGGGACGAGGACGGCCTTGCGGCCCTCGGACTCCAGGAGGTCGCGGACCTGCTCGGCGTCCTCCTGCTCGTCGGGCAGGTAGGAGAGGACGAGGTCGGCACCCTCACGGGACATCGCGATGGCGGCGGCGCGGCCGATGCCGGAGTCCGCCCCGGTCACGATGCCGCGGAAGCCGGTCAGCCGTTCCTTGCCGACGTAGCTCTGCTCGCCGTGGTCGGGCTCCGGGTCCATCTTCCACGCGGCACCCGGCAGGGACTGCTCCTGCTTCGGGAACGGCGGCTTCGGGTAGAGGGAGTTCGGGTCGCGCTTCTCGTACTGGCTCATGGGGCCATGGTGCTCGCGAGCTGCTCCGTGCCGGTCCAGTCGGCCACGTGTCACCCGGGCACCCAGGTCGCACCCGGGCGACGGGCGTTGCCTGCTCGCGGTCACCCGATCAGCAACTGGAGGCAGCGAATGGCCAAGACCTGGTTCATCACCGGAGCATCGAAGGGCTTCGGCCGCGAGTGGGCGGAGGCCGCCCTGGAGCGCGGGGACTCCGTCGCGGGCACTGCCCGGGACACCGACGACGTGCAGGCACTCGTCGAGCAGTACCCGGACACCTTCCTGGCGATCCGGCTCGACGTCACCGACAAGGCCGCCGACACCGCTGCGGTGCAGCAGGCCGCGGAGCACTTCGGCCGGCTCGACGTGGTCGTGAACAACGCGGGCTTCGGCCACTTCGGCATGGTCGAGGAGCTCACCGAGGACGAGGTCCGCGCGCAGCTCGAGACGAACTTCTTCGGCGCGCTCTGGGTCACGCAGGCGGCGCTGCCGATCATGCGCGAGCAGGGCTCGGGCCACATCGTGCAGGTCTCGAGCATCGGCGGCATCAGCGCGTTCCCGACGGTCGGCGCGTACCACGCGTCGAAGTGGGCGCTCGAGGGCCTGTCCCAGTCCCTGTCGCAGGAGGTCTCGGGGTTCGGTGTCTCCGTCACCCTCGTCGAGCCGGGCGGCTTCTCGACCGACTGGTCCGGTCCGTCCTCGAAGCACAGCGAGGAGCTCGACGCCTACGCGGACGTCCGCGAGGCCGCCTCGAAGCGTCCGTCCGCATCGGACCCGGGCAAGCCCGAGGCGACCCGCTCGGCGATCCTCAAGGTCGTCGACGCCGAGCAGCCGCCGCTGCGGGTCTTCTTCGGCAAGGCGCCGCTCGGCATCGCCGAGCAGGACTACGAGTCGCGGCTCGCGACGTGGCGCGAGTGGCAGCCGGTCGCCGAGGAGGCGCACGGCGCCTGAGCGCCGACGTCACCACGTGACGGACGGGAGGCTCCCCACCAGCTGGTGGGGAGCCTCCCGTCCGTCGGTGGGTCGCGTCGGTCAGACGCCCGCCGTCGACCGGATCCACGAGGACGACTGCGACAGCAGTGCGTAGTTCGACCCGGCCGTCGTGTCCGCACCGGGGTCGGCGCTGTCGCCGGTGGAGCACACCGCGACGACCTTGCCGTTGACCAGGAGCGGGCCGCCGGAGTCGCCGTGGTTCGACGCGCCGGTGACGCCGGTGACGTGCTGCGCCTTGCCGCTGTAGGCGTCGCGCGTCGCACCCGTGAGCGACACGGTCGCCTGGTACAGCGCGTCCGACTGCTGCGCGTTCGCGCGGAGGCCGTAGCCCTGGATGACGCCGGTCCCGCTCGACTTCGCCGCGGCGGTCAGGTCGAGGGGGGCGTAGGTCGACAGCGCGTAGGTGCTGCGCAGGTGCACGAGCGCGATGTCCCCGGCCGGCGCGGCGCTGACGCGGTCGATCGCGACGGCGGTGCCGCGGTTCGTGGTGGAGTTCGAGTGGTAGACGTTCATCGCGCCGATGCCGTCGATGCAGTGGCGGGCGGTGACGATCCACGAGGCGTTGATCTGCTCGCCGGTGCAGTTGCTGACGTACCCGGACGGGATGGTGCCGCCGGACGCCTCGAGCTGGACGGCCCAGGTGGTGGTGGGTGCCTTCTCACCGCCGACGACCTCGGTGCCCGCGGGCAGCGCGGAGGCGGGGGTGGCGGCGAACACGCCGCCGGCGACGACGGCCACGGCGGCGAACGCCGCTGCGAGGGTGTGCTTCACGGGGACTCCTCTGTTCCTGGCTCCTGCACCGTTGCAGGATGCAACTGCGGTCATCCTGACCCTCGTCCGGGGGCCGCGCCAGTCCGCACTTCCACCGACACGGGTTCGGATCCGCGTCCTGGTCCGGGCGCTGAGGGTCAGCGTGCAGGGGCGTCCTCGAACAGGCGCGCTCGGACCCGGGCAGCCGCGCCGAGGGCGACCGCGTCCGCACCGAGGGCCGAGTGCGCGAACCGGACCGCGGCACCGCTGACCGGGGGCTCCGCCGTGATCGCCGCTGCCACAGCGGGTCCGAGGAGGTCCCAGGACCGTGCGATGCCGCCACCGACGACCACCGTGGTCACGTCGAGGATCCCGGCCGCGAGCAGCGCCGCGCGGGCGACGCCCCACCCCGCGGTCCGGAACACCTCGACCGCGTCAGCGTCTCCGGAACGTGCGGCGTCGGCCACGTCGCGCGCCGACACCCGACGGCCGGAGCGTTCGGCGTACCGGTCGGCGATGCCGCGTGCGCCGGCCACCGTCTCCAGGTGCCCGGACTGCCCGCAGGTGCACGGTGCGTCGCCGAAACCGGGGACGTGGCCGATCTCCCCGGCGGCACCACGAGGCCCTGCGAAGAGTTCCCCGCCGAGCACGAGGGCGCCGCCGACACCGGTGCCCAGGGTCATGCCCAGCACGTCGGTCTCCCCCTCGACCGCACCGGTGGCGACCTCGCCGAGCAGGAAGGCGTTCACGTCGTTGTCGAGCGTGGCGGGCACCCCCACGGCCGCGGTGATCGCTTCGGTGACCCGGTAGCCAGCCCAACCGGTGAACGAGTTCGCGGTGACCAGGACCGTCCCGCTCCCTGCGTCGACGACACCGGCGGCTCCGACACCGACGCCGACGAGCACGGCACCGTGCCGGTCGAGCAGTCCCGCCACGGCGTCGAGCGCTGCACCGACGATCGCCGCACCGCCCTCGTGCGCGGGTGTCGGGAGGTCGATGCGGTCGACGACGACGAGGTCGGCGTCGGTGAGGACGACCTTGGTGTTCGTGCCCCCGACGTCGATCCCTGCGATCACCGCGCTCACGCGTCGACCGCCGACAGGGTCGCCGACCGTTCCGTCCGCCGACGGCGCTGCACGACCGGGTCCGGCAC
This sequence comes from Curtobacterium uvaldense, assembly GCF_028307415.1. NCBI lineage: Bacteria > Bacillati > Actinomycetota > Actinomycetes > Micrococcales > Microbacteriaceae > Curtobacterium > Curtobacterium uvaldense. The sequence goes on along the minus strand of NZ_JAQMHU010000030.1, from coordinate 3,624 downwards.
CGGGACCGCCGCGAGGAGCCGCCTGGTGTAGTCGGTCTGCGGGTGCACGAGGGTCTCCCCCGTCGTCCCCTGCTCCACGACCACCCCCTGCCGCATCACGACGACGCGCTGCGCGAAGTGCTGCACCACGGCCAGGTCGTGGGAGACGAACAGGCAGGCGAAGCCGAGGTCGCGCTGGAGGTCGGTGAGGACCTCGAGCACCGCCTCCTGCACGCTGACGTCGAGGGCGCTGGTCGGCTCGTCTGCGACCAGCAGCCGGGGTTCGAGCACGAGTGCCCGGGCGAGCGAGACCCGCTGGCGCTGCCCGCCGGAGAGCTCGCGGGGAGCCCGACCGGCCAGGGCGCGCGGCAGTCGGACGGCGTCGAGCACCTCGTCCACGCGACGACGACGCTCAGCGGCCGACGTTCCGCGTCGGTGCACGGCCAGGGGTTCGGCGATGCACTCGCCGACCGACATCCGGGCGTCGAGCGACGCCACCGGGTCCTGCAGGACCACGCCGATGCCCGCCCGGAGTCGTCGCCGCGATCCCCCGCGGACGCGCCGGAGGTCCTCGTCGAACAGCCGCACGCTCCCACCGGTGGGCCGGACCAGGCCGAGCGCGACCCGGGCGGCGGTGGACTTGCCCGATCCGGACTCGCCCACGAGCCCGACCGTCTCGCCGGCGTGCACCGCGACGTCGATGCCGCGCAGGGCGGGGACGGCCCGCGCGCCGCGGCCGAAGACGACGGAGACGTCCCGCAGGTCGACCACCGGCGCCCGATCCTCCGTCGCCGCGCCGACGGCCGCCGATCGCGTGTTGACCGGAGGGAGCGGCGTGTCCGCGACCCGGAGCCGTGGGACCGCCGCGAGGAGGCGCTTCGTGTAGTCGTGCCTGGGGCGGAGCAGGACGTCCTCGACACCCCCGGTCTCGACCACCTCACCCTGCAGCATCACGGCCACGCGGTCGGCGAAGTCCGCGACGACACCCATGTTGTGCGTGACGAGCAGGACACCGGTCCCCGAGTCGGCCGCCAGGCGGCGCAGCAGCTCGAGGATCTCTGCCTGCACGGTGACGTCGAGCGCGGTCGTCGGCTCGTCGGCGATGAGGAGCGCCGGCTCGTTGGCGATCGCCATCGCGATGACGACGCGCTGGCGCTGTCCGCCGGAGAGCTGGAACGGGAAGGCCTTCGCGCGGGTCTCGGGCGAGGGGATGCCGACGCGGTCGAGCAGGTCGACGGCTGCGGCGGCGGCCTCGGCGGCGGAGACCGACCGGTGGTTCCGGATGACCTCGGCGATCTGCGCGCCGACGCGCGTGAGCGGGTCGAGGGCGGTCGCCGGTTCCTGGAACACCATCGACACGGTGTTGCCCCGCAGCCCGCGCAGGGACGACTCCGTCGCCCCGACGACCTCGTGGCCGTCGACGACCGCGCTCCCCCGGGCCGTCGCGTTGCCGGAGAGCAGCCCCATCGCGGCGAGCGCCAAGGTCGACTTGCCCGACCCGGACTCACCGACGAGGGCGAGGGTCTCCCCCGGGTCGACGTGCAGGGAGACGCCGCGGACCGCGTCGACGGGACCGGTCTCCGTGGTGAACACGACCCCGAGGTCGGTGGTGGTCAGGACGGACATCTAGCGGCCCCTCACGTCGAAGGCATCACGGAGCCCGTCACCCACGGCGTTGAACGCGCAGACGACGAGGATCACGGCGAGCCCCGGTGGCACGATCAACCACCAGCGGCCCGAGTACGCGGCGGTGAGTCCCGCCGAGAGCATGCCGCCCCAGTCGGTCGCGGGCGGCTGCACCCCGAGGCCGAGGTACGACACGTAGGCCACGAGCAGGATCGCATCGGCGACCTGGAACGTCGCAGCGACCACGATCGTCGAGACCGAGTTCGGCAGCAGGTGCTTCCCGATCGCGCGAGCGTGGGACCCGCCGATCGCACGGAGGGTCAGGACGTAGTCGCGGTTCTTCAGCGTCAGCGTCTCCGCACGGATCAGCCGCGAGGGCACGAGCCACGACACGAGCCCGAGGATCACGATGAGCCCGGCGACCCCCGGGGTGGTGATCGCCGAGATGACGAGCAGGATGAACAGGGCGGGGATCGCGATACCCGCGTCGACGACGCGCATCATCACGGCGTCGACCCAACCACCGAGGTAGCCGGCGACCGAGCCCCACAGGGTGCCGACGACGGTCGCCAGGACACCGGCCGCGATGCCGACCATCAGCGACACCTTGCCGCCGTACATCAGCCGACCGAGGACGTCGTGCCCGACGGCGTCGGTGCCGAGGAGGTGCGCGGCGCTCGGGCCGAGGTTCGCCTCGGACAGTTGCGTGTGCACCTGGTCGGTCGGGTACACGAACGGCCCGACGAAGCAGAACAGCACGATGACGACGATCACGGTGAGGCCGATGACCGCCAGGGTGTTGTGCCGGAAGCGACGGACGGCGAGACGCCAGCCCGTCGCGGCGACGGTCGCGGGGGCGCCGGGGGCCTCCGGCGCGATCTGGACGGCGGTCATGCGCGGCTCGCCTTCACTCGGGGATCGATGAGGGACTGCGCGACGTCGGCGAGCAGGGTGCCCACGACGGTCGCGATGGAGATGACGAGCACGCAGCCGAGCAACGTCGGGTAGTCCGAGGACTGGGCCGCGTTCCAGAACAGCAGGCCCATGCCCGGGTAGTTGAAGAGTTGCTCCGTGACGAGTGCGCCGCCGAAGAGCACCGGCAGGTAGTAGCCGAGCATCGCCACCACCGGGGTGAGCGAGTTCCGGAACACGTGCCGCCGGAGGATCGCCGCGGTCGACGCTCCACCGGCCCGCGCGGTGCGTACGTAGTCCTCCTGCAGGTTCTCGAGCGTCGCCGCCCGCATGTACCGACTGAACACGGCGATCATCGCGAGGGCTCCGGTCAGGACGGGAAGGACGAGGCCCGCCGGGTCCTGGAACACCTCGGCCAGGGTGGTGCCGCTCGGTGCCTGCGACGGCAGCCACGGCAGCTGCTGGCTGAACACGATGATGAGGACGAGCCCCAGGAAGAACGCCGGCGTCGAGTAGAAGACGAACGCCAGCGCGGTCGCCGCGTAGTCGACCGCGCCGTTGCGGCGAGCGGCCTGCAGCATCCCGATCGGGATCGCGACGAGGAGTCCGAGCACGGCGGACAGTCCGGTGAGCACGAGCGTCTTCGGCAGGCGCTCGACGATGAGCTGCCCGACGGGCTCGTTGAGCGTGTACGAGGTGCCGAGGTCCCCGGAGAGCAGCCGCCCGAGGAACCGGACGTACTGCACCGGCAGCGGCTGGTCGAGCCCCTGCGCCTGGTTGAAGGTGGCGATCTGCGCGGGTGTCGCGGAGACACCGAGCACACCGCGGGCGGGACCGCCCGGCAGGGCGTGCAGGAGGCAGAACACGACGACGGTGACGATGAGGATCACGGCGAGCGCCTGCAGGACGCGCCTGGTGAGGTAGAGAGCTGTGGTCATGCGGCTTCCCTCGTTCGGGTGGTTGCTGAGCCGGGGTGGGGGGGGGGGGGGGGGGGGGGGGGGGGGGGGGCCGCGGCCGCCCCCCCCCCCCCCGCCGGTCCGGTCGCCCTCGTCGACACCGGGGACGACGAGGAACTGCTGCTGCGGTGCCTCGACCTGGTCGGTGTCG
>NZ_JAQMHU010000002.1:0-213371 GCF_028307415.1 Curtobacterium uvaldense | reverse complement strand
GGGGGGGGGGGGGGGGGGGGGGGGGGGGGGGGGGGGGGGGGGGGGGGGGGGGGGGGGGGGGGGGGGGGGGGGGGGGGTGGGGGGGGGGGGGGGGGGGGGGGGGGGGGGGGGGGGGGGGGCGCCCCCCCCCCCCACCTCGGGTCAGGCCGCTGCGGCCGTCGCGCGCTGCCGGTCTGCTGCCGGGTCGTCCCGCAGGAATCGGTCGGCGGTGCGCAGGGACAGCGCCATGATCGTGAGCGCGGGGTTCGCGATGACGGCACTCGGGAACACCGAGTTGTCGCACACCCACAGGTTCGGCACGTCCCACGACCGCCCCGCCGGGTCGACGACGGACGACCCGGCGTCGGAACCCATGCGCGCCGTGCCGATCGTGTGGGCGGTGCGTTCGAGCACCCGGACGTCGGTCCCGCCGGCGGCCTCGACGATCGCGGTCATGGTGCGGACGGCGTGGGCGCGGATCGCGTCCTCGTTCGAACCCGGCGAGAACGTCACGCGGGCCCGGGGCACGCCGTGCTCGTCGAGGTCGTCGGAGAGCACGAGCCGGTTGTCGTCGTACGGCAGGCACTCGGCGTTGATCCCGACGCCGGCCGTCCGCGGGTAGTCGCGCATGGCCTTGACGAGCTCGGCACCGCGCAGCCCTCCGCCGCGGACCAGCGTGGTCGCGAAGGTCAGCGGCTGGACGCCGAGGCTCTGGATCAGGTACCCACCGGCGAAGTCAGCGTCCGCGGGCCGGACGAAGTCCTCGGTGATGATCGACGACGGGTAGCCGCGGTACGACCGCATCGACTCGTCGAAGGTCGCCCACACCTGGGTCGCCCCGTGCGCCGTGAAGTTCCGACCGACCTGGCCGCTGCTGTTGGCCAGCCCGGTGTGCAGGAGCAGACGCGGCGTCTCCACCCCGCCCGCGGCCAGCACGAGGGACCGGCACCGCTGGCGGCGCTCACGGCCGTCGCGCGTGTAGAGCACGGCGCACACCCTGCCGTCGGCGTCGAGCTCGATGCCGTGCACGAACGACTCCGGACGGATCTCCGCGCCGAAGGCGACGGCGGCGGGCAGGTAGGTCGTGTCCATCGACACCTTCGCCCCGTTGCGGCAGCCCTGGTGGCACGACCCGCAGGACACGCACGCCTGGCGCAGCCCGTGGTGCTCCTGCACCCGGTCCTCGGTGGTCAGGGCGACCGGTGCGTCCGTCGCGGTGATGCCGAGCGCCGCGGTGCCGCGCATCATCATGTCCGACGAGGCGTTCCGCGCGGGCGGACCCATCCGGTACCGGCGGTCCGGGTCCCACGGGTAGTGCGCGGGGCCGGCGACGCCGACCTCGTGCTCGACGCGCTCGATGTACGCGGTGAGCTCGGCGTGGTCGATCGGCCAGTCCTCGCCCTGCCCGCTCTCGGTGCGCAGACGGAGGTCGTGCGTGCTCGGGCGCGGGGTGAAGGCACCCCAGTGCAGGGTGGAGCCGCCGACGCCGGTCCCGCTGTTGTTCGGACCGAAGGCCGTCGGAGCGGCACCACCGCTGATGCGTTCGTCCATCCAGTTGATGTCCGCCGGTGCCTCGACCTCGTCGGGCGTGTGGTCGCCGGGCTCGGTGTTCCGACCAGCCTCGAACGCGACGACGCTCAGGCCCTCGCGGGCGAGGCGAGCGGTCAGCGGGGCGCCGCCGGCACCCGTCCCGACGACGACGACGTCGACGACCTCGTCGTCCTGGTGGTGGCGCTGTACGTCGAGTCTCATCGTCCTGCTCCCTCGGGTTCCCACGCTTCCCGCTGCCCGGCTCCGAGCAGCTGGAAGCCCTGCTTCCGGACGCCGTCGCCACCGTTGGCGAAGCCGTCGTAGTCGATCTCGGACATCGTGGCGGGGTGGGCGAGCCACTGCTTCACGAGGTCCACGCTGGCGTCCTCGAACCAGACGCGCAGCTGTTCCGCCCCGAGCGGGCCGTCCGACCGGTACCGGCCGGCGGCGACGTCCTCGAGCACCGCGGGCAGGTCGTCGGAACCGACCGTCGCGAGCACGTCCAGCGCGCCGCGGTAGGCGTCGGCGTCCTCCGGCATCCCGTCGGGCCGCCATCCGTCGCCCTGCCCGGCGGCGAGCTGACGGTCGACACGGAGCGCGACGTCCACCTCTCCAGGCCCTGCCTGCGGGACGACGATCCGAGCCACCGCCCGGAGCACGTCGAGCTGCTGCGGGGACAGGGCGTCCGGCGTCGCGGCGGGGTCGTCGGGCAGCGCACGCACCGCGAGCACGCCCCGGGTCCGAGCACTCACCCGCGGCGAGGCGATCACCCGGGCCTGGTCGGCGGGGACGACCGGTCCGTGGGCGACACGCCGCTCCCAGAAGCTGCGCACGAGCGCGGCGACCTCCTGCGGGCGCTCCCACGGCAGCAGGTGCGCGGCGCCGAGTACCTCGTGCAGCTCGGCGGCGGGCCAGTGCGGCATCGTGAGGCGACGCTGCGCTCCGGCCGCCAGGTCGCCGTCCTCGGCGCCGGCGAGCACGAGCGCCGGGACGGGGTTCGGCTCGGCCGTGGTCGACCAGTCCTCCCGACTACCGCGGAGCAGCCAGTCGCGCCAGGCGCGCGGGTCGGTGCGGCGCACGTCCTGGACGGCCTGCTCGTGCCGGTCCGGGGGCAGCACGTCGGCGGTGTTCGCGTCGACGAACTCCGCCGCGTGGTCCGGCTCGATCGGCCCGTCCGCGGCCCACGAGAGCATCCCGTCGCGGCGGTCCTCGTCCATCGGCTCGGGAGCGAGGGGCGAGGCGGCGAGGAGGACGACGGCGCGGAGTCCGAACAGGCCGTTCGCGCCCGAGACCGTGCGGTCGGCGACGACCGTCGCGACCTTGCCGCCCATCGAGTGGCCCACGATCGCCCACTCGGTGGCGCCGCTCGCCCCGATCGCCCGCTCGACGAGCACGGCCATCTCCTCGACGGTCGTGCCACCGGAGGCGGGGCTCCGCCCGAAGCCCGGCAGGTCGATGCCGACGAGGTCGAGGGTGCCGGCGAGCTCGGAGCGGAGGAGGGCGAACTCCTCCGAGCTCGAGCCCAGCGCGTGCAGGCAGAAGGCGGTCGCTGTCATCCTTCGTTCCTACCGTCCGGATCGCGCGGGACCCAGGCTCCTGTACCCCTGCGACGTACCCCGACGGGCGGTGTCAGGAGGACGTGCGCGGTTCGTAGACCGAGAGGAGCATCGCGGCACCCAGGCGAGCCACCCGTGCGGGCTGCGCCGACCGCTGCACGGCGGACTCCACCCGGGCACCCTCGACGAGCAACGAGAGCGCCTGCGCCACGTGCGACGGCACGCCGGCACGCGCGCAGAGCTGCGTCAGGTGTGCCTCGACGTCGGCGAAGTGCGCTCGCGCGAGCTCGGCGATCGCCGGGTCGGTGCGCCCGAGTTCCGCGTGCCCGTTGATGAACGCGCAGCCGCGCCAGCCCTCGTCGGCGAAGCACTGCTCCAGGTACCCGAACACCCCGAGGACCTCGTCCCGCGGATCGTCGGCGTCCCGAGCGATGCCGTCGAGTGCCCGTCGCCACGCGCCGTGCCAGCGCTGGAGCACGGCGATGACGAGCTCCCGCTTCGACGGGTACGCGGCAGTGAGCTCGTCGCGCGTGAGTCCGGCCTCGTCCGCGACGTCGTCGAGCGTCACCGGGGTGACGCCGTGCCGTGTGAACAGGGTGTCCGCCGCGGTCGACGCCCGGCGTTGTGCCGGGGACTCACGGACGGTGGGGGTCAGGGTGAGGAGGGTCATGTGCCTTCTGCAGGGTCGGGACCGCGGGTGGCGCGAGCCTACTGGCCCGACACGCGAGCGGCGTCGAGGGCCTCGGCGAGCAGGGCTCGCATGTCGATCGGCTGCGTCGGTGCGTCGGCGGCGGCCGACCGTCGGACCGGCAGCACGGTGTCGGCGACCGAGTGGTCCGCCCCGGGCAGCGCGCGGGTCCCGCGGGAGAGCCGCGACCCGCGGATGCCGAGTTCGTTGCGCGGGATGCTCATGCGGACAGTCCCAGCAGGATCGCTGCGGACGCGGCGACGGTCACCGAGAGCAGACCGGTCGACACCGCGGCGATCTGGAGGCCACGCTGTCGGCGGGCCTCCACCACCTCGGCGAACCGCGGGGTCGTGCGACCGATCCCGGCGGCGCGGGCGGTGGTGGGTCCGGTGTCCAGGTCGGTGGCGATGATGGTCACGGTCGTCGTCCTCGGGTCTCCGGGGGGCCGGCCGATCCGGCACCCGTCCACCGAGGACGCTAGGAGACCGCGGCGCCGGGCGGACGCCGACCGGGCGACGACGACGAAAGACGGACGTCCGGCAGTCCTCGTCCGACGATCTCCGGACATCCCTGCTGTGCGGACCACGTCGTCCACCCCCGGACCGGGGACACCGGTGTCCGGACAGCGCCGCGTCCGGCGGACAGAATGCACGGGACCCATGAACCCGATCACGCCGCCACGCATCGACGTCGAGACCCAGAGCTCCGACCTCGACGAAGCCCGCGACTTCCTCGCGACCGCCTACGCGGGGAACGAGTGGAGCGCCGACGCGACCGGACAGCCGTTCGCGTTCCGCTACTCGGCGGTGGGGGACGCCGCGATGTCGCTGCGGTCGATCCGCTTCGACGGCCACCTCGAGGGCGTCATGACGCCGTCCGACGACTTCGTGGTGCAGTGGACGACCCGCGGCACCGCTGCGATCGGGTCGGGAGACGCCCGGATCGTGATGGAGCCCGGTCGACCGCAGCTCTGGCCGCAGCAGGGCGCCGCGTTCTCGTACGACGACTACGACCAGCGCATCGTCCAGGTCAACCGGAGCGCCCTCGAGGAGGTCGCCGGTGAACGCGGGACCGCGCCCGGGCAGCTCGTGCTCGACCACACCGTCCGACCGGACGAGCGGGCGATGCGCGTCTGGCGGAGCAGCGTCCAGCTCATCTCGCACACCGTCCTCGACCGCCGCGCCTCCCCGCTGCTGCAGGCCGAGATGGGTCGGCTCGGGGCGCTGGCACTGCTGGAGCTGTACCCGATCGTCAGCGCCTCGCTGCCGGACGAGCTGCTGCTCCCCCGCAACGCGCACGTCCGACGAGCCGTCGAGTACGTCCACGAGCACGCGCACCTGCCGATCACGAGCACCGACCTGGCGCGGGTCGCGTCACTCAGTCTCCGCGCCCTCCAGACGGCGTTCCAGCGGACCTTCGAGCTCTCGCCGAACGCGTACATCCGACAGGTCCGGCTCGACCGCGTGCGCGAGGCGCTGCTCGCCGGCGACCCGGCGACGACGAACATCGCCGAGGTCGCGCGCGAGTGGGGGTTCGCCCACGCGGGCCGCTTCTCCGCGACCTACCAGCAGCGCCACGGCGAGTACCCGCGTCAGACCCTGCGCCGATCCGGCCGTCAGCGCGCGTAGGCGTCGACGAAGAGCGCTCCGCGGAGGTCCCGCAGGGTGTCGACGAGCCGCTCGATCGTGCGCCCGGAGATGCCGGACACCTCGAGGTCGTACGGACCGAGCGCCGGCAGGCGGCCGGTGCGGATCCGTACGACCTCCCACCCGACGGCGCGGACGGCACGGTCCTTCCGCCGGTCGGTCTCCTGCCGGGGTCCGACGTGCTCGAGCCCGTGTCGGCCCGTGCTGTCGTACTCGATCGCGACGCGCAGCTCCGGGAGCACGATGTCCGGCCAGGCCTCGACGTGGTCGAAGAACGGGCGGTCGAGCCGGATGGCCGTGTGGTCGAACGTGAAGGCGAACCGGTCGCGCAGCGCCTGCCGCAGGTCGGCCTCGACCGCCGACGCCGGCGCGGGGGCGCACACGCTCGTGAAGGAGTCACCCGACGGGACCCTCGGGGTCTTCGGGCAGATCGACCGCGGGACCGGCTGCGACGACCGTGCACCGCTCGCCCGTGTCGAGCGTGCGCCCGACCGTCCCGCAGCACGAGCCCCCGATCGGGACGACGCCACCGCACCGGTCGGCACCCGGCCCACGCCGGGGACCGGGCCTCGCCCCGGAGCCGACGGGAGCGTCCGGCGGCCGCTGACCCGCTCCGCCCGCTGCGGCGGCGGGACCGCTGCCGGCCAGTCCTCGGGGAGCACCGGCCACCGCTGCGGTGCCGCCTGCAGGTGGCACTCGGGGCACCAGACGGACCGTCGGCGCTCCCGCCCGGGTCGCGACCGCTGCTCGGCAGGCGTTGCGACGAAGACGTGACCGACGTCGCACTCCCACGTCAGCAGCACCTCGGCCGCGGGCGGCACCTGCGTGAGCACCACGCCGTGGTTCCACTCCGGGTGGTACTGCCGCACGAGCACCGGGTACGACGCCCACGCCGAGCGGAACTCGCCGACGGCGTACGGTACGGCGGTGCCCCGCGACCACTGTCGCCGTCGCCACCACGCGTCCACCGGTTCGACCACGCCGTCACCGTAGGGAGCACCACCGACACCGGCACGTGCTCGACGGCCGTGGCCTCAGCGGAACCCGTCGTCCCGCCGGCTGCGGTGCAGGGTGTCGCTCGGGTGCTCGCCGAAGCGGTCGGCGTACGCGGCGGCGAACCGACCGAGGTGCGCCCACTGCCACCGGCGCGCGACGTCGGCCACCAGGAGGTCCCCGCCGGACGTCTCGAGCTCCCGTCGGGCACCGTCGAGCCGCTCCGCCCGGAGCCTGGCCATCGGCGACTCCCCGAACCGACGGTGCATCGCGTTCTGCAGTCCCCGCTCGCTGATCCCGACGGCGTCCGCGATGTCCCGGAGCGTGACCGGCTGGTCGGCGTGCGCGCGGATCCACTCCGCTGCGCGCGCGGCGGAGCCACGGCCGGTCGGCGCGACGGCCGGCAGGACCGGGAAGGCCGCCACGACGGCGTCGGCGATCTCCGCGTTGATCGTCTGTCGGACGGCGTCGGCGAGCGCGGCGTCCATGACCGGTCCACCGTGCGCACGGATCACGGCACGCAGGGCCCGCCGCGCGGACTCGTCCGGGGACTCCGGCGCGAGGACCACCGGCCCGGTCGGCAGGTGTCCCCTGCGCACGAGCGCGCGACGGAGCACGCGGTCCGACAGGTGGACCATCGTGATCGTGCGGACGTCCGCCGTGAAGGCGTAGCGACGCGAGGCGGTGAGCAGGACCGGTGCACCCGGCTGCACGGCGAGCGGGTCGCCGCCGTCGAGGTCCTCGATGGTCGCACTGCCGTCCCCGATCCAGAAGACGATGTGCTCGTCGCGCGGCTGCATGACGCCGGCCCGCGTGCCCTGGACCTCGGCCCGGCGGACCGAGACCTCGGCGTCGCCCGCGCCGAGGTAGCGGAAGGTGTCGAGCGCGCTGTCGATCCCGCCGGCGGTCCCGTAGATCTCGTCGAGTTCGTCACCCCGGTGCTCGCTGACCGCCTCCACCCGGAAGCGTCGGAACGTGGGGTGCTCCGTCCCTCGTGCCTGCCCAGTCACGATCGCATGGTCTCAGGACCGGCGGCCGGTGTGCGCTTCCCGGACAGCGTGTCCCGGTGTCGGAGTCGCCGTCCGTGCACCTCCGGACGGCCGAGGGCGGACGGCGGACGGCGGACGGCGGACGGCGGACGGCGGACGGCGGAGCGTGCGGACGGGTCACCACCGGATGCGGGCGAACTCCTCGCGCAGTCGCCGCGCGCGACCGGGGTGCACCTGCTCGACCCAGCCGATCCGGCCGAGCAGGTGCGCGCGGAGGTCGGGGTGCCCGGCGCGGTCCTGCGATGCCGGGCCGTGGACGACGCAGTTGTGCAGGACGGCGTGCAGCCGGTCGACCTCACGGCGACCGGGCGACGGCCGCTCGTTGACGACGACCCCCGTGACCGACTGCCGGCTCCCCCGCCTCCGGACCCGGCTCTTGCGGGGGTTGAGCCGGTACCCCTGCTCGGTCACGATCCGCTCGACGCCGCGCAGGAAGGCGTCGGGTCGGGCGGCCAACCGGTGGTCGCCGCTGAAGGTCAGGTCGTCGGCGTAACGGGTGTACCGGGCACCGGTCGCTCCCGCCCAGCCGGCGAGGCGGGCGTCGAGGTGCCGCAGCGCCGTGTTGGCGAGGGCCGGCGACGAGGGCGCGCCCTGTGGCAGGTGGGCGACGGCGAGGGCCTCGCGCAGCGCGGCTCGTTCCTCGGGACTCCCGCCGGCGGGCATCGCGGTGAGGACGTGGGGCGGGACCCGGTGGGTGCAGAGCCCGGTCAGGACGTGCGCGAGCGGTTCCGCGTAGCCGGCGGACCGGAACACGCCGTAGACCGTCGGGGCGGTGACGCTGGCGAAGAACGTGGTCAGGTCGGCGCTGAGCACGACGTGCTGCCCGGTGTGCACCGCGGCGCCGGTGACGACGCTCCGTCCCGCCACGAACCCGTGGGCGGCGTCGTGCACCGGGAGCCGGACCAGCAGGCCGTCCAGGACGGTGCGCTGCGTCCGGCGGAGCAGGTCCATCGGCTTCTCGAGCAGGCGCGGTACCCGTCCGGGCCGGACCACCCACTCGTGCCGGACGTGGTGGAGCGGACTGCCCGCCGGGGCGTGCCGGTTCCACGCCCGGGTGTCGGCGAGCCAGAGCAGCCGACCGACGGTGACGTCGAGCGCCCGGGCGAGCTCCGGGAGCGTGTCGACGAGCAGCGGGCTCTCGGTTGCGGGGCGTGCGCGGACGGCGGTGACCGGACGGGCGAGCACGCGGACCGGACGCCGGGCCTCGCGGGAGCGGTGCAGGGCGGCGAGCCGGGGCGCCGCGGCGAGCACCCGGGCGAGCTGGCGGGGTGCGTCGACGGGCGGTCGCGGGTAGGTGTCGAGCGCCGCCCCGACGGCTCGTCCCACGTAGGCGCGGTCGACGCCGACCACGGCGTAGCCGGCGGCGGTCAGGTCGTCGACGGCCCACGAGTCGGCGGTGAGGAAGGCGTCGGCGAGCGCCGTCGCCACGACCTCGAGGGGCGTGGGGTTCCCGGAGGACCCGTCGGTGCCTCCGTGCGGCGTCGCGCGCGGAGCGCGCCGTCCCGCTCGGGGCGTGTCGTCCTGCTGGTCCTGCGTGCCCCGGGGTGACCCCGGAGAGGTCGACGCGTCGCGCGCGTCGGCCGCCTCCCCCGGGAACTCCACGCGGTCACCCTACGGTGTGCGACCGACGGACGGGAGGCGCGCGGCCGGACCGCCACGCGCCTCCCGTCCGGCTCCGGTCCCGCTAGCGACGTGGGCGGCCGAGCAGGACCGTGCCGACCACCGCGGCGATGCCCGCCCAGACGAGCGGACGCGTCACGCGGCGGCGCTTCGCCACCCAGCCGCCGTCGGTCGCGTTGTGGGCGTCGGCGGGCTCGTACAGGTTGCCGTCGCTCGGCACGCCCTTGCCCCGGAGCGCGAACGTCTCCACCATCGGCTTGGTGATCTTGTGGAACAGTCCCGGGAACACGTACTGCAGCGGCACGAGCGACGCCTGGATCCGCCCGACGAAGCGGTAGCGCTTCGGGTGCAGCGCGGCGCGGACGACGGCCCGACCGGCGCGCTCGACCGACACGGTGGGCGGCAGGGGGTGCGAGGTCTTGCCGGTGTAGTTCGCCCCGTTCTGGTAGATCGGGGTGTCGATCGTCGAGGGGAGCAGGGCGGTGAACCGGATCCCGGTGCCCGCGTACTCGTCGCCGAGGACGTCGACCAGACCGAGTGCGGCGTGCTTGCTCGTCACGTACGCCGACTGGTACGGCGCGGAGAGCAGCGACTGGATCGACCCGACGAGCACGTACGTCCCCGTGCCGCGCTGCTTCCAGTGCGGCAGCAGCGCGGAGATCGCGTGGAGGTGCCCGTACAGGTTCGTGTCGACGACGCGCTTGAACGCCTTCGTCGGGGTCTGCTCGAAGAGCCCGTAGACGAAGAGCGCCGCGTTGCCGACGAAGACGTCGATCCGGCCGAACCGTGCGGTGGTGGTGGCGACGAGGTCGCGCACGGCGTGCTCGTCGGCGACGTCGGTGGGGATCGCGACCGCCTCGGCGCCGAGTGACCGGCACTCGGCTGCGGCGGCCTCGAGGCTGTCGTGGCTGCGAGCGGCGAGCACGAGGGTGGCCCCCTGTCGGGCGAACTCGTGCGCCGCGGCCCTCCCGATGCCGCTCGATGCTCCGGTGACGACGACGATCTTCCCGCGGAACCGTTTGGTCATGACCTCGTTGCTACCCGCGACCGGCTGCGACGACGCCCAGGCCGGGTGCGGTCGCCCCACGGCTTCCCGGACGTGCCCGGGGGTGCGACGATGGGCGCATGCCGAAGGACGAGCTGACGGTCGAGGAGGCGACGGCGATCGCCGAGCACGCCCGGTCCGGGGCGCTCCCGCTCGAGGACCCCGAGGTCCGCCGCGTCGTCGAGCAGGCGAACCGGACGCTGGTCCGCGCGCAGATGTGGGGCGAGGACCGCAGCCCGAGGCTCCGCCGTCGTCGGCGGTGGCTCGCCGCGGGCGCGCTGGTGATGGTGCTCGTCTGGGTCGCCGGGCTGCTCGTCCCCCTCGCCTTCCGTCTCGGCCTCTGAGACCTGCGGTCGACCGTCGCGCGAGCGCAGGAGCGACGACCGATCGTCGTGTGAGCCGCGTCGCGTGAGCGCGGCTCAACACGCCCGGCCCTCGGAGTGGGGTTGCCCGGAACACCCCGTCCGGGTTGACTCGACCGCGTGACGAGCACCGCGGACCGCCCCTCGTCGACGCCGACGTGGACGATCAGCGTGCGCGACGACACCGGTCCGATCGTGCTCGGCGGCCTCCGGACGTCGTGGGCTCCGCTGGCGAAGCAGACCATCATCGCCGCGCTGATCGTCGGGGCTGCCGTGGGGAGCACCTTCTCCCCGTGGCTCGAGGTCACCGACGCCCCGCTGATGTGGAGCGGGGTCGCGATCGCCCTCCTCGGCCTGGTCTTCGCCGCCGTGGCCGTGCGCTCGTCCGCGGCGATGCGGGTCGAGCTGCTCGTCCCCGCGATCGACTTCTTCGCGGTCGGCTTCCTGCGCTTCGGCACCGGCGACGCCGCCTCGGTCTTCACCGCGATCGTGGTGCTGCCCGTGGTGTGGGTCGCCGCGAACCCCGGGCGACGGCACGTGGTGTGGCCGGTGCTCGGCACGACCGGCACGCTGCTGCTGTCCTACGCGATCTCCCCGACCGAACCGCGGCCGAGCGAGCTCGTGCGGCTGTTCATCGTCGTGTTCGTGTTCGGGGCGACGGCTGCCGTGACGAACGAGCTCGCGCGGCAGGCCGGCCTCCAGCTCGCCGCGGTGCAGCGCCGGCGTCGGGTGGCCGAGGGCGAGATCGACCGCGCGGCCCTCGTGCAGCAGTCGCTCCTGCCGACGACCGCCGCGGGGCTGCCCGGGGAGCTCCGCGCGGTGGGCGTGTGCATCCCCGCGCGGACGGTCGGCGGCGACTTCTACGACTGGTTCCCCACCCCCGACGGCGCCGCCTTCACCCTCGGCGACGTGATGGGCAAGGGCGTCGGCGCCGGCATGATCGCCGCCGCCGTGCGCTCGCTCATCCGCAGCACCGTCGACGAGTCCGACCCCGCGGTCGCCGTCCGCCGCGCCGCGACCGGGCTCGCGACCGGGACGTCCGACCTGACCAGCGGACAGTTCACGACGTGCTTCCACGTGCGGGTCGACCGTGACGGGCACGCCCGGTGGGTGGACGCCGGGCACGGGCTGACGGTGCTGCGGAGCGTCGACGGCACCGTCCGCCCGCTGCGGTCGGCGCACCTGCCGATCGGTGTCGGCACGAGCTGGACCGCCGAGGACACCTCCCTCGAGCCCGGCGACGTCATCGTGGCCGTGAGCGACGGCGTGCTCGACCTGTTCGGCGGCGACCTCGACTCGCTCGACCGCTTCGAGGCGTGGGTGGCGGAGCGGGACCACCCGCAGCAGGTCGTCGACGGCATCGCCGAGCTCGCGCACGCCGACGAGCACCCCGACGACGTCACCGTGCTGTGCGTCGGCTACGTCCCCTGAGCGGACCGACCCCTCGTCGCGACCGCGGTCCGGCGCGCGTGTCCCTCGAAGTGTGGACTGGTCACCGGACCGATCACGGGGGATGATCGTGCGTCCCGTCCACCGACGGGCACGAGGACAGGGATCCCCCGGATGCTGCACGACCACACGCCGACCGACGCCGCCCACACCGTCGACCGACGCCGCTTCCTGGCGCTCGGGCTGGGCAGCGCCGCAGCCACGACGGCCGCCGTCGGAGCGGCACTGACGCCGGACGACCACGCCGCGGCGGCCACCACGACGTCGTCCGGAGGGGTGCTCCTCGCCGCTGACGAGTTCGACGGCGCCGCCGGCAGCGCCCCGAACCCGGGGATCTGGCGGTTCGACACGGGCGCCGGCGGGTGGGGGAACGCCGAGCTGCAGACCTACACCGACTCGCGACGGAACAGCGCGCTGGACGGCGCGGGCAACCTCGTCATCACCGCGCGACGCGAGGCCGACGGCACGTACACCTCCGCGCGGCTGAAGACCGAGGGCACCTCCACCGCGCAGTACGGCCGGATCGAGGCACGCATCCGGATCCCGCGCGGGCAGGGGATCTGGCCCGCGTTCTGGATGCTCGGCGCGGACATCGGGCAGGTCGGATGGCCGGCCTGCGGCGAGATCGACGTGATGGAGAACGTCGGGTACGAGCCCGGCGCCGTGCACGGCACCGTGCACGGACCTGGCTACTCCGGAGCGCAGGGGCTGTCGGCCGCTGCGACCCTGCCGAACGGTGCGGCCTGGGCGGACGCCTACCACGTCTTCGGGGTCGATTGGCGCCCGGGATCGGTCACGTGGCTCGTCGACGGCGTCGCGCAGCGCACGGTCACCCGGGCCGACGTGGGGACGTCGCCGTGGGTCTTCGACAAGCCGTTCTTCGTGCTGCTCAACGTCGCCGTGGGCGGCACCTGGCCCGGGTCGCCGGACGCGACCACGCGGTTCCCGCAGCAGATGCTCGTCGACTGGGTGCGGGTCTGGCAGCAGGCCTGACGGCGAACGGGACCCGCGGGGCGAGCCCGCCACGCTCCTCCCGTCCGTCCAGTGCTCAGCGCCTCGCGCGTGCCAGCAACCAGAGGTACGTCGCGTGGCCGACCAGCGCCAGGCCGAAGAACACCGCGGCGACCGCGTAGACGCGGTCGAGCTTCCCCTGGCCGATGACGAGCATCACGACGCAGAACACCACGGCCGCGGCGAGCACGCCGACCTGGATCGTCGACCAGATGCGGCGGAAGCGGGGCATGCCGGAGTCGTCCACGACCCCATTCTGCCCGACCGGCATGACGGTCCCGGGTCGCCGCGGCCTACTTCTCCGGGTCGTGGCCCCAGTTCATGAGCGAGTACCGCCACTTCGAGTCGTGGGAGTCGCCCTTCGGCTCCTGCTTCGAGTGCCGCGCCACGTAGCCGACGACCTTCCGCATGTGGGCGTAGTCGTCGTCGGTGTAGTCGCCCTGCTTCTTCTCGAGGATACGGACGATGTGCCGCCCGCTCTCGTGTCCGGTGGACTCGCCGCCGCCGTCGGACTTCTGTCCGACCTCCTTCGACTCGTCCGTGTCGAGCCACTTCCGCAGTTCGGACGCGGTCATGTTCACCGCGTCGGCGAAGTCGTCGCGCGTCTGCTTCTCGTCGTGCTGGTCGTCGCTCATGGCGGCCAGCGAACGCGCCGGGCCTGGGTGTCCACGCAGCGCTGCGTGTCCCCCGTTCCGGTGCGCTGATCGGACGCCGCTCCGCGTCCGTCCAGCACTGGTCGGGTTGTGTGTCCCCCGAACACCCCCACGACAGGAAGCGAGAGCAACATGCGCGCAGTGGTCTGGCACGGCATCGGGGACATCCGTCTCGACGAGGTCCCGGAGCCCACCATCCAGCACCCGGAGGATGCGATCGTCCGGATCACCCGCAGTGCGATCTGCGGCACGGACCTGCACTTCGTCCGCGGCACCATGGCACCGATGGAGGAGGGCACCATCCTCGGGCACGAGGCCGTCGGCGTCGTCACCCAGGTCGGTGACGCCGTCCGCGGGTTCAGCGCCGGGGACCGCGTCGTCATCAACTCGACGATCTCGTGCGGCGCATGCCGGTACTGCCGGATGGGCAAGACCGCGCAGTGCGACGTCGCGAACCCGAACGGCCCGCAGGCCGGCACGAGCTTCTTCGGCGGCCCGCAGTCGACCGGGCCGGTGAACGGTCTGCAGGCGGAGTACGTGCGCGTGCCGTACGCCCGCAACACGATGCACCCGCTCCCCGAGAACGTCAGCGACGAACAGGCGATCCTGCTCTCCGACATCTTCCCGACCGGCTGGTTCGGCGCCGAGCTCGCCGGGGTCACCCGCGGCGACGTCGTGGTCGTGTTCGGCGCCGGCATCGTCGGCCAGTTCGCCGCCGCCTCCGCCTACAAGCTCGGCGCAGCCCGCGTGATCGTCGTCGACGGCGAGGAGACCCGGCTCGCCGCGGCGCTCGCGCAGCACTGCGAGGTCGTCGACTACAACCGCGAGGACCCGGTGCAGGCGATCATGGACCTGACGAACGGCATCGGCGCGGACGCCGTGATCGACGCCGTCGGGGTCGACGCGGAGCGCCCGAAGCAGGGCCCCGCAGCAGTGTCCGACGAACAGGCCCAGCAGTTCGACGCCGAGGTGCAGCAGGTCGCGCCCGACGCCTCGCCGGACGGCTTCGGCGAGCAGCAGCAGTGGAAGCCCGGTGACGGCCCGTCGCAGGTCGCACAGTGGGCGGTCGCGTCGGTCGCGAAGTACGGCCGCATCGGCATCATCGGCGTCTACGGTCCGACCGCACAGTCGTACCCGATCGGCGAGGCGATGAACAAGAACCTGACGATCCGGATGGGCAACTGCGACCACCACTCGGTCACCCCGCCGCTCATCGACCTGGTGGCATCGGGGCAGTTCGACCCGACCGCGCTGATCACCGAGCACGAACCCATCGGCGACGCGATCGCCGCGTACGAGGCCTTCGACCGCCGCGAGCCCGGCTGGGTCAAGGTCGAACTGGAGGCGACACGATGACCACCGCACCGAGCGACCAGTACGCCTTCGGCGACCCGCGCAGCCGCTACCCCGACGTCTCTCCGGAGCCGCAGACCCAGGACGAGCCAGGCCTGCAGTCGCAGATGACCCCCGTCCCCGACCTCGGCGAGTCCAGCTACCGGGGCACGGGGCGCCTCGAGGGCCGGAAGGCCCTCATCACCGGAGCCGACTCGGGCATCGGCGCCGCCGTGGCGATCGCCTTCGCCCGCGAGGGGGCCGACGTCGTCCTGGCCTACCTGCCCGAGGAGCAGTCCGACGCCGACCACGTGATCGAGCAGATCGAGGCGGCCGGGCGGAAGGCGGTCGCGGTCCCCGGTGACCTGCGCGACAAGGCCTACGCGGGGCAGCTCGTCGAGCGCGCCGTCGCCGAGCTCGGGGGCATCGACGCGCTGGTCAGCGTCGCCGGCAAGCAGCGGTGGCAGCCCGACCTGCTCGACATCACCGACGACCAGTTCGAGGCGACGTTCGACGTCAACGTGTTCGGGCTCTTCCGCCTGGTGAAGGCAGCCCTGCCGCATCTGCAGCCGGGGTCGACGGTCACGACGACCGCGTCCATGGAGGCCTACCAGCCCGCGCCGGACCGCCTCGACTACGCGGCGTCGAAGGGCGCGATCAACAACTTCTCCAAGGGGTTGTCGCAGCTGCTCGTCGAGCGCGGCATCCGGGTCAACATCGTCGCCCCGGGTCCGACCTGGACCGTCCTGCAGCCGAGCGGCGGCGTCGACCCGCAGTCGCTGCCCGAGTTCGGCAGCAGCGAGTCGCCGATGGGCCGCGCGGCCCAGCCCGCCGAGCTCGCGCCGGCGTACGTGTTCCTCGCGTCGCAGGAGTCGAGCTTCGTGGCCGGCGAGACCCTCAACGTCAACGGGGGCATGGTCACGCCCTGACCCCGGACCGCCTCGGCTCGTGGAGCGGACACGCTGCTCCCCGAGCGGGAATGCCCGCGCAGCCGCCGACGTCGAACCATCCACACACCACGCGAAGGAGCACACCATGACCCTCGACCTCCACAAGGGGAACAGCGTCGACACCGAGCGTCACTGCCTGCCGACCAGCACCCTGCACGCCCTGCACGACGACCAGCAGGAGCAGACGTTCGGACGCTGGCTCGGCCAGATCAACGGACAGCGCTGAGCGCGTTCGCTGCGCGCTGACGGACGGGAGGCGCGGTGCCGGCTGGCACCGCGCCTCCCGTCCGTTCGTGGTCATGCCGGACGCCGCCGGTCACGGCGAGACGCCGTCACGTCGGCGCGGCGCTGCTAGGTTGCAGCTGTGTCGTGGGGTCGGTGGTGGTTCGCGCTGCAGGCGTCGGGCGGCGCCGTCTGGTGGCTGCTGGTCCCCACCGTGCCGATCGTCCGGACCGCGACGCTCGGCTCGCTCGACCCCGTGCCGGTCGCCGCACTCGACGTCCCGCTGTTCGTCGTCGCCTCGGCACTGGCCGCCGCGGGCCTCCGCTGGTCCGCCGTCGTCGCCACGGGGTGGACGGTGCTCGTGCTGCTCGGGACGGCCGCCTGGGCGACGGTCACCCGTGAGGCGGGCTGGGGTGTCGTCGCGATGACCGCAGCGACCGTCGGCTCCGTCCTCGCGCTGTGCCACGTGCTGCTCGGGCGGGTGCCGACCGAACTCGTCACGTCGGGTCCGCTGCGCTTCCGGACCGCCGACCCGGACGCGGGACCCGTCCGGCACCTCCTCGGGACCGCGGTGCAGATCGTCGTGTTCTGGGGGCTCTTCCTCGGCGTCCTCCCGCTGCTGATCGCCGCCGCCGAGACCCGGTGGCGGCTCCGTCCCCCGCTGCCCGACGCCGTCGTGCAGGTGGTCAGCGGGACCGGTCTCGTCGTCTTCGTGCTGGCGAGCCTGCTCGGCCTCGCCTCGGCGGTGTCGATGTCGACGCGTGGCGGCGGGACCCCGTTGCCGTCGGCGATGCCCAACCGGCTCGTGGTCGCCGGCCCCTACCGGGTGGTGCGGAACCCGATGGCCCTCGCCGGGCTGACCCAGGGCGCTGCGGTGGGGCTCGTCGCGGCGTCCTGGACGGTGCTCGTCTACGCGGTCGCGGGCTCCGTCGTGTGGAACTGCGTCGTGCGCCCGCTCGAGGAGCGCGACCTGGAGCAGCGGTTCGGTGATGACTTCCGCCGCTACGCCGCAGCCGTCCGGTGCTGGGTGCCGCGGTTGCGCCCGGTACCGCGGAGCTGAGCGCGCGCCACGGGACGCAGCACGAGCGCGCGAACCGGATGGTCCGCCCGTCCGCGTCCGGAACACGACCGGACCCGCCGGGTGCCCCGGAGCGCGTGCAGTGTGGACGGAGCCGTCCGACCGGGCGGCACCCCGCTCGCGCAGACCCGCCGGCGAGGACGGCCGGCGGGACGACGCGGGAGGTGCAACGGGTGCGATCGAGACTCTCCGACCTGCACGAGGAACCGGGCGAGTGGCACCGGCGTGGGCTGCGTCACCCGGACGAGATCGCGTCCCTCGTGCACACCCGGCTGCTGGAGAACGTCCCGGCCGACCCCGCGTACCGCGACTTCTTCTCCGCCGAGTGAGCGTCGTGCGTTCCTCCGCTCAGAGCTCCCGGAGCATGCGGCCGGCGACGGCGTCGTTCCAGGACGTGGTGGCCCCGACCTCGGTCGCGGTGTGCAGTCCCCCGTGCCCGTCCTCCAGCCCGCACCGCCACCGGTCGAACACGCTCATGCAGAGCGTCCGTGCCGTGCGCACCGCGCCGGCGACGGGCCGCTGCGGCGCTGCGTGGCGGAGCGGACGCTGCGGCGTCCTGTCGCCGAGCGGGTCCGTGGTCGCGTCGTCGGTCGGCTCCGGTTCGACAGCGGGCAGGGGGGTCGTGGTGGTGTCGTCGTGCATCTCACCAGTGGGACGTCACGAGCAGCGGATCCGTCACGAACTGACACACCCGACACCACGCGGGCACTCCCCGCGCTGCCGGTGCATGCTCGGTGGAGACCGGTCCACCGACCGGCAGCCCGAGTCGGACGGAAGGCGGGGATGAGCGACGGCACCGCGCTGCAGCACGCATCCGACGCGACGCTCGTCGCCCGCGCGGCCGACGGCGACGTGCTGGCCTTCGAGGTGCTCGCCCGCCGGCACGGACCGCTGATGCGCGTCTACGCGGAGCAGGTGCTCGGCTCCAACGTCGAGTCCGACGACGTCGTGCAGGAGGCATTCCTGACGGGGTGGCGGAAGCTCGCGGACCTCGAGGACGCCGAGCGGTTCCGCCCCTGGATCATGCAGATCGTCACCCGCCGGGCCCTCGACCGTCTCCGGCGTCGACGTCACCACGACGACCTGGACGACCATGACGAGGCGGCCGACCCGTCGCAGGCCCCGGAGCGTACCGTCGAGACGCGCATGCAGCTCGACGCGATGTGGGCTGCTCTGGACCGGATGCCGATCGACCAGCGTCGGTGCTGGCTGCTCCGGGAGACCGCCGGGTACAGCTACCAGCAGATCGCCGAGGAACTCGAGCTCCCGACGTCGACGGTGCGGGGCCTGCTCGCACGGGCACGACGGTTCCTCGCCGCGGAGATGGAGGGATGGCGATGACGACCGACGACCTCCCCCTGCCCGACGACGACCTCGACGGCCACACGATCGAGGAGATCGCGGACTACCTCGACCGCGGTCGGGACCCGATCGACCCGTCCATCGAGGGCTCGGCGGTCTGCCGACTCGCGATGACGAACATGCAGCGCCTGCGCGAGCTCTCCCTCGGCGCGCTCGAGCAGCGCGCCGGTGCCGAGCCCGACCGGGAGACCGCCTGGGTCGACCGGTTGCTCGGGGCGATCCGCGCCGAGGTGCGGCCCGGTCGCGACGTCCCGGTCGCCCACCCCGATCCGCGCCTGCGCCTGGCGGTCACCGAGGCGGCCGTGCGCGGACTCGTGCGCCGTGCCGGCGACACGATGGGCGGCGTCGTGATGGGCCGCTGCGTGCTGCGGGGCGACGTGGAGGAGCCCGGAGCCGCGGTCAGCATCGACGTGACTGCCGGGCTCGTGTACGGCGGGTCGGCCCCGGAGACCGCCGAGCGCCTGCGGGTCACCGTCGCCGAGGCCGTCGAACGGCACACCGAGCTGCGCGTCGAGGCCGTCGACGTCCACTTCGACGACGTCTACCTGCCCTGACGACCACCGCCTGCCCGACCGGCGGCGAGACGACCCACCAGCAGCGAGGAGCGCGACCATGGACGACGAAGCGATCTCACGCACGGTGACGGCCGGCATCCGACACGTCCCCGGGGTCACCGGGGTCTACCCGCCCCGACCCGTCGCCGCCGCGGCCGAGACCGTGGTCGACGCGGTGGTGCCCGTACCGCTCCGTCTGCACGACCCCGACGTCCTGGTCGACGTGGACCGACGCGGCGGCCGCGTGCACGTCGTCACCGGCATCAGCGTCGACGGCGGCCGTCCCGCCGCGGACACCCTCCGCGCGGTGGGCGAACGGGTCCGCGACCTGCTCGACGCGGACACGACCGCGACGGCGGACCTCATCAGCGTGACCGTCCGGCTGGTCGAGGACCCGGTCGACGCGGCCGTGACGCCTCCCGAGGGCGGGCCGTCGGACGCGACCGCGCTGCCGACGAGCGATGTCTGAGCGCTTCCGCTCGGAACTCCCCCACCCGTAAAGTCGTACCGACGCGCCGGGACCGTACACGCTCGTGGTCGGCGAGCACCAGCTGTCGTCCTGGGACCTCGGCCCCACCGGCAGGGCCGGCAGCGCACCGGACGGGAGGCGCGTGGCGGATCAGCGCCACGTCGCGCGTCCGACGCCGCGCCGGTCCGGAGGCACGTGGCCGGCCGGCACCGTGCCTCCCGTGGGTCGCGTCACCGCTGCGAGCGTCCGCCACCCCGACGGCGACGAGCGCGCGCCGCCTCGGCGAGCACCGCAGTGAGCGCCACGGACGCGACCAGGGCGAGCCCTGCCCAGACGGACCGGAAGTCGACTCCACCGCCCTCCGGGGCGAGCAGCACGAGGGCCACGCCCCAGCACGCCGCGGCGAGTGCCCCGACCCCGGCCGCGACCGCGAGTGCGGCGAACGCCGCCGACCACGGGTCCCAGCGCGCGGGCGGGTGCGGCGGCGCGGGGCGACGGTCGCCGTAGGGCGGCTGCGGGTCCATGCGGTGAGCATGCCATGATCCGGAGGTGCGCATCGACGACTTCCCCGTCCCGGAGACCCCGGCCGCCCGAGCGGCTGCGTCGCTCGCCACGCGCTACCAGTCGACGGCGATCACGGCGCACGCCGTCCGGTCCTGGTACTGGGCAGCGGGCTTCGCGGCGCTCGACGGGCTCGACGGCGTCGACCACGAACTGCTGTGGGTCGCGGCCGTCCTGCACGACATCGGCACCGTGACCGAGTTCGACAACCACACGGTGTCCTACGAGCACGCCGGTGGGCACGTCGCCGTCGCCCTGACGACCGGGGCGGGTTGGGCCGTCGAGCGGCAGCAGCGCGTGCTCGACGTGATCGTGCGGCACAACTGGCCGGACGTCGACGTCCTCCTCGACCTCGAGGGGCACCTGCTCGAACGCGCGACCGGGCTCGACGTCTCCGGTGCGGGGGCCGAGCTGCTGCCGGAGTCGTACCTGCGCGAGGTGCTCGCACGGCACCCCCGCGGCTCGCTGGCTGCGGAGTTCGGCGCGTGCGTCGCCGACCAGGCCGCTCGCAAGCCCGACACCGCAGCGCGGCGCCTGGTCGACGGCGGTGTCGTCCGGAAGCTCGCGCAGAACCCGCTCGAGGCGCTGTCCTGACCACGACGCGCGCGCGAGGCTCAGCCGGACGTGTCAGCATCGGATCATGACCACCGCCGAACCCGACGTCCGTCACGTCGTCGAGGCGTCCGGCGACGACCTCGACGCGGCCCGAGCGGTGTTCGAGTCAGCGTACGGTGCCGCCGGGTTCCTGCCCGAGCGGACCGAGCGGGACTTCGGCTACCGGTTCCGATCGGTCGGTGGCGAGGGGATGTCGCTGGACTCGAAGCGCTTCGACGGTCGGATGGCCGGCGAGGTCGACGCGACGAGCCACTACTTCGTGACGTGGGTCAGCGACGGCGGCGGACTGCTGGACATCGACCGCGACGAGGTGGCGCTCGCGCCCGGACGCCCGATCGTGTTCCCGAGCGAGCGCCCGTACCGCTTCGACCTCGCCGACGTCCGGCAGAACGTGGTGCAGTTCGACCGCCGCACGCTCGAGCGCACCGCCGCCGAGCTGCACGGCACGGAGCCGGCGCCGCTCGTGTTCGACCACGCCGCGCTGCCCCGACGGGAGGACGTCCGGACGTGGAACGCCGAGCTGCGGGCCTCCGCGCAGGTCGTCCTCGGTGCCACGCCGCTGTCCCCGCTCGCGATGGCCGAGGCCACCCGGCGCACCGCGCTGGCGATGCTCCGGACCTTCCCGCACACGACCCTCGCGCCGGCCGCGCCGGTGCCCGTCGGCGCACGGGGCCGGGTGCAGCAGGCGATCGAGTACATGCACGCCAACGCCGACGTCCCGATCACCACGACCGACGTCGCCGAACACGTCGGGCTCAGTGTCCGCGGGCTCCAGCAGGGCTTCCAGCGGCAGGTCGGGATGTCACCGAACTCGATGCTCCGCGGGATCCGCTTCGACCGGATCCGGACGGAGCTCCGGTACCACTCGGTGGGCGAGACGACCGTGGCGGACACCGCACGACGGTGGGGGTTCGCACACGCCGGGCGGTTCTCCTCCGCCTACGCGAAGCGGTTCGGGGAGCTGCCGAGCGAGACCCTGCGCGCGCGTCGCTGAGCGACTGCGTGGGCCCTGCCGGGATCGAACCGACGACATCCACGGTGTAAACGTGGCGGACCGCGCAAACGTCCGCAGCGATACGCAGCGCTTCCCAGTGATGGCGCGGAAGTAGCTTGCGGACAACTGCGAACAAAAGCACCCGGCTGCGCGTGGTCACCGGCAGCACACCGGCAGCTTGTGCCGGTCGTCCTCGAGTTCCCCGCCGTGGCGCCGGCCTCCCCTACGCCGACGACACGCACCGCTACCGCCTCGGCCGCCGATATCGCCGCCCAATGAAACGGCGGCTGCCTGGCGACGCTCGGCAGGCGGCGCGAGCACGGCGTACTCCCCCCCCGCGGCAAACCGCTAACGTGTGTCGCGCCGTGCACGTAAAGGTCCGCCGCCGAGCAGCTGCTGATGCTTCCGGCCGAGACGACAGGCGCCCACCTCGGAACTACTGGCCGAGCTGTCCGAGCGCCGCTGCGACACCGTCATAGCCGAGAGTGGCCGCGTGTGTGATGGCACCCGTGACCGCAGGGACAATCAGCTTGGCCGCGGCGTCCCGCCATCGGGGACTACGCTCCTCGTCCGCCTGTCCGGCTGCAGCCTGCATGGCAACCCAGAGCCGCTCAGCAGCGCTCGCATAGTCGAAGCCCCCAGCGAGCGTCTCATCCTCCATCGCATCGCGAATCTCGCGCACCAGCTTCACCAAGTAGTAGCGAAGCTCCGCGCTGATGGTCTGGTCTTCCTCAAGGAGGCCAATCGCTTCGTCGACGACGGCACTGAGCCGGTCGAGTCCGCCCGGCGCGATCCTCCCCTTGGTCGCTTCAATGAGGGTGCCCAGCATCTGCAGCTGCCCCATCGCTGCTGAAGGGAATGCCGCGCCAGGGTCGGACTGCTGACCCCAAGTGGTCCCCGCATTGGCCGCCATGCGGCCCCATTGCGGGAACGACTCCCTCGAGACGTAGACGTTGAGACCGTCCGCCTCCATCTCGCTGAGCGCACGATCGATAGCCGTGAGCAGAGCGCTGGTCTCGAGCATCTTTGTAGTCGCAACCATCGGGTCAGCGTTCCAGCCTCGGGCGTCATTTGCGACCACGCCGGCTGCGGCCGCCTCGCGCCACTCAAGGAAGATGTCGTACAGCGCGTATGCGGCGTTGATCATGAGAAGAGCCTAGGTCTCGCGTGGAAGAGAGGCTCGATCGCCGGCATCGGCTTCGGCGCTTACTTCAACATCAATGTTGTCGAACCCGCCGGCTGTGACCCGGACACGATGGGTCGTCACTCCTTGCGGGCTCGTGGGTCTTGAATCTGGAACCCACTGGTACCGGGTCAGGCCTTGCGATGGTGCGCGTCCTTGTGCCCTTGATCCGCGTCGTTCCGCGGTTCTGGCTGGTGTGGAGCATCGTAGCGTTCGCGTCGCTACGCCCTTGATGTGCCCTTCCTGCGCATCGTTTTAGGACCCAAAACGGACCCTGCGGCCCCCCGGCGCGTCGCGGCGTTGTGGCTGTTCACGCTGACTTGCGTGAGAATGCCCCACCCTCTCTTGCGTTCGATCAGCCCAGAGCTCCAACTGGACAGCTGTTCGGCGCTAGCCATTTGGCGCTAGCCGACTGGCTGGGATCATCAGCTCGCAGGTTGACATAGACTGAGAGAACGCTCAGCCCATTCCGGAACTATTACCTCTGAACTGGGATTTTTCTGGCGAGCCCCTCTTCGGGGGACCTGTGCCGGTATTCAGACTTCTTCTAGCCTTCGCGAACTGACGGCAACCCGTGCTGTCAGCTGACCTAGGGGGTCTCGTGCGCACGCTGCTGCACAGGCCGCGCCAGAGGAAGCGCAGCATCGCTGCCGCAACCCTGAGCGCGCTCGCAATCCTTGGCTCGCTGCTGGTCGCAACGCCAGCGCAAGCCCTCAACGACACCGGAACCGGCGGCGTATTCGTCCCGGCAACCGGACGCTTCCTCGACACGGGGAGAAACATCGGCGGCTTCGACACCCCGATGCCTGCCAAGGGCTGGCGCACCGTCCAGGTGACCGGCAAGAACGGCGTCCCGGACGACGGTTCCGTTGGAGCTGTATCCGTCGTTGCGACCGCGGCGAGCATCTCGCATCAGGGCATCCTCTACGGGCGCCCGAACGCAGCCGCGAAGACGACGCTCATGGGTATCTACGGTGGTGAGAGCGAGCAAAACACCTCGTTCTCCGCTGTCCTCGCGGTGAATCCCGACGGCACGATTCAGGTGCAGGCCGAGACCAGCATCCGGCTCATCCTCGACGTGCAGGGCTACTACACCGCCAGCGACGACGGTACTGCCGCCGGCGGCTTCGTCCCGCTGAACGGCTCGCGCATCGCTGACACCCGCTCCGGGCTCGGCTTCCCACAGCAGACCATCGGCGCCGGCGAGCGTGTCGACCTGCAGGTCTCCGGACGCGGCGGCATCCCGAAGGGTGCTTCCGGCGCGATCATCAACATGATCGCCGTCAACCGCACCGCCTCCGTCGGGTACCTCACCCCGTACGCCACGGGCGACACCCGTCCGTCGAACTCCTTCAACTACGCCGGCAACGTGCCGACCTCGATGCAGGCGCAGGTCAAGCTCTCCGCTGACGGCAAGATCACCATCTACAACAACAACAGCACCACCGACCTCGTCGTCGACACCCAGGGTTACTTCACCGCCGCTGGGAAGGGAGGCGCCGTCTTCACTCCCGGTGCTGGCCGTGCGTACGACACCCGCTCCAGCGGCAACACAGTCATGGGAAAGAACGAAACCCGTTCCATCCAGATCGCCGGCAAAGCAGGCGTCCCCGTCATGGGCTCTGGTATCAAGGCCGTTGTCCTCTCGCTCACCTCGCTGAAGTCGACCGCTGGTGCCGGCAATGCGACGGTGTGGGCAGACGGCACAACCCGCCCGAACACGACGTCGATCAATTTCGACGAGACTACGATCCGCACGAACACCATTACGGTACCGCTCGGCGCGAACGGCAAGGTCGCAATCAACAGTGTCGCTGACCCGACCGACTACGTTTTCGACGTCCAAGGCTGGTACAGCAATCCTCAAGCCCCTCGTCTGACTTGCGCCGCTCCGTTCGGGGCTGGAACATGGACCGCTACCACGGGAAGCGATGATATTGCGGCGTCTTGCACTGTAAGCGCGCCTGCTGCAGTCGAGGCTGGGCAAACGGTCGACGTGTACCTGAACGACCTTCCGCTCGAGTCTTATTCACTGAATGACACTACGACGTCCTCGTTCACCTTCACGACTCCACCCTTGTCTGGGCTAGTGAAGCTGCGTGCAGAACTGTCCAGCAGCACGGGGTTGGCGCCCTCCGTGGCCTACGAATTTGGGGTTGGTCAGTGGCAGAACGAGGCATTACAGCCAAGTCTTGCGAACGGGGCAGTGGTGAACCCGGAAGTGGTTTCCCTTTACCCGCTTCCCCAGTCAGGGCTCCTACCTGGCGATGCTGCGATCGCTTATGAGCTCCGCGACCTGACAACCGGCGTCACGCAGGCGACCACTACTGGTAACGTCCCGCTCGGCCTTTACGACCTTCCCCGAGGGCACTCCTACTCATGGAAGGCGAAAGTTTCGGCTGCCACCGCATGGGACGAACGAGGCGATATTCAGACCGCAGATTGGTCGTTCCGAGTCGCGAACGAGGGGGAGGACGTTCCTGACGCCACCGACCCCGAGCCGACCGCGAGTGGGGAGATGACCACTTTCGCTGCACCCAACGGTTGTAGCTATTCGCCCGACACGTGGGGTAAGGCGAAGTTCAGGCCCGCTTGCGACGCCCACGACATCTGCTATGGCAATAAGAAGAAGATTAACCGCCTGACCTGCGACGTCGCGTTCCTCGGTAACCTTACGTATGCTTGCAACAAGGCTTACCCCAAGGGTGCTACGCGAAACTCTTGTGCTGGTGTCGCTGGTGGCTACTACACCGCTGTTCGTGGCGCTGGCTGGGCCTTCTATAAGGGAAACGGACGTAATAACTGATGAGAATGCCAGGGGTAGTCGTTGCTGCAATCGTTCTTCTTGCGGTCGGTTTCGTTGCAACTGCAATCGGCTCTGTATGGACCATACTGAGTCCTCCCGGTGGGGGCGTTAACTTCGCTGCAGGATTGATTTACAACGGAGGAATGCTGGTCGGTCTAGCTGGCCTCGGTTTTGGAGTTGCCGCTGCTGTTACTGCACGTCGTAGGTGAGGTCGTAGGCGCTGATCCGGACGGCGACTAACGACAGGTACGCGTAGATCCTCGAGCATGCCCGATCTTTTCGTAAGTCCCCTCAATACAAGCACCCTCAGCCACTGGACTGAGGGTGCTTGCTTTGAGGGGTGTTCGGTGGACCTAGAGGCTCTTCTTCACTGGGGAAGACAGCGCGATGGCAAACCTGCTGCTGACCTGATCGACCAGAGGCCTACCGGCGCCCCGGACGGCGCGGTCGTGATGCCGATCGACGGCGGTCGATGCAAGACTCCCACGCATGACACTTCCTCTATGGCTGCAAATCGTCACCCTTGCCGTCCCCGTCGCCGTCGCCGTGATCTCCAGCATTCTGGCGTCGCGGGCCGCGGGCAGAGCGCAACACGCAGAGGCGGAGGCTGCACGTCTTAGAGCGCTTGAGGAGCGCACAGCGCAGAAAAAGTTCGAGCTGTATCAGCCCTTCCTCACAACGCTAAACGACCTTCTCACTCCGAATCGGAGCGCGGCCGCTCTGGCCGGTATGGAAGACGTCATTACGAACTTTCAGGGCTTCGTGACGGTTTGGGGTTCGGACGAAGTGATCGAGACATTTTACCGGTGGCGCACTTCAGCCAACTTGAATCCGCCGAACTTGGTGACGATGCGACTCATGGCTGATCTTCTCGTGGCAGTGCGTCGCGACATCGCTTGGCCTGATACCAAGGTGCCGACGCTTTACATGATCGGTCACCGAATCAAAGACATTCACGAACATCCCGAGATGGTAAAGGCGATGACACTGCCACTAGATCAGTTTTTGGCGAGCCAAGATTGGACGCCGCCGTTCACGGTCCCGACAGGCACGGCAGGAAGAAGCCAGCGGTCAGCAGCTAACCCCAAGCGTCTGACTGTTCACGAGTCCAGTAGTGGTCGGGACGAACAGTGAGCCGGCGCTGGCCAACGAAGGAGACGGGGCCTTGCGTCCAGCGGAACTGCACTCGCCAAGACGAACGAGCTGGCTCCGACGCTAACGCGGCGTACTCCTCTTCAGTAAGTGGCACCCTGTGGCCGACCTCACTCTTGGCATCCAAGACCGGAGCGAGGCTCGTCCAGGGCGTCCATCGGGCCTTGCCCTGTCGAGTTCGTACCTTGACGTGCCGCGCTGACCCTGCCCCGAGGTTACGGAAATACAGCGACCAGTAGGGCTTTCCGTACTCGGCCGACACATCGTTACGGATCACGTGCATAAGCGGCACTGGCTCTTTGAAGTAGTTGAACAGCAGCGCGAAGGTCGCAACCAAAGCCGCATAGATGGAGAGAACGAGGGAGAGCATGCCTAGATTCTGGAGGTTGTAGGGTCAACGCAAGGGGCGCCGCTCCGATGCATCATCTGTCGAACCTGACCTTAGCGCGGCTTGCACGGTGAAATTCGATAGGGCCGGGATTGGACCAAGGTCTAGCCAGTAGACCGCCTGTATGACGCGGCTCACCGTCATGGAACTCGATTGTCGACGTACTCGCCCGACTTACACTCCAAGTTCGGCGACTCTTCGCTACCCCTGGCTTGGCACAGCGTCGCTGCGAAGAGGCCATCAGCGTGCAGTCATTGGAGGGCACGATCGCGGCACAATCTCAGGCACCACTTCAAGCGGGCCGAGCGGCGTGCATGCTTCTCCCAGCGTCAACCGCGGCGCGCACACCTCAATCCCCCAGCTCCCAGGTTAGACACCGGCAGCTCACCGGCAGCTGCCCGGATTCTCCTCCCGCCGGCCACACATTATTTCCGCATGGTGGGGCCTGAACTGGGTTTTTCTGGTGGGCCCTGCCGGGATCGAACCGACGACATCCACGGTGTGCACGTGGCGGACCGCGCAAACGTCCGCAGCGATACGCAGCGCTTCCCAGCAATGGAGCGGAAGTAGGCTGCGAACGCTTGCGGACCACAACGACTGCGGAGGCGTGGTCACCGGCAGCACACCGGCAATTGAGCCCCGTGATCCTCGAGCTCCTGCGGGCTCAGCTCTGAGTGAACATCGCCCTCCCACTCGGCTCGAACGAGAGCATAGGCCCGGTTCGAGCACCGCAGCAGTCGAGCAGGCCCGCTCGCGCCCGGCGGCTCGTCGGCTAGCGCGACGCGGGGTGGCGCGGGAGCCCGACGGCGTGGGCGAGCTGCCGGAGCAGGATCAGGAGACGCTCGCGGTGCCACTGCAGGTTCCGCGCAGCGAGGTCGCGCTCTTCCTCGATGTCGCTCGTGGCGCAGCGCTCGAGGTCGATGAGGAGCGGGACGAGGATCGCGAGCTCCAGTCGCGGGTTGTGCGGCAGCAGACGTGCTTCGTGCATGATGGGCCTTCCGTTGTCGATTGATGACCGAGTGTCGTCGCTTGGAACTATCGACCGCCGTCGTCACGACCTCCGTCGAGCGCGCAGCAGCATGTCCTCTACTATCGGCTCGCGCTCCCTCCGCTGAATCGGGCGAGACCGCGCCCGCTGTTGATCTCGCCCGGCGGGCCGCACGCTCCGCACCGGCGAGGTGCTCCGACGCCGATCCCGCAGCCCGGAGCCCGGAGCCCGACACAATCGATCCCGCCTCCGTCTACCTCAAGCTCGACCGACGACCCCATCCTCACCGCGCACCACACGAGGAGCAAACGTAAGCCCGAACTGCCCCTGCACCCCGACACCGTCGCCGAGATCGAATTACACGCGGGCGGAGGCGAACCACGACAGGCTCGAGGCGGCGACGTCCAAAACGCTAGCTCGCGACGAGGGTGGCGCTGCGCACGTCGACGAGCTGGACTTCGTCCCACCCGAGCATTAGCGGGCGCTCGTCGCGACGATCGGTACCGCACTGACGTCCGCCGCGAAGCTCGAGCTGAAGAACGGCGGCCAGAAGGCCGACAACGCAAAGTCGCTGCTCCGCGAGCCCGGAGCCGCGCTGCTGCTCGTCCCCAACGCAGAATAGCTACCCGCCGGTCCGCTTCGCTCTGATTCGCTCCAAGCGGGCAGGGTCCTGAAACACCTCAGTCAACACCGAGGCCATAAGCGCGAGAATCTCCTCTGAGTCGACGGCATCGGGTATCAAATCGATGTCCCCGTGTGCCATGTCGTTCCCGGCGAAGCGGACTTCGTGGGCCTGCTCAGCGATCGCCGGTCGAATGAGCTGCGCATCGCGCATCGCGTTGATTTTCGAGGCGAGTACGCCGTTGCTGATGCCCTTCGTCTTGGCGGTCGCTTCGATCACCGTGCGGGCCATCAGGATCGCTGCCATGTGGTTGCCGATGGAAGCGCTGCGATAAGCCTCCTTCGCGGCTCGCTCAATCGGGGCAGGAACGTCAGGCACCTCCGGCGTTTCTGCTGACATTGGAAGCCAAGTCACACTCGAGCCTGCCCTGTCGAGCACTCGCCCCACGCTTCCAAGGTCAAATCCCGGACTCGCGCTGGCCGACGGATCGCGCCCTTCAACAACGGAGAGCCGACTGCAGAAATCGCAGCTGGCGGCAGCCCGAACCTGTGCACCACTGTCGAACACCTGGCCCCACCGAAGAGTCACGTGGCTGTACTTGGCGCAGTAGGGACACAGGATCGTGGGCATGCGACCATTCTGACCGATCCTCGGAGTTGAGTAAGCCCGTCGACGCATTCGTCCGGTCCCTGTTCTCCGTGGAGCAGCTCCGGGCATCCGTGACTGCACCGCCTCAAGGAACATCTGGGACAGCATCTTCCGTGCCGGCGGATGGTGGTGTCCCTGTTCGCGTAAACAATCTTCAGCGCCGACGCCCCGTCCATCCGGGATGTCGACACGATCGACTGCACCCGCGAGGCGATCGCCCGCGACATCTTTGGCGCGACAAAGGACCGCACCTTCTTCGATAACCCCGCCGGCCAGGTCGACTACACCTCTGCGCCCCGACCGCGTACATCCTCGGCCGCCGCGTTCACGTTATGTGAGTGTGCTACAGCAGGGCCGAGAAGACGATTCGAGGCATGACGTCGCCGTGGCGTACGTCGACGGGATCACCGTCCTCCCCGAGGAGTTCTTTACTTAGCTACTGGACGGCATGCCGGTGAACGGTGCCCACCCGTGCCGGGCCACGCGGTAGGCATGCGAGCCCGCAGCCGGCAGCGCCCCCCCCCAAGTATTCGACGAGGACCTAGGTCTCATCGATGCATCGCATCGATGTCGGGCAGTCCGAGGCAAACGTCGGATGGCGAGTGATGCCTCTGTCCACCGTTCAGCGAAGGAGGACGCGACCTGACTCCGGAACCCACTGGTACCGGGTCAGGCCCTGAGATGGTGCGCGTCCTTGTGCCCTTGTTCCGCGTCATTACGCGGTTCTGACTGGTGTGGAGCATCGTAGCGTGCGCGTCGCTGAACCCTTGATGGCCCTTGATGCGCGTCGTTTCTGGGCCCCAAAAGGACCCTCGAAGCACCATCCAGGGGCGACAGCGCCAGGCGGCCAGGCGCCACTCCTGCCCGGTCACAGGGTCCATGAAGCCTGATATACGGGATCATGGCATTCCGTCGGCACCTCCTTTCATCGCACTGTCGAGATGAGCTCACGCGCTGGGCACTCACGAAGGGCGCCCAGACGATGCGACTCGACGATCTCGCGACGCAGCTGCGTGTCTCGCGGACGCCCGTCCGTGAAGCGGCTCGAGACCTGGAAATGATCGGTCTCGTCCACAACGTCCGGTACGTCGGCTTTCGCCCTTCGTTCCTCGGGCCCCACGAGATGCAGCAACGAACACTCATCCTTGGATCCGCTCTGCTTAACGGCTTCCCGCCAGCTGGGCTCGACCTGCACGAGCGAATCGCAACCTGTGCCCACGGGAGTTGGGCGGCGTACAGCTGGGACGCGCTGCAGGCCTGGCCTGAGTGCGCGCACCAGTGGGGCATCGACCTGCGACCGCACTCGTTAGCGTTGGCAAGGATCGTCGCGAAGGCGGAGCAAGCGGAGACCCCGGAGGAGCTTGGGTCGGCGGTCCTAGCGTTGCACGAAGTGTTACTCGAGGCTCGGCGCAACTAGGAGCCGTGGGATGCGGAAACGAAGGAGAGGAGGCGGTACGCCCTCCGAAGGACGAGCTGTAGTGACGATACGTCCTCCATCCCACTTGGGGTGGACGCGTGCCGGAGCGCCGCCACGATCGCCCGCGCCTCGTCCGCCACTGTGCCGATGCCCTGGGCCGGAAGCTCACCGAACAGGTCGAAGACGACCTTGAGCGTTGTCTCGAGTAGCTCCGCTTGCTCGTCGTCGTCGGCGCGCTCGAGGTCGCGGTGCAGCCATTGCGCGGTGACCTGCCGCTTCAGGGGAAGGACCGAGCGGAGCATGTCCTCTGCATCATCGACGCTGGCGTGTGCGCACACGATCGCCTCTACTCCTCGGCGTACTGCGTCGAAGCGTTCAGAGTGACCGCCGCGGATCCACCGTTCCGCATGCCGAAGGTGGTCTGGCTGGTTGAGATCAATGGCGAACGTGGCGAGCACGTCACCCTGCGGCGACAAACCGGCCGAGGACAAGGCGAGGGCGAAAGTCGTCGCCTGGAGGCGGGAGTGCCGGGTTGGCCAAGTTGGTCCGGGCAGGCTGCGGCGCTCGGGGGTGAAGACTGCTGGGATCCACGCGAGCGGCGAGCGTAGACCCTCCACGAAGAAGACCGGGCGCCGACCATGGACGATGGGGATTCCGCCAGGGAGCAGCAGATCGATGCGGATGGAGCGCCGATCCAGGCCGAGGACGTCAGCAGTAGCGAGCACATCGGCTTCGAGTGCCACGGCCAGCGGGACTTTGCGAGCTGGGACGTCGTTTGCGACGGGTCGGGCGAGCAGAGATGCGGGCATGATCACACCTATCAGAGCTCGGACGAGCTCGGAGTGTG
This sequence comes from Curtobacterium uvaldense, assembly GCF_028307415.1. Classification (NCBI taxonomy): domain Bacteria; kingdom Bacillati; phylum Actinomycetota; class Actinomycetes; order Micrococcales; family Microbacteriaceae; genus Curtobacterium; species Curtobacterium uvaldense. The sequence goes on along the minus strand of NZ_JAQMHU010000002.1, from coordinate 181,602 downwards.
GACGCCTGACACTCGGACGCCGAGTGCTGGCACGGTCCGCGTTGGTTGGGAACTCAGTAGACGTCGCGCCTACCGATCGATGAACATGTAATATACACTACCCACATGCAGCACCTTGACACCTTCACTTCAGCACCTCACTCCGTTGCCCTCGTGATCGGGGCCTCCCGCGGCATCGGGGCCGCTGTAGCGGCTCGATTCTCGTCCCTCAACTACACGGTGGTGGGCACTCATCGCGGTACAGGCGTTCCAGCCGGCATCACTGGCGTCGAAGTCGACGTCACCGACCTCGAAGCCGTGACACGCACCGTTGAAGAGGTCGCCGCGGCTCACGGACGATTGGACACCCTCGTCTTCGCCGCGGGGATTACGCGCGATGCGCCCCTTCTCCGCATGCCCCTCGAGGCGATGGAGGCTGTTCTTCGCGTCAACACACTTGCACCCATGGTCGCGAGCAAAGCGGCTCTGCGCCCGATGCTCCGACAGCGCTCTGGATCGATCGTCTTGCTCTCATCGATGTCTGTGAAGTACGGGGTGGCCGGACAGAGCAACTACGTCACGTCGAAGAGTGCCGTAGAAGGGTTCGTACGCTCTTTCGCTCGAGAGTACGGACCGCGGCACATCAGAATCAACGCAGTCGCCCCGGGCGGCACCGATACGCAGATGGTTGCAGACATCAGCGACGAGGCTCGGAAGAAGATGATCGGTGACACCCCCTTCGGCCGTCTCGCCAGCGCCGAAGAGATCGCAGATGCCATCGTCAGCGTCTCCGAATTGACGTACATGTCCGGAAGCGTCGTGCCGGTGAGCGGCGGAGCATGAGCAGCGTAGGCGCACCCCCGGCTGGTGAGGCCGCTACGAGCGATGGTGCGCAGTGGCTCCTCCTGACCGGACAGGATCTCGATCGGGTGGTTCGGATTGGGCGCAAGCCGGTCGGGCCGGTGAGTCTTCGTCGGCAGTCGAGCATGCCAGCCCGCTTGGCGCTGATGCCTGCGTTGGAACGTGTCGTCAAGCAAGACCTGCGTCGCGTCGTGCACGAAACTGCCCTCGTTCAGGGCCAACGGTGGCAGGTCATCGTGCATCCGATTCGCACGCCCTTCACGGACACGCTCATCGCGGCTCACGCCATTGTGGCACCGGAGCACCAGCGGCTGCATCCACCAGAGCCCGCAGGATGCTGGGAGTGGCTCATCGAGCGAGCACCGGACGGATCGCCTTCGACACGGCGCAAGTCCTACTGGAATCGCGACCTCTTCGATGTGTACCGAGTGGACGCGGCGCAGCCAGCTCGCTCGCTAGGCGCCTGGGATGTGTCTGATTGGCAGAACGAGCTGGTCTACGAGGGCGATCGAGCGCGGATCGCACAGGCGGTCCGTGATGCACTGGATGGCGCGATGGGCCAGCTTTCGTCGCTGACCTTCCGCATTTGGTCAGGACTCGGCAGCCCGGACAGAGCACTCACTAACGTGCGCATCGTCGCGAAGCTGGGCACTCCGCTCCCAGACGGCACCCTCATCATCTCCGGGATCACCTACCGTGTTCCAGAGCAGTTCAACGAGCGCACCTTGCCGCTGGCGACGTCCGATATTGACGACATCATCCGAGGGCTGCAGACCCTAGATCCGTCGCCGACCGCGTTGGTGCACCCCGAGACCCTGGAAGTTTTCCTGTCCTCGCCACCGTGGACGCTTCTGTTCGGCCGCGGTGCAACCTCGTTGACTGACGCGATCAGCGCTGACGGGAGTCACCTCCACGACTTCCTCCTGGCCTGTGCCCAGGACACTGTCGCTCGAGAGTACGACGACACGGTCTCAGCAGCACCTCAGGAAGGGGACATGCTTCAGGCCCGCCTCACGGCGTGCGGGGTCGAATCACGCAGAGGCGTGGCGCTTCGCGACGTGCTCATCAGAATCACGCCGCTGCCCGAGTAGGTCACACCGCGTCAACGACCGACAGGAAGGCGCGCGGTGCTGCGAAGGTCTGTGCGGCGGCAGACATGCCCGCACCGAACCCAGCAGTCAGAACGCGAGCGCCGGGTTCGACGCGGCCGTCGGAAAGCGCTCTCGCGAGAGCGATGGGCACCGAGGCGCTCGACGTGTTCCCGGAACGCTGCACGTCACTCACGATCCTCTCCGATTCGAGACCGAGCGCACTCCCGAGGGCCGTCACAAGTCGCCCGTTTGCCTGGTGCGGAACAAACGCCGAGACGTCCCTCGGCTCGAGTTCGGCCCGAGCAAGGGCCTCGCGCAGGATGCGGGGCACGTTCGTCAGAGCCCAGCGGTACACAGCGGTGCCGTCCATCCGGAACAGTGGCGACGCGCCCTGCAAGACGGCGGTCGACCAGGAAGGCGGAGTCATTCCTATCAGCCCTGCTGCACTGGCGTCGGAGTGCGCGACCATCGGGGTGATGGATGCGCCTTCGCCTCTCACGACGAGCGCCGCGCCCGCACCGTCGCCGAAGACCGGGAACGTGCCCGGGTCCGCCGGGTCTAGCCATCCACTCATGCGCTCCGCGGCGACGACGACGACACGTCGAAAGTTGCCCGCGTTCACGAACGCCGAAGCGACCCCGAGCGCGTAGTTGAATCCGGCGCAAGCGGCGCCGCAGTCCAGGCCGGCCACGCCCGACCCCAACTCGTTAGCTAGTTGCGCTGCAATCGGTGGGACCTGAGCGTCGTGCGTCTGATGCGATGCGATCACGAGATCGATGGGGCTGCTCTCGAGGTCAGAAAGAGAGGAAAGCGCTCGGAGGGCGCGCCGTCCCAGCTCGGGAACACTGAGACCACTATAAAACCGGGTCTGGACACCGGTTCGTCTCGCAATCCATTCGGGTGCGACCCCGAGCTGAAGGTCAGCGTTACTGACTACCCGGCCATGCTGATACCCGGCGATCGCTTCGAGGACGGCTCGCATTCTGATATCTTAACGTGCTACGGCGACGACCGTGAGGTGCAAGCGAGTCCGAAAGCGCGTGCCACTGAGCTGTCCATTCGACTCACCGCGCGTGGTCGGTCGCTTCCCGTGCGCCACACGATGCCCGCTCCGTCCGGCTCGTTCGCAACAGTCAATCACGCGCACACGGCAGCGTGGCGTTCGGCGGACTCGACTCTAGGAGCCGTCGAGGGCAGGAAAAGAGGTGCCATCGAGGATCGCGCGGACGAGCTGCTCGAAGGACGGGTCCAGCGCGATCGACAGCTCGACCCCGGCGACGGTGATCACGTTCCGGCCCTCCGGCAGACCGGCTGTGAAGTCGGGGTCGGCGTCGTCACGACGGATCCCCGCGTCAAGCAGCGCTCGAGCGGCCGCGTCTTGTCGGTCCGCGCTGAAGTCCCGCCAGGTGGAGGCGCCGTAGAAGGCATACCGGACCGCAGCTCCGTCCGGGTCGGACTGGACGCCGGTGTGGGCGATGGCGACCTGCTGTACTTCGGCTTCGGTCGGCCCGTCGATCCAGTTGATCGTGAGCCATCGACCCCAGGAGTCGGTGCGCTCCCCCAGCTGCAGCTGATGGCTCGGGAAGCGAGCACTCAGCTGCTCGGCTGCACGCTCGAGGGATTCGGCGACGGTGAGGTCGCGGACGGGGACGCCGTCGTCCCAGCGCGCCGCGGCAGCTTCGAGCTCTGAGGCGATGCCCGCGCTGTCGCCTCCGTTGCCCGACATCGCGCTCCGCAGCGCAGCCTCCCACGCATCCTGGCGATCGATGTTCCAGCGTTTCGCGAGCTCGGACTCGGCGACGGTTCGGGCGTCGTCGCCGACCTTGCCCGCGAGCTGCGCGGCAGCACGGGACTTCAGGAAGTCCTCCACAATCGCGCGGCGACGCTCGGCGTCGTCGTGTTCGTCGCGTGCGGCGTTCGCATCAGCCATGGAGTGTTGTCAGGCCCTTCCGTGCGGCCAGGTGAGGCCGGTCGTCGGCCGACCGCTTCTGAGCATGCGGGACCGTCGTCGCCTTGGAGATTAGCAGCCCGCTGGCAGGGCGCTCGCGTGCTCGGCAGAGCCCCCCCCCCGTCCCGGTCATGCTGCATGGCGGCGGCCCGCAACCGCGTCGAGGAGGCGCTGCAGATCCGTGACAGCGTCGTCGAGGAGCGCCGGGTCGACGTCAACGCCACCGTCCGGCTGGATCTCGCTGAGCAAACCGAGCATGACGTCGCCGACGCGGACCGGACCGTCGAACGGATGGTCGCCGAGCATCTCGAGAGCGATCGCGAGGTGCCCGACGAGCGCTTCACGGGGATCAGTGGCAGCGGCGAGCGAACGCTGGAGGCTGTCCGCGATCGCAGCCTGCTGCGTCTTGAGCATCCCCATCAGCGCGGCGGTGCGGGCGGGTGCTGCTGCGCTGAGGATCTTCCGGTGGAGGTCCGCGCGGATCCGGTCGAACAGCTCGTCGCCGCGCGACGGATCGGCGCACCAGGCTTCCGCGCGTCGCCGGGTGGCGGGGTCGCTGAGGTCGAAGCCGTACCACTGCTCGAGGTCGGCGAACCCGCGGTCCCGGTCGAAGAGTCCTGTGGCGCCGAGCGCGAGCACGACGGTGGCCGCCCAGACGCGGCTGGCGATCGTGGGGACCGCCGTACTGGTCTCGGGCGGCGCAGCGAGCGGTTCGGGGAGCCACGCGAGGGGGCACCAGAGGAACGAGACGGACCCGTGCCAGGCCTGCTGCTGCCGGATCGGCAACGGGAAGGCGACGAGCGGGTCGGTGTGCACGTCGGCGTCTGCGAGGCCGGTGACGGCTTGGAACGCCCAGCGGCGCCGGAGGAGGGCGTCGAGGTCGTCGGGGAGGACTGGCGCTTCCCCGGCATCGAGGAGGAACGGCCGGTACGCGTCCTGCAGGGTGGCGGTCACTTCGTGGCTCCTTCGAAGATGTGCTCGAGGTCGGCCGCGGCGGCGCGCTCCGACGCCTCGAGGTCGGTCTCTGCAGTGTCGAACGCCGAGCGGACGCGCTCGAGCTCGGCGGCGAGGTCGGTGGCGGCGCGCTGGACGACGTCCGGGGTGGGGGCGTGCTCTTCCGGGTCGATGCACGCGCCGATCTCGTCGAGTCGTTCTGCTGGGGTGAGTTCGTCGCGGGCGTCGAGTGGCGGGAGGTCGCGCAGGAACTGGCTGGCGACGGCGGCGGTGCGGAAGACGACGGCGGCGAGCCCGTCGGCGGACCGGACGGCGGCGGAGGCCTCAGCGAGGTCGTCGGCGAGGGTGTGTGCTGCGACGTGCCAGGCTGCGGACTGGTAGGCGAGGAAGGTCTGGCCGACGCGGTCGAGGGCCCACTCGTCGTCGTAGAGCGCATCGGCGGCGGCGAAGTAGGGCTCGAGGTCGATCCTGTCGAGGACGGTGTCAGCGCCGCCGGCGACCCACGCTTCGACGCGCGCGAGGCCCGCGGGGGTGTCGATGCGAACGTCGTGCAGCGCGAGGACATCGACCCATCCGCTGGCGGGGTTGTAGAGCCCGGTGGCGGTGAGCTCGAAGGCGAGTCGGAGCGCCCATTCGGCGTCGGTCTCCTGCACCTCGATCCCCTCGTCGTCGGGGTCGGCATCGTCGTCGCGTTCGACGTACGTCAGGGGCATGGCCTGCCGTTCGGGCAGCCAGGCGAGGGGGTGCCAGTAGGCGGCGGCGTTCGGTGCGCCGAACCGGACCGCCCCGTCGTCGTCTTCGCGGTACTTCGGCAGCGGCACGGTGACGATCGGATCGAAGTACACCTGGTCTGGGTCGAGGCCGGTGTCCTGGATGTAGCGCTCGGCGCGCTGCACGGTGTCGCGCGCGTGCGCGGCGACGACGAGGCTCTCCTCCTGCGGCGCGCCGTCGTCGCCGGGCAGGCTGGCGTAGGTGAGGTACGGGCGGTGCAGCGCCTGCTCGAGCTGCTCGAAGCGCTGCAGCGCCTCGCGGGCGTCGATTGTGGGCGCCGTCTGGTCGGTCGGGGTGTCGGTCACGCGTGCTTCTCCTGCCGTCGGTTGGCTGCTTGATGCGTCTGCCATGCACCCTGCGACGACCTGCTACACCACCGGCGATCTTCTAAGATTGCGGATATCACTGGCCACCGACATCGCGCGCAGCGAGGCCGGCACGCTCGCCCCGGGCGGCGGCCCCAGCAGAAAGGTCCGCTCGTGCTCCACCGACGCCTGCACGTTCGCCTCCTCTCCTCCGTTGCCGCAGCCGGCCTCATCCTCACCTCGGCCGGCTGCGCGAGCTCTGCCGGGAAGACCGGCCCGATCCCGGAAGCGCTCACCGGCACCTGGACGTGCACGATCGACGCCGAACAGGGCAAGCACGTCGGCTCCGTAGGCGATGCCGACGACACAGCGCTCTGGTACTACGGCGGCGACCGGTACACGGTCACGATCGCGACGAAGACCTGGAAGCTCGAAGGCAAGCAGAACGGCAAGGACGTCACCGCGGAGGGCAAGTGGGGGCGGCAGCAACTGCTCTGGGCGCCGAAATCGGATGCGATCGACTACGAGTTCACCTCGCGGGACGAGCACGAGGGGACGTCGGTGACGCTTGGCCCTGAACTGACCGATGAACCGACGGAGGTCACGGAGGACTCCTACGGAGACTCCCCCGACTTCCTCACCTACGACGCGAAGGTGACGGTGAGCGCCACCCGGATCCACGCCCAGGTCGACGGCAGCGTCTACGCCGAGAAGCACGGGGTCACGTGCTCGAGGTGACACACGAAGGGCCCGCTCTTGCGCGGAGCGGGCCCTTCCCGTGCGCTCGGATCAGCGCTTCATCGGGGGCGTTCGGCGACGGCCGGCGATCGCCCGAGTCGCTCGCGTCGGACCAGATCGTGCCGCCTGGCCGCGGCGCATCTGGCTGTGAACGCTGGGCCGCCGAACCGCCGCCCGCACGGGCGCGTCGACGGCCGGAACTGCAGACGCGGTCTCGGCGCGCTGCATGTACGTCTGGATGAACTGACGACGCTCGACGACGTTGCGGCGGTGCTGACGTACCATCCGGGTGCCGACAACGGTCGCCGCGATCCCCGTCCCAATCGGACCCGCCGCAAGGCCGCCGGCGACGGCGGTGGCGTTGCCGAGCGTGCGCCCGGTGCGACTGGTCGTGAACGACCGGGCAGCCCGAAACGCGGTAGCGGAAGACACGGCACCGGAGCGAGCGGCGCGCCCGAGCCGGCTACGCGCCACCTTCGCGCCGGACGCGCGGATCGCGTGCCCGGCCTGCCCTGCACCGGACCGGAGCGCCGCACCGATGCCGGTCTGCCCGGCACGGCGCATGAGCCGGCCCTCCCAGCTGCTGGCGTTGCGCTTCCTGCGCTGGGCAGCCCACGCCTTCTTCGCATCCGCCATCCGCTGCCGCAGCCCCGAGCGAGCTCGCGCGGCTTCGTCGCGCTTGCGCTTCGCCGCCGCGCCCACAGCGGCGGCACCTGCCGTAGCGCCGCTCCCGGACTGGCCACGGAGCCGGTTCCCGGCTGCGGAGGCGGCACGACGGGCACCGGTGCGTCCGAGCGCTCCTGCGCGCCCGGCCATGCTCTCCAGCATGCTGTTACCCGCCGACGCGGCGCCGGTGCGTGTGAGCATCTTGCCCCACGCGGCCGCACCGGTGACCGTGACCGGGGACGGCAGCCCGGCGCGCTTGCAGAGGAGGTGGAGTCCGATGACGGCGATCAGTGGGGTGAGGCCCGCCCAAGCGAGCGCGACCGGGTTACCGGCTCCGCCGAGGAGCGCGTTGCCGGACCAGATGAGAGCAGTGACGATCAGCTGCAGCACCGCGAGCACGAGCGAGAGCGCCGCGCCGAAGACGAGCACACCGATCAGCGCCCGCAGGTTCAGCAGCACCCCCTCGAAGTGGCTGCCGCGCGAGATGAGCGCCCTGACCAGCGCGATGAATGCCGACAGCACGAACAGCACCGCCATGAGCGCGGCGAGGATGGCACCGCCGGAGAGCCCGCCGAAGACGACGAGGTCGATGACGCTGCCGATCGCGCCCACGACCACCGCGGTACTCCCGAGAGCGAGGGTGGTGTCGTCCGACCCGCCGAGGCTCGCCAGGAAGGACCGCACGTTCTCGTCGTCGACCTTCTCGGAGATGTCCTGCGGGGACCAGCTCGTGACGTCCTTGAACACCTTGCCGTCCTTGTCGAAGGCCTTCGCAGCCGGGCTGCTCCACCAGATCGAGCATCCCTTCTGGTCGATCTTGAGGTCCTTCCAGGCCTTGTCGATCGCGAAATCGACCTTGTTGCCCTTCACCTCGGGGTGGCAGGCGGCCCAGGCCGCAACGTTGGCGGCCCAGATCTCGTCGTCATCGCTCCCCGCGCCGAACGGCGCAGCTGCGGAGATGTCCTTGTTCTTGTCGGATCGCGCCGTGCCTGGCAGGAACCCCGTCTTCCCGGACGTGTCGCCTTCGGAGGCCTTCCAGCCGGCGTAGGCCGTGTACTCGGCACTCGTCGCGCCGAAGGAGGTCGCGTTGGCGTCGAAGCCGCGGCACCAGGTGTACTCGGCGTACGGGTTGACGCCGTACTGCGCGACGACGGCCGCTGCGACCGAGGAGCGCACGTACATCGAGTTCACGGTCGAGACCGCCGCCTTCGTGTTGGCGTTGCTGTTCGCGGCTGCCTTCGACGCTTTGAGGCGGGCCTTCATGCCTTGCAGCTGCGCGTTGCAGGACAGGTTGCTGCGGTCTGAGCCGATCTCGCCGTTACCGGGCGCTGCGCTGATGACGCTCGAGGCTCCCCCGATGATCCCTGAGACGATGCGCGAGCTCTGCTGCCCGAACCAGACCGGGCTGCCCGGCGCGGCGCGGTACACCTGCGTCTTGCCGTTCCACGTGCCGGCGCCGGCCTGCGCGACGGTGACGGTCAGGATCGAGACGACGATCGCCGTGGCGCCGAGGCGCCGCAGCAGCAGGCCGACGTCGTGACGCGCGGACCGGACTGTGACGACCGCGCTGACGATCAGGAGGCCGAGGAGGATCAGCGGGCCGCGGCCGTCGGTGCCTTGCAGGATCGCTCGGCCGAGGGAGCTGACGGCGCCGTCTATCGTGCGGCCGAGCGGCCCGTCGAGGACGTTGAAGCTGGAGGCGAAGGAGATGAAGCTCTGTATGACGCTCCAGCAAAAGCTGGAGACGCTGATTCCGAAGGCCTGCGCACCTCGTGTGATGCCGTCGAGTGCCGTCTCCGCCCATCCGCCGCTGAAGTTGCTGTGCAGCTGCATGGCACCGTTCCAGCGGGAGATGGGACTGGACGCCGAGCCCAGGAACTTCGCGATCGCGCTGTCTTCGTCGGATGCGGCGTACGCGGTCTGCACCGGGAGGAGGATCAGCGCAGCGGTCAGGACGCTCAGCCAGGTGCGGCGCATCCGGCTGAGCCGGCGGCCCGCGGCGCGCCGCTTTCGAGCGGGCACGTCGGGGTTGGTGGGGATGGGCACAGTGCGTTCCTTTCAGCGGTCGGCGGACCAGCGGTCGGGCACCGCGGTGGGGGCCGCAGATTCGGCGGGCTCGTCCCAAGCGGACGGCACGGCCGTTGCGGTCGGGGCGGACCGATGCGCGAGGCGGTCGAGGATGGTGGGGCGCGCAGGCTGCTGCTTCGTGTCGTCGAGGGCGCGGAGCATCGCGATCGGGGTGTCGATGACGACGGGGATCAGGATGTTGACGGTGGCGGGCTGGACGGCCTTCGTGCCGACGAAGAGCCGCCCGCGGCTGCGAGCGGCTCTTCGTCGATCGACCAGTCCCTGGTAGCGCAGGAGACGCAGGCCGCGTCGTTCTCGGCCGACGAACAGCCACACCGACGCCGACCCGGCGAGGACGATCGGGATGAGGCTGAGGTAGAGCTGCTGGTAGAGCCCCACCGTGGCGAGGATCCACGACATCGCGCCGCCGAGCGGCAGACCGACGAGCGTCGCGCCGCCGAGCCAGGCGATAAGGGAGCGCTTGCCGACTTCGACGCCGACGACGTAGGTCGTGACTTCCCGGTCCTTCTTCCTGCCGGTGAGCTCGGTGAGCGCGTACACCTTCGGCAGCGACGCCTGCCACTGCTCGAGCGCCTCCCTCGACAATGGCTTCGCCATCGCCTACGAACCGATCAGGCGGAAGAAGCCTTCGATGATGCCCGCGAAGATGCGGAACAGCACGTTGGCGACGGTGAGGATGATCGGGATGATCCACTGCGGCGACGCGCATACGAGACCGATCACCAGCATCGCCCAGGGAAGGCTCTTGAAGGTCTTGCCGCCGCCGTGGCGGGACTTATAGAGCCACCCGCCGATGCTGAGCACGATGATGATGATGCCGATGATGCCCAGCGCGACGCCGAGGCCGCTGGGCCACAGGCTGAGGAAGTTGTTCCAGGACGTGGTGAGGTCGCCGGTGCCCGCTGCGGAGACCCGGGTTGGCGGCGCGGCGGTGAGGTGGGCGGCGGGCGTGGTGCTGATCTCGATCGACATCAGGGCTGGGTCCTTTCGTTCGGCGTTGCGTTGGTCACCCTGCGACGACTTGCGAAACGGGCAGGCCGGCGTCGTCTCCGCCGCGGGCGGTTGCGACGGTCATGGCGCTCGCCCAGAGGTCGTCGGCGTACTCGGGGTAGCTGGTGAGGACGGCTGTGACGCTGGCGAGGTCACGGTTCGTGGCGTGCGCGCCGAACGGAGCGAACAGGGCCTGCTCCCCCGCGTCGTCGAGCTCGCCGGCCTCCCATGCGCGCGCCGCAACGAGCACCCCGCCGACCTCCGCGACTGTCTTCCTGGCCTTCGTCGCGGCGGCCGGCAGGATGGACGACGGGGCGGTGAGGGCTGCGTCCCGGGTCAGCGCGATCGCATCCCAGACCTCGCGGCGCGCGTCCGTCTGGCTCGCCTCCTGGTTGAGGCGCGCCGCGAGGAGGCTCGCCGCCGGTGACATGTCCGATGCGTGGCCGGCGTCGGTGTTCTCTGGCGCGACAATCACATCCGCGAGCGTGTGGCCGTCTTCGTCGATCGGGACCTCGAGCGAATGCACCTGCGCGGGCTCGTGGAAACCTTCCTTGGGCCGGTCGCCGGGCTTCGCACGCCGCCGGATGTCGTCGGCGAGCTGGTCGCGCACACCCTTGTCGATGGCGACGCCGGCGAGCTCGAGCTGCGCGATCTCCTCACGGAACACCCCGAGGGCCTTCTGGTCTCGGTAGTTCATGGTCGGGTCGGAGCCCTTCGACATCACGGTGCGGGTGATGTGCTTGATCAGTGCGGCGTCCTCGTCGACGGTCAGCGGTCGGCCGCCTCGCCGCTTCTGCGCGGCGAGGATCCCGATCATGACTTCCTGCCGGGTGTCTTCGACGTCCTCGGGTCCGAGCCGGTAGCGGCCGGCGCGCTTGGCGATGCTGGAGTGGACGAGGCGCGACACGTCGCGGGTGTCCTGTGCGGTGGTGTCCAGGCGCTGCTCCGGCTGGCTGGACTTGTACTCCGCCCAGCGCCCGTCCACCTCGCGCGGCGGCTGAAATGTGTCGTACGGGGTCATGTTGAGGATGTGACCCGGGAACGACGGCGGTTCGGTCGCCCGCTTATGAGGCGTTGTTGTCGGGCCGTCGCGGCGATCCGAACAGCATCCGGTACTGGTGGTCGAGGGCCTGCGCGAGCGCGTCGTCCGTCACGTCGAAGCGTGCCACCGGCGTCACGCTGCAGCCCCAGTCGACGTCGCCGTGCCGGTAGGCGCGGCCGCAGCTCGGGCAGATGATCGTGTCGTCGTCGTGTGCACGGCTGACTGCGTCCATCATGACCGTGCCGTCTGCAGCGCCGGCGGCCCACCAGCCGGACTGGGACCCGTTGCCGCAGGTGCAGTCCTGCTCGAAGCCGTCCTCGTCGATGGTGCACGAGCCGCCACCGGTGGCGACGGTGCGGTACGCGTCCGGGGCCGGCGCTGGTGCTGTCTCGAGCACGAGGCGACCTTCCGGCGCGCTGCCGAACATCTCACGGAAGGTGCCGTCCGCGGCGCGGTCGTGCTGTGCTTCGTTCCACTCGCTCATGTGGACGATGTGGCCCGGGCCACCGGCCCGCCGGTGCGGATCCGGCAGGCCCCTATGCTCTGGCTGTGGGGATGAAGGACCGGCAGAGCCCGGCGAAGAAGATCGTGATGGCGGCGGCTACAGGAGCCGCACTCGGGGGCGGGTTCGCCGTCGGCTGGCGGCTGCTGCGAGGCAAAGCAGCAGGAGCGGGGTCACGAGCCCAGGAGCAGGATGCGACGAGCGCCGGCGGGCAGCCCGGCCACGAGACCCAGGCGACGAGCGGCGGCGACCAGCCCGGCCACGAGACCCAGGCGACGAGCGGCGGCGGGCAGCTCAGTCACGAGATCCAGGCGACGAGCGGCGGCGGGCACGCAGAGCCTATTGAGGAGCCGCGCTGGACGGACGACATCGAAGTCGTTGGCCGGTTCGTCCTCGTGGTCGTGTTCTTGTTCAAGACTGTGCAGATCCTCTGCTCAGCGTTCGCCGGTTGGACGTGGGGCGATGCGTCCGCGAAGCAAGCGACAGCCGCGGCCGTAGCACTCCTCGCGGTGCAGTTCAGCGCGTCCGCTCTGGTCATCCACAGGCGCTGGGGCTGGCTCCTGTGCGATGTCGCGTCGGCTGGCCTCGCCATGGCGTCGCTCTTCTCACTCGTCCCCGAGACGGGCATCGGCAACTCGCGCAGCGTCCTGTTCGCCTTCCTCGCCATCGTCCCTTTCGTTGTGGTCCGCTGCGCCGAGTATTTCGGCGCGACGGAATCGGTCCCGGTCTGGGACTACTACTCCACTGACTGGCGGAGGAAGCAGATGCGGGCAGAGCACGCGAGAATCGCGCAGCTCGACGCCGATCGCAAGGCGACGTGGAGCCGGAGGCGACAGGCGGCCCGCAGGGCGCTGGCAGGCCTTCGCGATCGGCTGCTGGGCCGTCTGAGGCGCAGCGGCTCGAGGAGGCTGTAAGTGCTACGGCCGCTGGGCTTGCTCTGGTTCCGCTCAAGTCCGCTCGGACTCGTTCCTGAGCGTCGTTGCAGATCCGTAGACTCAGCCGGGTGATGAGTGACCCCGAGGATGCGCGCGACGGCTCCGCGTCGATCTGCACGCGCGAGGAGTTCGCTCCGATCACCTACCACTGGTACCCGCACTCCGGGGAGACGTTCGCGGTAGCGGTCCGGCAGCTCCTCGCTGCATCGGACCTGTCCAAGGACGCGCAAAGTCACGTGTTCTCCGAAGTCGGCGCGCGCATGAAGCTGCTTCGGAAGGGGCGGCTGCGCGAGGTGGACCACGTGAAGGGTCCGATCGACACGGTGACGGGCCTTGACCTCTTCGAGGTGCGTGTCCGTGGCGAGGTCGGTGAAGACGACGACAGCGATGTCCTCGTGCGGATCTACCACGCCGAACCGACGAAGCTGCGCTCGCTCGGGGGCTCGACCGTGATCGGCCTCCACATGCACATCAAGGACGTCTCCAATCCGGCGAAGGTGCGGGAGCGTCAGGACGAGGAGATGCAGAAGGCGCGGCAGCGGTTCTTCAAGGGCCGTCCGACTTCCTGGGCGTGATGCCCTGAGCGAAACATGTGCACTCAACTGCAGAAAGGGATATAGGGTTTGGCCTATGACCACGAACGAGTTCGATGACGGACTGGGCTTCGAGGACGAGGAGACCCCCGCTGAGCGTCTCGGTCGCGAGCTTGCCGAAGCCGACCTGGAGCTGATCAACACCATCCGCACGAAGCGCCTCGAGCGCGGCCTCTCGCAAGCCGAGCTTGGACGCCTCATCGGCGTCTCGCAGGCGACGGTGTCCGAGTTCGAAAGCGGCGCCACCGAGCCGCGCCTGCAGACCATCCGCCGCTACGCGCGCGCGCTCGGCATCATGATCGAGCACCACGTCCGCGACGCTGACCTCAGCTACGCGCGCGGCACGATCACCCTTCACACGCAGGTGTCGGCGACCGTACACGTTCAGCGCGCCGGCCAGGTGGGCTCCTACAGCGCAGACGCGAACAAGCAGCGCACGGATTTCGCTCTTGCTGCCTGACTCACCAGCCCCCGAGGCGGACGACTTCACTAAAACCGACGAGGTAGCTGAGGCGCCGCGCGAGGTTGATGACATCCTCGAGATGGTCAGCCTCGTCGAGCTGAGCGACGTCTACGTCTGGGAGGAGCGCGGCCGCCGCATCGACGAGACCGCCACCGAGGAGGACCGCGAGCCGCGGATCCGCCAGGTGCTGAACGTCGGCGACCGGGATGACTTCCTTGGCGTCGCGTTCCGCTTCCGGATGAGCGTCGACGACCGGCAAGGCAACGAGTTCATCGCCGACTACCAGGCTCGGTACGAGCTCGCGGCGCCGGCCCAGTTCACCTCCGAGGTACGTGCCGAGTTCGCCGAGCGTGTGGCGTTCTTCACGGTCTACCCGTATCTGCGCGCGTCGATCCAGATGACGGCGTCGCGAATGGGCGCGCCCGCGCCGGTCCTTGCGATCGTCCGCGCCGGCGAGTTCAAGCTCGGCACGACGATGACGGACGAAGCCGTCGCGACGGAGTTCCGGGACACCGTACCCGAGGCCTAGGCGACACTTCCCGATGGACGCGGCGCTGACCCCTTGAGGTCGGCGCCGCGTCCGACGTCACCCGGCCGAGACCACGGCGACGCGCGCGGGCGCGTCGTCGTCTGGTGCGAGGCTCCGTGTCGGCTCCGTCTGCAGCGCCGTCGTCGCCAGGAGGCAGGCCGCAGCGACGCTGACCTGCTCGGCGGCGCAGGCGTCGGCCTGCTCGGCGGCGAGATCCAGGCGCGCGACGAGTGCGCGGAGCCCGTCAGACGCGGAGCCGGACCGGTACGGCAGGTCACCGACGATGTCGCAGGCGAGGACACGTGCCAGCTGTAGCGGACGTCACACCGACACCCCGTTGCTGGATCCGTTCGCCGATGAGCCGCTTCACCAGCCGCGCAGGGGTGATCTTCTCGTCCCTCTCGGCCCGGAACTGTTCCGCGCCGGCGTCGCCGAGGACGGCGGCGACGACTTCTGCCTTGTCCCCGAGGATGCGCACTGCGTGCTCGTCGAGCGTGCCGACCGCGACGGGGATGTGCGCCCGGACGGTCCGCAGCTGTCCGATGCGTCGTTGACGGTCCACCGCCTGCTGCATCTGCGCTGGCGTCCAGTCGAACTCCGCGAAGATCGCGTCGGAGCCGCGGGTGAGGGTGATGCCCGCGCCGACGGCCATGATGGAGCAGATCAGCAGCGGCACCTCTCCTGCCTGGAACCCGTCGATCAGCCGGTCCGCCGCGCGCTTGGACGTCGAGCCCGTCAGGGCGGGGGCGCCGCCGGTCGCCTTCTGCAGCGCGTCGATGACATCGGAGTGGTGCGCCCACACCAGTAGTGGGCGTTCCTCCCCCGTGCGGGATCCAGCCTCCTGGTGCGCACGGATCATCTCGAGAACTGCCGGCACTTTCGCCTTGCCGGCGGCGCGGCGGAGCCAGGAGACGAACTCGATCGCCGTGTCGACGTACTCGTCGATCTCCGTCGCGTTCGGCAGCCGGCCGGTATCGTCGACCGTCTTCTGGATCCAGCCGTCGATGCGCTCGAGGATGTCGCGGTGCGTCTGCTCGTACTGCTCCAGGTCCACGGTCTGGTCGAAGATGGTGATCTCCGGCTCCGGGAGGTCACGCAGCACCTGTTCTTTCGTCCGGCGGACCCAGACGTGCTCGACGAGCTTCCGGTTCAGCTCGCGGAGCGTTCGCTTGTTGGCGTGCCACTTCCCGTGCTGATCCTGACGGCAGTACCGACCGAGGAATGCCGACGAGCCGCCGAAGACGCTCGACAGGTGCCCGGTGAACTCCAGCAAGGACACCAGCTCCTGGGGTCCCGACATCACGGGGGTGCCCGTCAGCGCCAGCGTCTTCGCCGTCGGCACGTCAGCCTTCAGCCGCAGCATCGCCTCAGCTCGGGCGGAGGTGGGCGTCTTCAGCAGGTGCGCCTCGTCGGCGATGATCCACTGCGGGGACCAGAACGCAACCTGCGCGCCGATCGCCGGCCGCTCGGTGAGCATCGAGTACGGCACGACGATCACCTTGGCGTCGTCGAAGCTCGGCACCTTCCGGCCCGCCTGCACGACGACGATCTGGCTCTCGTCGGCGAGGCCGGTCTTCACCACCTCACGACCCCAGTGCGTTGCGACCTTCGGCGGGCAGGCGACGAACACCCGCTCCGCGCCATCTACCGCGGCGGCAAGGAGGCTCGTGAGCGTCTTCCCGACGCCGGGCTCGTCGGCGAGCAGGGTGTGACCGGCGGCGACAGCGAGGGCCCCGGGAATCTGGTGCGGCAGCGGCGGCATCTTCCACCATGGCGGCGAGTGGCCGACCACGCCGGCAACGGCGCGCACGTCGTCTTCAACGCTCTGACGGCTTGCCGCGACGCACAGGCGCGACGCCGCGGCCTCCAGCCCGGGCACGAGCGGGCTGGTGCTGCGCAGTGTGTACGCCGCGTCGACGGCCGCGGGATCCCAGAGGACGCCGTGCCGCGGGACGCCCGCGACGAGCACGTCGCTGACCGGCATGCGGAACAGCTTCCGCTCCCCGTCCCACAGCGCAGCCGGTCCGATTCGTTCGCGGCAGCCGTCGAAGCCGAGAAGGCGGTGGCGCACCAGGACGGTGCGCCGGTCTTCACTGAACAGCGATACCGGTGTCACCATCTGGTCAAGCGAGTACACGTCGGCGAACTCGCCGTCCCCGAGCCCGGTGATGGTGAACCCGGCCTCCGTCAGCGTCGCGGTCGGGGTCGGCCCGGTCCCGGTGACATGCCATGCTGCGCTCGTCGGGTCGAAGCGGGCCCCGGGCAACGACTTCACCCAGGCGATGAGTTGCTGGCCCGTGCTGGGGTGGGTCGCGCGGGGTGGGAAGCTCAGCAGCAGCGACGGCTGTCGCGGTGTGCCGAGCAGTCGTGCACGCAGGGCGGAAGCGGGCCCGTGCAGCTGTGGCTCAGCGAGGATCGGGGTGCTCATCGCCGCCGCTCAGTCGAAGAGCACCGGCGAGGGCAGGTGCGCGTCATCGAGCATCGCGGCGAGCAGCCCAATCGGATCGAGGTCGCTGACGATGTGCGTCCCGTCGCCGGCGAAGATCGCCATCGCCGCCACGTGCCCGATCCCCGTGAAGGTGCGGTCGAGGGTCGCGATGGCGACTGCACGGCGCACGAGGACGGCGCGGTGCCATGCAGCGTGCTCGCGGGTCTCCTGCGCGAGCGCGGCCGGCGCTCCGCTGCAGAGCGCGGCGTGCCCCGCCGCGGCTGCCTTCCGGTGGGCTGACGCGACCACGGCGTCGAGCTCGCCGAGGAGCGCCCGGCCGCTGTCCCAGTCGCGACGGACAGCGAACGCCTCCCAGCGATCCGAGTCGAGTCTCACGCTGGCTTGCAGGGCGGGCAGTACCGAGGCGAACAGCCAGTCGGTGGCGCGCTGCCAGGCACGCTGGTCACGGGAGTCGGATGTGCTTGCTGCCGCGACGAGCGCCTCCCAGTACGGGTCCTCGCGGGCGACCGGTGGTAAGGCCGGCGCGATGGCACGTGTCCAAGCAGCCAAGGTGTCGCGGGTGGCCCGTTCGTGCAGCATGTCCATGCTCTGTCCTATGCACCGCGCTCGGCTGAGGCCGCCTGCGTGGGCTGGCAGGATGACGAGGAGCCGACGGGGAGGGGCACCATGGCGGAGAGCGCGGCGGATGCTCCGTGGGCGACGATGCTCGCCCGCGCGAAGGAGATTGCCGGCCGAGACGGGGGCGTGGTGAGCGCGGCGGTCTCAGCGGACGGCCGCCAGGTCGGACAGTGGCTCGCTCGACAGCGCCTTCGGTTGCGGGCAGGAACGCTCGAAGCCGAGCGGATCGCCAAGCTCGACGACGCGGTCCCCGACTGGAGAGACGGGAAGCGCCGCGGCCGCCTACCAGACGACGACCGGTGGTCTCGCCTTCTCGCTGCAGCGGTTGCCGTGGCTCGTCGCACCGGCGGCGTGCTGACGACGGCGACGGTCGATGACCTGCAGGTAGGTCAGTGGCTGGCGACGCAGCGCAAGGAGGACCGGGCGGGGTCCTTGCGCTCGGACCGACGCCAGCGTCTCGACGAGGAGTTGCCGGGGTGGACTGCACGCGCTGAGCAGCGTCACCGGGAAGAGGCGTGGGCAGCCACACTCGTTCTCGCGGAGCAGGCGTACGCCGAGCTCGGGGCCGTGCCAGTGACCGCAGAGCGCGACGACGTGCGCGTGGGTATCTGGCTGAGCAACCAGCGGCAGCAGCTTCGCCGCGGTCGACTCGCACGCTCGCGGGTCGCGGCCCTGGATGCGGCGATTCCGGGGTGGAGCGGGACGAAGGACACCCCGCGGCCGGAAAGCAGCCGCGGGGTGTCCGACGTCGTTGATGGCGCCTAGGCGGCGGCCTCTGCGTCGCAGAGGTGGTTGCGGAGGTCTTCGGGGTCCTCGAAGCTCTCCTCGCAGGCGCTGCAGTAGCGCTCGTCGGCGTGCGTGCCGCAGAAGCCGTCCTCGCCTTCGCCGTCGTCAAGGCTCGCGAGGCACTCGTCGACGCGGCAGACGTCTTCACGGTCGAAGTCGATGTCGAGGTCGATGGCCAGCCGCCGCCAGGCCACGCGAACAGCCTCTGCGTCGCTGCCGACCGGGCGGCCGAGTTCGCGGTCGCCGACCTCGGAGATCGCTGCGAACTCGTCGCCGCCCCAGCTGGGCGAGGTGCCGAGGATCGCGGCGACGCGCTTGCCGAACCGGGCGAACTGGGCTTCGGTGATGTCGTTCTCCATGCTTTCCCTATGCACCGTGCCAGACCGTGCGCGTTCGCCGAGTGTCAACGCCCAAGCACTGCAGCGCAGTAATATTCTGATATGTCTGGCTCTTCGGCGAAGCGGTACCGACAGCGCGCCCGGTCATCAGGCGTGGCCTCGGGTCCGTTCTTCCACGGTGGCTTCCCCGGGCTGCAACCCGGCGACCACCTGTTGACGTACAACCAGCAGCGGCGCACCGGAACGGCCACACTGCATCACCTGCAGGCCGGCTACGCGGATGGCACGACGGATCCAGACATGGTGTACCTGTCGACGGATCCGGAAGTCGCTCGCGCCTTCGCCGCGCTGATCCGGCAATCAGATGAGCAGACCGGCGTGATCTTCAGCCGCGGGGCGCTCTACGAGATCGAGCCGATCGGCCGAGTCTTCCCCGATTCCGACTTCCGTCCGGACGTCGCCGACGCGGCCGGCCGCACGGCTGGATCGTGGAGTGCGCGCGGCGCGCGCATCGTCCGCGTCCTCGAAGATCAGGTGCATCTCGACAGCTACTCCGCCGCGGCGAGGACAGGCCCCTTCCGGGCCTGGGCAGATGGGTCACCAATCTACGACGCGCACGGCTTCTTCCTCGCGACCCCTGTGCTCCGCGAGCGCGGCTACGACGATGCGCGCCTCCGACGGGAGATCCCCAGGTGGGCGCCCATCGAGCTCGTCGACGCGATGCTCAACCGCACTCGGTCCGGCCAGCGCCCTCGATCCTCAGTGTGCCCGTCGATCCTCCGGGAGGCGGCGGACTGCTGGCAGGTATGGGAGAGGCGACGCCGGCCGCTTGCTGCCGGCGTCACGGTGCGAGAGGTGCCTGGGGCAGAGTCCGCCGCGGACGACCTGGTCGTCCTGCGAGCGGCCATCGGCGAGCAGGTCGTGGGTGAGGTTCGGTTCCGGCCGCGGCCGATCGTCTGCGGAGTCGCGTGGGAGGTAGCGGCGCTCGAGGTCGAGCAGGCCTGGCGCGGGCGGGGTGTGTCGACGTTGCTGTTGACGTCGACCGATGCCCGCGGATTCGACTGTGTCCCAGCGTTCGTGTTCGGTGAGTGCGCACCCGACGACGCCGCGGTCTTCGCCGCCGCCGGGTGCGTGGTGCTGCGTCCGGACGCGGACGCGCCGTTCCCACTCGAAAACAGCGTCCCCTTCCCCGTCCCCGCGCCGGGCCGGTGCTGGTTCTTCCGTCACGATCGGTACTGACCCGTCGGTCAGCGGGTCATCGACCTGCCCGCGTTGATGTGCTCGAGGGCGCGGTTGCGGAGGCGGGTCGCGGTGATCGGGTTCGTCTCTTCGAGCATGCGACTTGAGGCCGCCATGGCGAGGGCGTCTGTTGCACGCCGTTCCCGGCCGTCGCAGGGACCGTCATCGGTCGCAGCGTGCCCCCAGCGCCCAGGGACTCCGTCGAGCCCGTTGCCGATCGGCTCGTCGCAGTGCTTGCAGCGCGCCACCCCCGCCCCGACCTGGTCATAGTCGTCGAACCAGTTGTCGTGTGGCTCGGCGGTCGTCACGTCCGGACGTCCCGCGCGGATGCGTTCTGCGGCAGCAGGATCCGCCCACGGGAACGTCGTCTGGATCGCCGCCGTCATCTCCGCAGCCGTGCGGCTCCCGTCCACGGCGAGGACGGGGTAGGCCTCGTCCTGCAGGTACGCTTCCGTGGCCGCGGCGAAGTCCAGCCGGGCTGCGCGGGAATCGCCGGGGCTGCGCGCGTCGCGGACGGCGCAGTCGTAGCGATCGACGATCCGCCGGGCTCGCTCGTCGTCACGTGCACGCAGCACGGCTTCCGCTTCGTCCGCGAGCATGTCGTACCGTGCGATTGCGCTGCGCCTGCCGGCGTGCACGGCGGGCGGTGGCGTCCGGTTCATCTCCTCGAGGAGCAGGCGAGCCTCGTCGCGCCACGTCACCTCGCTGTGCGGCGTGAGGACAGCTTCGGGGGCGCTGCCCGGCATCTCGGTGAAGCGGCCGCTGTGGTCCCTGTCGTGGAGGGCTTCGTTGAAGGTGGTCATGCTGAGGATGTGGCCCGCGGGACGCCGGTCCGGGCCGGATTCCCGCGGGCGGTGGGCTCAGTGGAGTTCGAGCAGGTAGCGGATGTTGATCTGGTTGAGGTCCCAGACGATGGTCTCGTTGTTCCGGACGCCGCAGGTGCCGCCTCGGACGTCGATGGCGTTGTAGCGGCGGTGAACGTCGGGCCGGAGGGCTTCGTGACGAGCAGCCGGCCGGAGGGTGCGGCCGAGTGCGACGTCGGCGAGCAGCAGGAAGTGCTCGCGGTCGCGGCCGCCCCATACGCCGGTGCCGGAGTAGCCGGTGGCCTTCGAGGACTGGTCGGTGAGGTAGACGCCGTTGCCGAACATGCGGCCGTTCTCGGCGACGTCGCTGATGACGAGGCCCTTGGACAGGATGGAGAGCACGTTGCCGGCCGCGGTTCCGTGCCAGAGGGGGCGGACGTTGCCGAGGGTCTTCGCGGCCGCGGCGGTCGCCGCGCTTCCGTCTGCGCTGTCGGTGAGGGCGTACACAGCCTTGACGCGCAGGTCGCTGGCCGGGTGGCGGTGGATGCGGGTTCGGTGGAAGAGCGCCGCGACACGCTCGTGCTCAACCCGGTCGGTGACCTTCGCGATGCGGTAGCGGAACGTGGCGTCCGCGTCGATGGTGGTGGCGGTCTGCAGCGCGTCGAGGAGGCGGTACTGCTCCCGCAAGCTGCCGCGGGCGTCGAAGAAGTGTTCAGCCCATCCGGCTCGCGCGGGCACGGCTTGCGGGACGAGCGTGAGGTAGCGGTCCAGGAGCGGCGTCCACAGCTCGTTCGCGGCTCGGTGGCGGGAGATCGAGTGCAGCAGTGCGCGCGCCTGGTCGACTGCTGCGGGCGTGATGGCGCCGAGCGCTGTGCGTGCCCCGCTCGTGCTCGTACTGATCCGGCCGCCCGAGGTCGTCTCGATGGTGTGGCGGTTCGCTCGTGCGATGCGGGCGACGAGGTCTCGTGCGTCGCTGTCGGCGTCGGCAACCTGCATCGCCGTCGCGGCGATCGTCGCCATGGCCAGCGGGGCGATCGGTGCGGTGTCGGTGCTGGTCGGCACGACCTCGTAGCCCTTGCGGCACTTCTGGTCGATCGTGGTGTCGTAGACGCGCCGGCCACCGCTGACGCGCTGATGCTGCCCCGTCGCGCCGACGCGGCCCCACCGCTTGTCGACGGTGCCGTCGTCGTGGAGGGTGAGGCTGTAGAACTTGTTCGAGTTCTGGTTCGACGCGACGTACACCAGCGTGGTCTCTTCGATGACGCTCATGCTCTTCCCAATGCGCCGGGGAGAGGAGGCAGCGAAGCGCACGGACGGCATCGCCTGCGGCAGCGGTCACTGCTCTGCGTGACCGCGGCAGCTGCGTGCGGTCAGGGCGCGCCGCGCTGCCAGAACTCGCGCACGGGGATCGCTGCGGCGCGCGCGATGCGGACGCAGCCGGCAGTGCCACGGTTGCCGGCGCCCTCTCGGTAGAACGCCAGGCAGACTGATGCGCCGGCTGCCACCATGTCGGCGTTTCGACGATGGCCCGCGGAACGATCCGTGGAACCGTCGGCGGCTCGCCACTGCGCAGGGTGAGGCTCGTCGACGGCGAGAGCGTCCGGGACGTTCCTGGTCAGGTCGCGGGCGATGCGGTCCGCACCTCGAGCGTCGCCGTGCACGATGGTAAGCGGGCCGCCGAACTCGACGCGGATCTGGTTCAGCGCCGCACGGACCTGTTCGACGTCGTCGAAGTCGCGGCTGCCGGTGATCAGCACCCTGCTCCGCGGTGGCTGCGGCAGCGTCACACGCCCTCCTCTGCGTCGCGCGGCGCAGGCATCGCGATCGGGTCGTCCCAGCCTGGGACCACGGTCACCGGGATCTGCTCCGAAGCCCAGAGCGCGATCACACTCGGGTTGTCGTCGTAGGCGTGCGTCACGCGGTAGCACCTGCGGATCCGTTCGAGGATGTCCCACTTCACGTCGGCGTCCAGCCGTCGATCGTCGTCGTCTCGCATGAAGAGCTTCGCGAACGGGACGTCGTGCTTGGTCAGCCGCGCTCGCGTGAACCGCTCGTAGCGGCGTCGCCGCGCGGTGACGACGAGCACGGAAACCCCACCGTCGTGCAGCGCCCGCGCGGCGCTCACCACGTCCGTGTGCGGGTTGCAGAACACGCACACGCGGTGGAAGGCATCGAAGTCGCGGAAGGCGCGGTTCGGATGCAGGTAGTGCCGGATCGGCGCGACGTCAACGAGCGTGCCGTCGACGTCGAAGATCACGGCATCACGCAGAGCGACGGGGGAATCGGTCATGGTTCTGTCTATGCACCGCGACGACGACGCCCCGCGGCCCATCCCGGCAGACGCTCGTCGAGGGCTGCCTCGCCACGGGCGCACGGTTGATGGTGATGTGTTCGCTTCCGGGCAGCGACATGAGGTTCTCCAGATGTCGGCTCGTTGACTACTGGGAGTCAGCACAACAAGCGTGCGCGATATGCGGAGGATCAGTGTACCGAGCGGCTACTCCGTTCCAAGGAGGCGCGACACGTCTCATGGGCGCGGAAGCACATCCTCCAGGTAGGCAAGGAACTCGTCGTCGGCGGTGACTCCGTCGCGGTAGCGGTTCGCGATGTCGACGAGGCGCTGCTCCGCTGTCGCGACCTGCGCACGGCGGAGCGCGACTCGCCGCTTCATCGCGTCGATATCCGCGTCAGCGGCAAGCTCGGCGAGTAACTCGCTGACCGTGGAGCCACAGAGGTCCGCGAGCTCGGCAAGACCCCACCAGACGCCCGGCGGGACGTCGAGCCGCATCTGACCATCGACGAGCGTCGCGCGGGAGCTCACCGGACGCCCTTCGAGGCCCGTGGTGTGGCTGTTCGGGCGGCTCGCTCCGCGGCGAATGCGCGACCAAGCGGTGTCCGTTCGAGGAGGGCGTGGCCGTTGCGTTGCAGCAGCATCTCGTGGGTGAGCGCCAAGTGCCCGGCGCTCATGTCCGCCAGCCGGATCGAGCGCCCGTCCTTCGCTACCCAGACGGCGTCGCCGGGGGTGCCGTAGTCCCAAGCGGCGACGTCCAGACCAGGCCGCCAGGGCGTCGCATGCGTCCGCGTCTCCTCGCGGTCGCAGACTGCCGCGACAAGGTCGTCCATCAGGCGCGCGGTCATTTCGCCGCCTCCGACCCGTTGTCAGCCGTACCACGCGTGCACCGGAAGAGCAGCGTCTCGAGGCTGCGCTTCACGACGAGAGCGCACGCGCGATTCGACGAGCCTTCGGCTACAGCCAGGCAGGCTGCCCTGATGGCGTTGATCCGAGCAGTGTCGCGGCATGCGGGCGCCGTGTCGAGCGCATCGATCGCAGCAGCGAGGACCTCGCCGTCGGAGGCATCGGCCACGACGTCGAGCAGGACGGCCAGCGCTTCCCGCGCTTCGTCCGCTTCGGACCCCGTCACCTCCGCGACGTAGAAGGAGCCCTGGGCGCCGTAGTCGCGCTTGACGACGAGACCGTCACGGGCGAGGCGGTCGACCGCGCTGAGCGCTGGGGTCCTGCTGCAGCCGGCGGCGGCGGCGATGTCGTTGAGCTGAATGCGTTCTCGGGGCTGCAGGAGCCCGCCGAGGATGGCGTCCCTGGTGAGCTCGTAGGCGACGTCGACCTTCGACGGCGGCGGAGCGAGCGGGACGGCGGGCATGGGGATCGGCATGGGTGCTCCTCAGTAGGTTCGGCTGCCGGCAGGGGGCCGGATCTCGGATCGGGGGACGTCGCCAAGGATGACGGGCACCGGGAGGTGACCGACGTGGAACTGGTGGCATGCGTCGCAGCGGTAGGCACGGACGCGAGGCTCGTTGCTGGTGCGCGCTCTGGCACGAGCGGCCTTGCGGGTCCAGTAGGCGCGCTTCCCGGTCGGGCAGCCGTTGTGCACCCACTGGTCCGCGTCACGGATCTCCGTTGCTGCCGCCACGATCCGGCGGTGCGCTGGGCGAGCGCGGCGGTACATCAGCGGCACCCTTCGAGCCCGCGGCGGAGCGCCGCGCGGTCATCAGCCGACACCGTGAGGCGGTAGCGCTTCAGCAGATTGATGTAGGCCCGGTCGTACGCGCAGCGGTAGGCGGCGTTGGGCGGTGTCCACTCCCCCGGGCCCGAGTCGCTCTTGGCGGTGTTGGTCGGCCCGTCGACCGCGACGAGGTTCGCAGGGTCGTTGGCGAACGCTGCGCGCTGCCGGTCAGTCCATGCCCAAGCGCCGCTGCGCCACGCGAGCGCCAGCGGGACACGGTGATCGATCTGCACGGCAGCCGAGGTGTCCACGCCCCGACGGAAGTCGATGCGCTTGCCCGTGTACGGGTCGTTGAGCACTCCACTGAGGACGGTGCAGCCGTCGGGTGCGCGCTGCACGTCGGTGAGGTCCCGGGCGAGGATGTCGTTTCGCGTGCTGCAGCCGTTGCCGTCGACGTCTTGCCATGTCGGTCCGAACGCTATGCGCCGGTACTCGGGGATGCGCTTCGCCGCGGTCGCCGGGAGTTCGTCGAGGATCGCGAGGGCGCGGTTCTGCTCCGAGCCGGTCTGGCCGGAGCTCGGCGCGGGATTCGACGTGGACGTTGGCGCGGCAGCATCGCCGACCAGGAGTTCTCCATGCAGCGCGTCGCCTACGGATCCGGCGATGACGGAGACAGGACGGACGACGCCGCCGTCCCATCGGCCGGTGAGCGCCACGGCGGCGAGGACGATACCGATGCAAGCGGCTCCGGCGATCGCACGCGAGGTTCGTGTGTGCAGCATGCTTGTTCCTATGCACCGGGCGTCGGCTCGAGCGGCATCGTCTGCGGCCGGAACCCCGTGGTGCTCGCCTTCACGGGCGCGCCCGAACAGCCGAGACGCAGCGTGCAGCGCGCCCCGGGAGCGCTCTTGCTGTCGGCGAAGACGTAGCGGCCGCAGACGCTGCAGGCGTGCACGGTGATGATCGCGCCGCGTCGCACGAGGTACGGCAGCACGGCTCGCTCCTGCTCGAGGATCCGCTGCTGCTCGTCGGTGAGCTCGACGACCCCGGCGAGGGAGCTGTGCTCAAGCGCGGCCGCCCAGGTGTCGACCTTGGCGACGGCCATCACCTTGAACGCGATCTGCGCGGCCTGCACCGGCCGGGGTGCGAGTGGGTCGTGCTGCACGAGCACGACGGCGCGCTTCTTCGAGCTCGGCCGCGGTTGCCGCATCGACAGTCCTCCTGCTCGGCGACGCTGGATGCGCCGCGTTCAGGAGTACCTATGCACCGTGCACGGTGGCGAGCGACTTCAGGGGGCGTTGTCGAGGAGGGGCGTGCTCTCGTCCACATCTGTGACTCGTCCGGAGGCGGGGTCCATGGTGACGGTCCAGGTGCCGGGGATCGACCAGTTGGACGCGGTGCCGGTCGCATCGACGTAGCGGGCTGTGACGGTGGCGTTGATGGTGAAGCGCCAGGAGCCGGAGCTGTCGGTGCCGTCCGGGTAGGCCTGTACGGGCAGAGCGGGGTCGAGCTTCGCGCTGGCGTTCAGATCTGCCAACGCGCTTCGCGAGCGCGCGACGGCGGTGAGCGGCAGGTCGGAGTCCGAAGCGACGTAGGGGCTGAGGCGCTCCCGCCAATGAGCGACCCCGGAGGCGGTGTTGTAGTCCACGTATGCGGCGACGAAGGAGCGAGCCTTCTCGGTGGCGGCGACCTGCTCGGGGCTGATCGTCTCTGGCGGCAGCAGGTCGTCGCAAGCTGTGCCGGGGGGCTGGTTGAGGCAGCCCGCGGCAGCCTCCCCGCCGTCGTCTCCGTCCATCGGCTCGCCGGGCGGAGCTGCGGTCGGCGTCGGTGCGCCGGTAGCGACCGGCGCGCTCGTGACGGAAGCCACTGGATCGTCGCTCCGTTTCTCGGTGGGATGCTGCGCTTGGCAGACGACGATGACGGTCGTGGCGATCGCGACGACCAACGCGGCGATCACGGTCCAGATGATTGTTGCGCGGCGCATCATCGTCCCTTCAACTGGCCGTCTCCGGTGTTGCCGAAGTCGACGTGTACGTGGTTGCAGAAGTCCTTGAACTGGCGGATGCCCGGCAAGCTGACGCTCGTGCCGGCTCCGGCCCGGCAGTTGGCCTGGCCGAAGCCGAGGACGTTGCCTTCCGGAGCGAACGGCGCGACGGCGTTGAGGTACTTGATGGCGTTCGCGTCGGCGCCGGTCGTCGCGCGACCGCCGAAGCCCGAGTAGTCCACCGCCCTGCCGCCGCCGTTGGCCGAGTGAGGGCTGGTGCCGAAGTTGGAGTTGCCGATGGCGCCCGAGCACGCTCGGTTGAGACTCGACACCTGGACGGAGCCGAAGGTGCTGACGGCGATCTGGATCGTCTGCAGGGCGCCGAGGTGCACCGTGCAGTTCGCCGGCGACGTGCCGGCTGCCGCGTCGCGGATCTGCGCCGCCGGGCCTTTCGGGCCTCGGTCGAGGAAGGTCAGCGAGCCGGATTCGATCGCCGGCAGGAGCGCTGCGGCAGCGCTCTTGACGTCGCCGGAGACCTCCCCGACGGTCCCACCGGAGGCGGTCGTGCAGGTCGTGTCCGCGGCCTCGTCGGCCGGCCGGCCGGCTTCCGCCGCTCCGTCCGACGCGCCAAGACCGGACTCTGCCGGTGCCGCTACGGGCGGGGCGGACTCCCACAGGGCCGACACGGCGGCCGACGCCGTGCTCTCCCACTTCGCGTAGGCGTCAGGGAAGGCGCTGATCTGCACCTTCTGCGCGGCCACCGTGACTGGGAGCTGCTGCCAGCCCGGGACTTTGCGCAGCGCGGCGTAGAACTTGCCGGCCGCGTAGCTGGGGGTGAGCCGCTGCTCAGCGGAGCCCCAGTTGGCGCGCTGCTGGAAGAGCCCGAGCGAGTCTCGGTCCCCGTAGCGGATGTTGCGAAGGCCCGACTCCTGCAGCGCGGTCGCGAGCCCGACGACCGCGGCCTGGCGTGCGTCGTCACCGAAGGCGCTGCGGGCGACACCGATGATGATGCGAGCGTTCTCCGACTGCTCGTCGGTCAGTGCCTGCGCGCCGCCGGACGACGATGAACCACCCGACGGGCCGTTCGACCCGCCATCGACTGCCGCCGCACCGGAGGCGCACGTGTTCGCCGCGCCGAGCGCCCACTGCCTGGCGGTGGTGAACACCTGCGTCGCAACGTCCTGCGCGAGCCCGTAGCTGGTGAGCGCCGCGACGAAGCGCGACTGCGTCTGCTCAGCGACCGCCTTGTCCGCGTTCGACTCCCCCATCGCGATCGTCCCGTCCGCGCGCGGTACGGAACCCGCTGCCGGGTCGTTGCTGTCCGCGGTGATTCCGGATGAGACGAGCGCCTGATGCAGCTTCGGGACGTCGGGCTCGTCGCCGGTGACGCGCTGAATGGCGAGGAAGATCGTCTGCGGTATGACAGTGCCGCTGGTCCGGCGCAGCGCGCCGACGACGTCGGCCTGGTCGATGCTCGAGGCGGCTTCGGCGTCCGAGGTCAGCTGTGCGCGCTTGGCGCCGTGCGCGGCGTTGATCGAGGCGACGCCGACTATGCCGCCTCCGACGAGGAGCGCGGGGAGAAGCGCAAGTGTGGTGACCGTGCCGATGACGCGTCGCCTGGTCCGGCGGTTCGACAGCGCTGCCTTCGCGGCACCGACCGCGGCGCCCTGCAGACCACCTCGGGCGGCGCCGAGCGCCGCGGACTTCGCGAGCGTCGCGGCGCTGACGCCCTTCTCCTCCGCCTTGCCTTCCGGCTGCTGCGGTTCCTTCGTCATCGGAGCGCTTCCGCCGGTTCGCCGTAGCGTGCGCCGACCTGCCTTGAGGTGCTCAGTCCGCTACGACCGCGCCGCACCCTCCGGCGCATCGCGCGAGACGGCATCGTCGCGGACTTCCGGAGGTTGTGCCGCGCGCAGGAGGCCACGGCGTTCTCGAGCGTGGATGCACCTCCCTTCGACCAAGGGATGAAGTGGTCGGCGTGGGCCGCCGCCGCCCGGCAGCGGAGGAAGGGCAGCATCCCGCTGTACTCGCACCGACCGCCGACGCGTTCGAAGCAGGCCCGCCGGATGTGCGCCGGGAACGCTCGCTGCGGGTCGCGAGCCGTCGTCCGGCGCCGCTGCGATTTGCTCGTGATGCCGAGGCACGCGAGCGCGACGAGGATGACGGCAGCAGCGACGAGCTCTGCCGGGTGCGCTGCGACGAGCGCGATCAGTTCACGCAGGGGAATCGGGACCATGCCCTGCACCCTGCGACGACTCGCGTCGACGCTACGAGCAGGCGCCCTGCGACGAGAACGAGATCCGTACCGATCCCGACGCGGAAGCCGACGCGGACAGTGCGCCCGGACCGCCGGAGACGGTGATGGATGCTGAACCGGCGCCCGAGGCTGAGCGGCCGCCGGCGGTGATGGTGACCGTGCCGCCGCCGGTGGCGGTGAAGGTCACGGTCGCGGCTGTCGAGCAGTTCGCGGTCACCGCTGTCCGGGCGGTCGCTGGTTGCGGGGCCGGCGCGGGGGCGGGGGCCTGAGGCGCCGGGGCGGGCTGCTGCGGAGCGCTCTGCGGCGGCTTGGTCTGCTGTGGCTTCGACTGCTGCTGCTGCTGCCGCTGCTGCCGCTGCTGCGCCTCCTGCTGCGCACGTTCGGCAGCGGCCCGCTCCTCGGCCTGCCGCGCCTGCTCCGCAGCTGCTTCCTGCTCGTCCCGCGCCTTTGCCGCATCTCGTGCACGCCCCGGCAGGTCTCCGGTCGCCGCCTCGAGCCGATCGGCTGCGGCGCCGAGCTCACGAGCGCTGGTTGAGCGCTCCTGGGTCGCCTTCGCTCGGTCCACCTCTTCGAGAAGCTTCGTCCGGGACTCGGCAAGGTCAGGGAACGGTTCGGCTGCGGCTGCAGCGTTCTCGGCTCGGCGGATGACGTCGGCGAGGTTGCGCTGGGCCTTGAGGATGCCCTTGACGTCGGTGGTTGGCGCAGGTGTCGGCGTTCCGACGATGTCGAAGGCGACGTCCCGGGTCGTGGCCGCGGCCCAGCTTCGGATCGGTGTCCAGAGCATGAGGACAATGAGGGTCGCGGCGACCACGGCCGAGATCAGGAATCCGACGATCCCCCATCGTGAGCGCGCCCACCACCGGAGCGTGTCGCCACGCGTCCGGAGAAGCCGAATCTCCGGCTGGTCGGTGGTGGAGTCCGCGGTCCGCATCGTGCGTATGCCCTTCGCTGAAGTGGAATTGGATCCGCCCCGGCATGGCCGATTGGCCGCCGGGCGGGTTGGCGGCGAGCCGAGGACGCGGAGAAGATGCGTCGCTCGGCCCGCCGCCGTGGTGCGGTCTAGAAGACCGCTTCGGCGGCGACGCCGGCTCCGACCTGCGCGACCTGCTGCGTCGGCTGCGCGCCCTGGAACTGGAAGGTCGGCTGACCCTGCTGGGCGGGCTGACCCTGCGGCGCCTGCTGCTGGAACTGCTGCTGCTGGACCGGCTGGCCCTGCGGCGCCTGCTGCTGGAACTGCTGCGGCTGTCCGACGGCCTGGCCCTGCGGAGCCGGCTGCTGGAACTGCTGGGTCTGCGGGAGGGGCTGACCCTGCGCGGCACCGTTCGGCGCGGCCTTCGTGAAGACCGTCGTGCCCCAGCGGAGCGTGGGTCCCACCTCCGCGACGTCCATGTCGACGGAGAAGCCGCGCTGCTGCTGCTGGTTCGTGTAGCCGCGCACGTACACCCGACCCTGCGCCAGCACCGTCATGCCCTTCGTCAGCGAGGCGGCGACGTGCTCGGCGTAGGCGTCCCACACGGTGCAGCGGTAGAAGGTCGTCGTCCCGTCGACGTACTCGCCGGTCTGACGGTCACGGACGCGCTCGGTCGACGCGATCGTGAAGTTCGCGACGGGCTTGTTGTTCTGGGTGTACCGCAGCTCCGGGTCGGCGGTGAGCTGGCCGCGGGCGAAGCCGAACGGCGTGATCAGCTGCTTCTCGTTGTTCGGCTGCTGCCCCTGCCCCTGGCCCTGGGGCTGCTGGCCCTGCATCT
The DNA here is from genome assembly GCF_028307415.1 of Curtobacterium uvaldense. Classification (NCBI taxonomy): domain Bacteria; kingdom Bacillati; phylum Actinomycetota; class Actinomycetes; order Micrococcales; family Microbacteriaceae; genus Curtobacterium; species Curtobacterium uvaldense. Next base: position 150,966 of record NZ_JAQMHU010000002.1, on the reverse strand, counting down.
GCTGGGGCTGGCCCTGCATGGGCTGCGGCTGCTGGAACTGCTGCTGGGGAGCCTGGAAGGCGGCGCTGGTGTCGGTCATGATGTGCTTTCGTTCGTTGGGAGGAGCGCCGATCCGCTCGGTGCGGGTCGCGCGGCGGGCTCTGCCGCTACCTGTTCCTATGCACCGGATCGGAAGGGTCGCGCAGGGCTTCGCCGGGCTGCACGCCGATCGCTGTCGCGATGGTCGCGTGGTCGAGGGCTCTGCGGACCTGCAAGGCACCTACGAGCTCGTCGACCGCGGTCGCGTGCATGGCCAGGAGCCGATCGGCTTCCTCAGCGGCGGCACGGATGAGGTTCGTCACCGTCGCCTCGTGATCGCCGTAGCGGCCGCCAGCGGCAACAAGCTGAGCGGCGAGCCCTGCCGCCTCGATGACGTCATCCCGGCAGGTCCGCCTCAGGCGACGCGAATCGTCACCGCCGAACGCCCGGAATCCTGCGAGGCAGGTGACAAGATCGACCCACAGGGCACGATCGACGTCCCCGACAGGGACGACGAAGGTGACGTGCCCGCCTGAGACCTGCGTTTCCATGGTGGTGCACTCCAACACGACGCCGCCGAGAGCGACGGCAACGACCGCATGCGCCACCTCGTGCCGAGCTCGTTCCACGAGCGACGCCGGGCTCGTCGCTTCGCGAGCCGCAACGATCTCGGGCTGGTACGGGCCCGGCGAGGGCAACAGGAAGCGTGATCGGCCGGGAGGGCACCATCGCGACACTGCTGCGGAGATGCTGCGAGGCAGGGCGATCAAGGTCGTCACCATCACGCCCAGCGTGATGGCCACGATCCCGTAGAGCCGAAAGCGCACCGGGACAGGCAGGAAGAACGACACGGGGAGCGACAGCAGGCCAAGCACGATGATGAGGCGGGCGGTGGAACGAACCGTGCGCTCGATCTGTCGAGTCATCGGATGCTGCCCGCGGCCCGTTCAACCACGCCGCGACGGAGTCGGTCGATGATGACGTCTGGACGAACGCCTTCGAGTTCGGCCGCAGCGTCGAGCAGCATCGCGCCGGCATCGACGAGGCCGGCGACGTGCTCCTGGTCGGGCATGACTGCGTACAGCTCGCTCGTGGCAGCGACCTCGTCAACGCCGGCAAAGGCACCGATCATGCCGAGTGCGAGCAGCGCCCGCTCCTGCGCAGTCGTCGGATGTATGGAGGCGCGTCGATAGGCCGCGTGCAGTCGGTACGCTTCCTGTGCGGCCCTGGCCGCCTCGAGGGCGTTCTCGGTGTCCGCTTCGGCGCGGTGCGCTGCCGTCGAGTGGTCATCGCCCTCGACAAGTTCGCCCCCGGTCGCCTTCCGGTAGTGGCGTCGTTCACACCCGGAGTCGATCACCCAGTAGGTGAGCAGGCGGTCCAGCTCGGGCAATTGGGCGCCGATCACGCGGCGGTCGAACGGGCCGACGCCGGATCCGGCGACGCAGACCGTTGCGTCCGGCGCCGCGTGAGCCTGGAGGAACGCGGCGAGGAGGTGGTCGAGCTCGGCGATCGTCGGTAGGGACTCCATCGGTGCTTGCATCAGGTCGTGCAGTAGCCCGGATGCGACGTGCATCTTCAGCACGACGGGCCTGTCGTTCAGCTGCTGCAGGAGATCGGCCGGCGGCCGGACGAGGGTGACGAAGCGGCCGACCTCTCGTAGCCGGTCGTCGGTGACGATCGCGGCGACTTCGAGGATGGAGGTGCGGTCGGCGTCGAGATCGGTCGTCTCGAAGTCGATCCAGAGCATTGTGCCGGCGGGCGGCGGGGGTGCTGATGAAGTCATGGCGAGCGGCTTCCTTCCGAAGCGAGGCGCTGTGCGATGTGGTCGCTACCTCCTATGCACCGCGGTGCGGGCGCCTCGCGGGCGCACGAAGCAGCCCGCCGAAGCGGGACGCTCCGGCGGGCTGTGACGGCGCGGCAGCTACTGCTGCAGCATCCGGCGGCCGATCGACGTGAGCCGCCGTTTGATCTCCTGCTGGTAGGTGCTCTCGGTCTCCGGCGCTTGTCGTGGCTTGTGCTCGGACGCGCACCGGTGCTCGTCGCCGGCGCGGTAGAAGCGGCCGCACGCGTCGTGTCGAGCGACGGCGAACGTGCCGTGCTTGCCCTTCACGAGCTTGTTGTACACGGTTCCGGCGCTGAAGCGGTCGTCGCGCGTCGGGTTCCGAAGCCGCTCGACGGTGTCAGGTGCGACGTTGCGGTAGCCGTACATCTTGCCGTTGATCTGCACGAACATGTCGCCGGTCGACCGGTTGTAGCCGAGGGACCGGATCCAGTCCGAGTGGTAGAGCGGCTTGGTCGTCGTGCCGGTGGCGCTCAGACGCTGGGCGCGCCGCTCGAGGATGTCGGGGATGTTCCGCAACGCACTGGTGACGCTTCGCGCTTCCAGGACTGCCTGCACGCTCTCCGAGATGTACGCGTTCGCCCGCGGATCCATGCCGAGCCCGGAGACGCTCCACTGCCCGGGTCCGTTGTTGGTCACGCGGACGTAGCCGGAAACGCTCCCGCCGGGGTAGGTACCTTCCACGGGCACGTCGAAAGTGGCACCGCGGTTCTCCGCGGAGAAGCGACGGATGGCGGTCGCCGACGGCATGCGGACGGCCACCTCCGAGTTCGAGTACGACATGCGGTGGGTGCGGCGGTTCCCGGAGATGGCGCGTCCGGTGGTCCGACCGGGCGTGTAGTCGTCGGGCATGACCTGGTAGACGCCGGCTCCGGTCGCTCCGGCCTGCTCCGCGGTGGCGTAGTGGTTCTGCCAGTACAGGTCGATGCCTTCCCGCGAGCGGGGGTCGGTGAGCGCTTCCGTGCTCGATGCCGGCAGGTACCCGCGGGCGAGCAGCTCCCGGCACCTCGCCTGGAACCGCTCGCGCGCTGCCCGCAGGCTCATCCGGCGGTCGTTCGCCGTCTCACTCTCAGCGACGGGAGCTTCCGTCGCGGCATCGGCGACCGGCTGGTACGCGGCGGCGGACTCATCGGCGTACCCGGGCTTGCCGAGCGCGGATTCGGGCTGGCTGGTTCGGTACTGGACGAACCTGCCTGCTGCGTCGCGCGGCGGCTCGAAATCCGCTCGCACGGCCTGGCCCAGGTTCGGCGTGCTGGTGGTCTCGCTCATGTGAGGGATGTGGCCCGCGAGCCCGCCGAGCGCGGTCGGGAGCGCTACACGATGTGAGCGACGACCTCGTCGGTGTCTGCGACGACGGCGATCGGTCGGCCGCCCTTCCAGAGCAGGCGGGCGCCCTCGACGGGGCTGCCGGCGAGCAGGCGCGTGACCGTGTCGCGCAGCTCCGGCGCGCTGGCGTCGTCGCTGGCGATCCAGCCCGCCGCTGACAGGTGGACAACCGGAGCCGCACCGACGTCGGCCGGCAGCCGGTCGCCGCCGAGCTGCTGCGGGAAGTCGGTCTGCGATGTGTCGCAGGCAGGAGGGGCTGGCGGCGCCGAGTCGGCGCCGAAGAGCGCCTCGATCTGCAGGCCCGACGGCTTCTCCTCCGCGTCCGCTTCGGCAGCCCCAAGGTGTGTCTGAGCGTTGAGCGTGACGCTCGAGGAGGTGAGCTCGGGCACCGGGACGTCGTCGGGTAGGCCGCCTCGAACCGGATCCTGGACGGGGACGGGGTGGAGCGTGCCGACGGTGATCTCCCGCAGCCTGCGGGTGACGACCTCGCCGTCGTCGTTCTCGGTCTCCAGCTCGCGAACCTGGATGCGACCGGTCGCGCCGATGAGCGAGCCGACCGGCGGGACCGTGCCTGCCTCTCGCGCTCGAGCGAGCGCTTCGTCCCACATCACGCCGCGGATGCTCGCCCCTGTGCCTTCAATCGTGAGGCTCGCCATGGTGCCGCCGCGGTACGTCCGGGTGGCGAAGGCGGACAGGACGCCGATCGTCGTGACGCTCGCGCCGTCCTGGTCGGGCAGCATTCCCACGGGTGTGCCTGGTGCGTGCAGCACTTCGCCGTTCGGGCCGACAGGGCCCGGCACGTTCCAGGCGCGCAGCGTCGCCTGGAATGTCGCCAGCGGGTTTTCACCCACCACCGTGAGCAGGCGGTTGCGCTGCCGCGAGGTGCGTTCGATCACGCCCCATTCGACGTCCGGGATCGGCAGGTCGACTGTCCTGGCAGTCCTGGCCATCATGAACAGGCCCATCCGCGGTCCGAGCGCATCGAGCGCGCCTGCTTCGATGAGCGCGACGAGGTCGGACGCCTTCACCGCTTGCTCGGCGGAGTCGTCGCTCTTGCGGACCCGGAAGACCAGGTCGTGCATGGAGGTGAACGCTCCGGCGGCGCGGGCGGCGACGATGCGCGCCGCGACTTGCTCGCCGGTGCCCTTCACCTCGGCGAGGCCGAGGCGGACTGCGCGGGAGCCTTCCGGACGGGTTTGTACGCCCGAACTGTTGACGTCGGGCGGAAGGACATCGATGCCTTCGGCTGCCAGCGAGTGGAGCGCCTCGATGCGCTTGTCCTTGTCGTCGGTCGCTCCGAGGATCGCCGCGCCGTAGGCCGCCGGCCAGTTCGCTTTCAGGTACGCCGTCTGCCACGCCAGCCTGGCGTACGCGGCGGAGTGCGACTTGTTGAACGAGTACTCGGCCGCGCCCTTGATGGCGTCGTAGAGCCGCTGAACGGTGGCGCGGCTGACCGATGGCGAGATCACCTGACCGCGGTCGTCGCGGAACTCCTGCTCGGCTCGGTCAAGCAGCATCTGCCCGACTTCGGCCATCTGATCCTTGAGCTTCTTCCCGACCGCCTTGCGCAGCTTCGATCGTTCCTTCGCGTCGAAGCCGGCGACCAGGCCGGACAGCTGCATCATCTGCTCCTGGTAGACGATGAGCCCGTACGTCTCTTCCAGGACGCTCGCGATGAGGCGCTGCTCGTCCGGGTCGTCGGTGAGCCAGTCGTAGTCCACCGGCTCCAGACCGTTCTTGCGCGCCGCGTACATCGTGTGCATGCCGGCCGAGAGCGGCCCGGGCCGGTAGAGTGCGATCACCGCGGACAGATCGTCGATGTGTGTCGGCCGGACGTCGCGGGCGAGCTGCGCCATCGGAGCGGACTCCATCTGGAACACCCCGGCGGTCCGGCCGTCCTGAAGCAGCCGCCAGGTGGCCTGCACACGCGGGTCGGTGGTGTCGGAGCCGTCGGGGATCCCCGCCAGGTCGATGCGCTCCCCCGTCTGCTCTTCGATCAGCGCGATCGCATCGGCCGCCATGTCGAGGTTGCGCAGCGCGAGGACGTCCAGCTTCACACCGCCGAGCTCTTCGATGTCGTGGCTGTCCCACTCGCTGATCCAGCGGCCGGTGTCCTTGTGCTGGCGCAGCGGAATCAGGTCGAACAGGTCCCGGTCGGCGACGAGCACCCCGCATGCGTGGATGCCGAGCTCTGCGGCGGTGTCTTCAAACGCGCGAGCGAGGGTGAGGACTCGGTCGGCTTCGACGCCGTGACGCTCGAGCAGTCTGCGGAACTCGCCGGTGGCGGGGTTGGTGTCGTCGGTGACCAGCGCCAGCGGCATCGGCTTGCCGCCGTCGACGATCGGGACCGCCTTCGCGAGGACGTCGCCGGTGTGGCTCATGCCGAGTACGCGGGCGGCGTCGCGGAGCGCCCGCTTCGATTTCGCTTTCGCGAACGATCCGATCTGCACGACGCGGTCGGCGCCCCAGAACTCTGCGAGGTGATCCAGGATGTCGTCGCGCCGGGTCTTCTGGAAGTCGGTGTCGATGTCGGGCCAGTCGGATCGGCCGGGCTCGAGGAAGCGCTCGAAGAGGAGGTTGTGCTCGAGCGGGTCGAGCTTGGTGATGCCGAGGCAGTAGCCGATGAGGCATCCCGCGCCGGATCCACGGCCGGCGCCGGCGTAGCCGCCGTCGCGCTCCTCCCAGGCGATCATCTCGGCGACCATCAGCATGTAGGAGTCGAAGCTGAGCTCCGGCTTGTCGGGACTCGGACGGAGGATGACGCTGAGCTCGGTGTTCAGCCGGTCTCGGACGGGCTCGGGCAGTGGGTCGCCGAAGATCCGTGCGGCGCCGTCGCGGATCTGCTTGATCAGGTAGTCCTTCGGTGAGGCGAACTCCGGCGGGACGGGAAACGTGGGCAGCATCGGCTCGGAGCGTGGGAGTACACGGTCGGTGACGCGGTCGGCGACGAGCGCGGTGTTGCTCACTGCGTCCTGCCACCACTGGTCGGGGCGGACGGCACGCATCTCGGCCTCGGTCTTCACGTGGTACCCGCTGCCGGTGAACCGGTAGCGCTTGGTGTCATCGACGGTCTTCTTCGTGCGCAGGGCCAGCCAGGCATCGTGGGCAGCGGCGTCAGCGGCGTCGAGGTAGTGGCTGTCGTTCGTGGCGACCAGCGGAAGCGCGTACTCGTCGGCGATCTCGGCAAGTCGGGGCAGCACGGCGTCTTCTGCGGCGATGCCGTGGGACATCACTTCGACGAAGAGCCGGTCTCGGCCGACCGCGGCGAGGAGGTCGTCGAGGTTCCTCCTGGTGAGCGCCTCGTCGCCGCGCGCGAGGGGTCCCAGTACGGGGCCGCCGAGGCAGCCGGTGAGCACGACGATGCCGGTGGCGTTGGCCGCAAGGAGTGGGATGTCGATCAGCGGGTAAGGCTTGCCGGCGACCGTCACCTTCGTGCGCTCCGACTCGTTGCGCAGGCGCACGAGGCTTCGCCAGCCGTCGGGGTTGGTGGCGATGACGGTGAGGTGCTGGTACCGGCGGGTCTTCACTCGTCCGGTGCTGGCGTCGTCGGAGTCGTCGCCGTCGTCGGTGGGGACGTCTTCGCTGCCGGGCTCGAACCGGGAGCCGTACGCCAGGTAGAACTCCTCCCCCGGGGCGAGCTTCACGCCTGCTGCGTCGGCGGCCTTCTGCGCGAGCCACAGCCCGGAGAGGGTGCCGTGGTCGGTGACCGCGCAGGTGCGTTGCCCGATCGCGGCGACTCGCTCGAACAGGGACTTCAGCTTCGACAGCCCGTCCAGCGGAGAGTGCTCGGTGTGCACGTGCAGGTGTGCGAACGTCGACGGCGTCTCGGGAGCGATGGTCACGTGTACGTCTATGCACCGTGGCCTGCCTGCGGCGCACCAGTGGGTCTCGTCGACGGCGTCTCGACCACTTCGAGCGGGCTGAGCCAGGAAACTTTTCTGGTCGGCCAGATCGCCAACCGAGGTCCCCTAGGCGCCCTGATCTGGGCTTTTCCCGCTAAACCAGCGAACCGAGAAATTGTGCGCACTCATAAGCCTCTTACACGTGAACACGTACACACGATCCGTCCATCCATACGCCTGCATGGATGGACGACTGACAGTACTACGTACGTACATACATACTTTTCAAAAAATTATCTGGTTATTTGGTTAGAAGGGGGTCGAGAGGCGGAGTAGAGCCGATCCGAGCCGACCAGATTCCTCCGGAGCCTTCTGGCAGGACCAGAGAACTTCTGGCCCCTGACCGAGGCGATCCGCTGCCGGCGTGACACGGTGCATAGAAGCAGGTGACCGCAGCCGGAAGGACACCTCCATGACCGACCCCACGCCCGTGCACGGGGAGCCCGTCGGACGCTTCACCGCAGCCGACTTCCACCCGCACGTCAGCGGATCGGGCGCGCGCAAGCTCGCGACGAGCGGCGTTGCCCCGCTGGTTGCGGCCGCCCGCGGCTACACCAGCGTCAGCGACGACACCGGCGTCCGCCAGCTCGCAGATCGAAGCCCCGCCGCTCGACCCGACCGGGTCCGCAAGAAGCTCCTGCCCCTGGTCGAAGCCGACGACGCCGACCTGCTCGTGCTGCCCTGGTTCTCCCTCGGCGCAGTCGGCACGGCTGCGGCAGCCGCGATGACACCCGACCCCGGCCCCGTGCAGCTTCGCCCGAGCCACCCACGGCTGGACGCACAGGACCGACCCCGCAAGTACGAGTTCCTCGCCGGCGCGAACACCGTCATCGACATCCACCCCGCCACGCCACACGACTGGATCCTCGGAGCCCCGACGCTCCTGCTCACCGAGGGCATCATCAAGGCCGACGCAGCCCTCAGCGCACAGCTGGCGGCCCACTTCGACGACGACGAGCTGCGCTTCCAGGGAACCCCGGAGCAGGCGACCGCACGACTGCGCGCGCTCCTCGAGCAGATCCCCGCGCACGAGCGGTGCGCGACCCTCGCGATCGCCGGCGTCAGCAACTGGCACAAGAACCCCGAGTGGAACGCCTTCCGCTTCGACGACCGCACCGTCCTCGTCGCCTTCGACGGCGATGTGCATACCAATCGGCAGGTGCGGAAGCAGGCAGGTCAGCTGTTCGACTGGCTCTCAGGCAACAAGAACGCCACCCCCATGCTGATCGACCTCGACGCGCCACTGATCGCAGAACGCGCCACCCAGCGCGGCCTCGGCGCGGTCGGCAAGGTCGGGCTCGACGACTTCTTCGCCGCACTCGGCGACTGGAGCGACCTGCCCGCCATCATCACCCCGGCCCTGCCAGAGGAGCCTCGGCGAGACGCTGCTGCGGCGCCCGCTTCGAGCACCGACGAAGGCACCATGCGCGTCGCGGAGGACCGCCCGTGGGTCACGCAGGAGCTGCTCCGCCTCGAGCCCGGCGCGCCCCTGGTCTGGCGGGACTACACCGTCGGCGGCGCGTACGTGGCCGGCCGCATCCTCAGCGCCGAGACCCGCCGCCGGCCCGGCGAATCGGAGATCGCCTCCGGCACGATCTCCCCGGATCTCGACGCGGAGACCGCCACGACGAGCATCCGACTGCAGGTGACCACCTGCGAGGTCGGCTCGTCGGACGTGGCCTCACACGTGGTCACCGGACCGCAGAGCATCCTCACCATCAGCCCCAGCGACTGGCACGCCACCTCCGCGCACGTCCCCGCGTCGCTCGCGCTCAGTCCGAGCTGGCCGCCGACCCGTGGTTCCCGGATCCGCGGCGCCGAATGGCTCAGCGCCATCAAGGCGCACCAGGCCGACAAGACGAGCACCATCCGGTCATGGGAGACCATGGGCTGGGTACCGGATGACACCGGCTGGTGCTCGTTCGTCATCGGCGAGCAGGTCATCTCCCGTCAACCCGACGACGTCGTCGTCGCCCCCGGCGTCACGGAAGCCGTCCTCGGCGGTGCCAGCAAGTTCGGCGTCGCCGATCACTACGGCGAGCTCCCCTTCGACGTGTGGCGTGAACAGTTCATCGCGGACGCGCGCAGCGTCTTCGACGCGTACGTGACCAACGGCGCGTGGGCGGACCCGGCGTACGGCATCCTCGGCATCGCTGCGATGCTGCGCCCGACGCTGCCGCTGCATCCGACCAGCGTGATCTACGCGTACGGTCCGCCGAACAGCGGCAAGAGCCACTGGGCGTCGTTCGTGATGAGCGGCTGGCAGCGCGAAGGCGGCACGTGGACCGGTGACAGTCTCCCCGGTAGCGCCAACGACAGCCTCGCGGCGATGGAGGACTCGATCGCGCGCGTGCCGATCTGGGTTGCGGACGACCTCGCCCCATCCCCGTCCCGAGGCCGTCAGGAGTCGCGGGAGTCGGCGCTGACGGACATCATCCGGTCGGTCCACAACCACGCCTCCCGTCGGCGCATGGACGGCGTCAGCGGCCGCCAGCGCGTCACCCACGCGCCGACGGCGCTGCTGGTGATCACCGCGGAGAACGAGCTCGACTCCGCCAGCGCCATCCAGCGTGCCGTGCAGCTGCCGTTCCTCCGCGGTGTGTTCTCCACCGACCAGGCCCGCACGACGGCCGCCGTGCAGGCTCGCGATGCTCATGAGCCGGCTGCGAGCCGCCTCGTCGCCGGAATGATCCGGTACTGGTTGATGCCGACGCTGCCCGGGGCGGTCTTCGCGGACGACTGGGCTGGGCGCGTGGAGATCGCCGAGCGGATGCGCTCGATCAACCTGACCCTCGTCCGCCGCAACCTCGAGGATCGCCACGGGATCTCCGGCGGTGAGATCGACCGCCAGGCGAAGAAGCTCGCCGACCTGACGCTCGCTCTCGCGGTGCTGCGCACCATGCTCGATCAGCTCGGCGTACCCGAGACCGATCCGCTGATGACGCAACTTGGCTGGGGCGAAGGTAGCTACATGCAGCGCCTCCTCCGCTTCGCCGTCGACGGAGCCCGGTACGCCGCGGACACGACGCCCGGACGAAACATCATCACCGCGGTCGCGTCCGCGCTGAAGGCGCACCGGGCGCACGTGGCGAACCCGGTGCAGCCCGGCAGCGAGCCCGTCATCGCCAGCGCCGAGTCCGGCGTCAGCCCAGAGCACGCCGCGTTCCTGAACACCGCGCTCGGGTGGAAGCGCGACCCGCACTCGAACGGCTGGATGCCGACCGGCGACCGCATCGGCGTGCTCGTCAACCGCGAAGACGGGTCCCGGATCGTCGTGCTCGACTCGCGCGCCGCGTTTCACACCGCTCAACGCCTGCACCCGGACCTCGTCCTCCCCGGGCAGAAGCAGTCGACAACCTGGAACTCGCTCTACGCCGACGGGCTCCACGACCGCGGCATCGAACGCCCAGTCGGCGGTGGGCACCCGCGAATCCGGTTCGGAGCGGACGTCACAGACCGGGTCAGCGGCATCCCCATCCCGCTGTCGACGATCATCAACGGCCCCGACGACGACGGCGCCGCCGACTACGACGCGAGCGGGTCCTCTCGAACGCCCGTCGTGCTCGGCATCGAATGACGAAGCGAGGGCGCGTGCGAGGATGATGGTGACGTCGGTGAGCTGCCGGCGCTTGGATCGGGATGGGTCGTGACCGACGACGACGTGTTGACAGCGCACGATGTGCTTCGCCGTACCGCGCATGCGAACCGTTCGACGGTGTCGCGCATCCTCGAGCACGTCGACGTGTCGGCGTTCCATGAGAAAGCGACCTACGTGCGCGCCGACCGTGCCGACGGCTATCCGCCGCTTCGCATCGCGTCCGGTTGGGTGAACGGATTCACCGACCGAGATGAAGCGATCGCTGCCGGCGGGCCGGGGCTCGTCGTCTGGCAGAGCGACGAACGCGCGCCACTGTGGGGGCTGTGGATGCCGGAGAACAGCGCCCGCGACGGTGGCACCGTGACCGACCGCCGCGCCGCGCAGCAGCCGTGCCCGGACTGCGGCGATCTGATGCCGTTGACCAACGTTTGCGACACCTGCTCCTGACCGCGCCCGCAGCGGTCGTTGCTCAGCTCGAAGTGGACTGGTACTCGCCGCCGAGCTCACCAGCAACGTCTTCGGCGTCGTCGGCGAGCAGCGCCCATCGCTCGCCGACGACCGCATGCATGTCGGGCTTGTCGAGCACGTCGGCGAGGTAGCGGTTGTTCTGCTCAGGAGTGTCCCAGACGACCATCACGGTGACCGTGTTGCCGCCGCACAGCAGTCCGTGCCCGCCCTTGCCAATCAGTTCTTCTGGCACCGGCAGGGCGTCCGGGCAACGGCCGCCGGCGTCCTGGTAGGCGTCGCGCAGCTGACTGGCGCTCGAGTAGGACTGTTCACTCGCACAGCCCGTCAACAGCGCCGCCGCCGTGGCGCCGGTTGCAAGGGCAGCGACGATGGTGTGAGGACGGAGCATGAGTGGTACCTCCTGGCTTGGCGCCTCTCATTGAGGCTTAGTCAGCCTAGAGGGGCTCGACGAGCCAGGAGAACGCGGTACTCGAAACTTTGTTCTAATAGTCGCATGGGCGAGAACAGCCGGTACGGCAGCGACCTCACGCAAGGAGCCATCAACGAGTTCCTGACCAGGCCGCGACCAATCTCCCTCAACACCGATGAGCTCGGCGGTCAGGACGTCGTCGAGGTGACCGGCGGTGACGAGGTCAACGCGTGGGTCCGCTACCCGGAAGTCCCCGTGCAAGTCACCGGCCGTGTGGTCGCGTACACGGATCGGGCTGTGCAGGTGGAGTTCACGCAGCGTGACGGCGCGACGCATCGCGTCTGGGTGTGGTCGGGGGCGGTGACGTGGCCGACGACGCATTCCTGACCGCCCTTGGCGGCGATCGCCCCGTGCACCGATGGCACCCACCGGAGCACCCTGATGTCACGCTGTACACGCCTGTGCAGGTGCCAGAAGGTGACCGCGGGGACGTGCGCACACTCGAGCGGAAGATGCCCGTCTGGGTAGACGTCGAGTACGCCGAGATCGGCAGCCTGCACACGCACGGTTTCGCTGCCGCCGCGTCCGAGACGGTCGTGCTGGTCGAAACTACCTGGCAGGGCCGTCTCCAGGCCGTGTGGGCCCGACGGGAGGACGTGCGGCATCGGGAGCTGCGCGAGCGGCGCTGACATGGCACCGGTGTTACTGCTGCTTCAGAACTTCAGCGACGAGTACCATGTGCGCGTGCGCCTCTCCGTCACCGTCCGCAGCCTCCACACCGAATGCGTCTCCGCCGAAGGTGTTGACCGGGACGACGCGCGCGCCCGGATCTTCGACGTCGTCCCCGACGGCTTCGAAGTCGTCACCATCGGCTACATCGCGCTCGAAGACTCTGTCCGCGCGACCGCGATCGTCCGATCGAATGAGACGGAGACCCTGACCGCAGATGGTCGGGATCTCGACGAAGCTCGCTCTCGGCTACTCGCGCTGGTGCCCCCGCCGAGCCGCCGGCTTGCGGAAGCGCACATCACCGCCGGCTGATCGGCAGGTCAGGCTGCGCGGACGTCGAGCACGGCGCCCTGCAGCTGCACGATCTGACCGTCTGCGAGCTCGAATACCGGCGTCATCGCCTCCGCGACGACGCGCCGCTGCGCAGCAGAGTCCATGGCCCATTCGGCTCCGGCGACGACGCTGAGGGTCGCGGCGCGCGCATCGCGCTGGAATCCCAGCAGCCTCGTAGCCCCGTCGAACCCGCTCACGATGGGCAGCCCCGGAGCTTCGTCGACCGCGCACTCGATGACGCTGCCGGCGACCTCGACGATCACGCTGGGCCGATCGCTGAACCGATCCGGGACGGCTGTCCACCCGAGCAGATCGTGCTCGGCAACGCGACGCTCCCGGCCTCGTTCGTCACGGCAGAAGACCACCGTCCCGCGGCGGCCGCGCTTGACGTCGACCACACTCATCCGGACGCGTCGATCGTCGAGGAACGTCTGCCCCGCGACAGTCACAGCGTGTCCCCGAGCCCTGCGGCGCGCACGGCCCGGTCCATCAGGACGTCGTGCGCAACCCGGCAGGCCTGGCACACCTCAAACGCGCTGCCGTCGGCGGCGCCGCTGACGATCACCATGCGCGCCTCGGGGCCGGTGACGTAGGTCACGATCTCGCTTGCGCACGGCTCCCCGCAGAGCACCCGGTACTCCGACAGCGGTCGGAAGCGCAGCGGAGGAGCGTCAGTGCTGAGATGCACGAGCGCACCACCCTCAGCGTCCGGGACGCCGTACAGCAGGGGCCAGAGTGCGGGCATGAGCGTGAAGGGGTCGCCGTCGGCGAGAGCCGCGGCGTCGACGTGGTGCCGCGGCTGCGGCTCGCCATCCGTCGAAGGCAGGTCGAAGGTCATGTCTCCTTCTATGCAACGGGCCGGTCGCGCTGAACGTCGGGGGTGTGCAGTACGCGGGTGCAGACGTCGTTCTGGAGCTCGAGGTCGAAGCGCGCTGCCCACCAGATTTCAGCTGCTACGAGTGCGACAGTGACGATGGCTGCGATCATGGTGGACCTCCTCTGCTCCAGCGGGCGGCGGTCGCCCGGCTTCACCTCCTCCTATGCGCCGGCGCCACGCGTTCGGGTCGGCGCGGTCGGCTACGGTCGGCGCATGGGTTTCAGCACGACACCGGGCGACGCCGAAGGACCGAGCGATGTCGGCACCGAGCCGCACGTCGAGGGCGCTCACCGCGACGACGAGCACGGCGACGACGCTTCGAGCGCCCGACGGCTCATCGTGCCGAGCGCCGCTCAGGGCACCGGCCTGCCGGGGATCGCCAAGGGCACCGGCCTGCCGGGGATCGCCGAGGGCACGGGGCTGGCGGGCACCGGCGCGAATGTAGCCAAGGGCGTCGATTTCGCGAGCATCGGGCGCACCATCGGCGGGTGGAACTTCTCGCCGGCCTTCGTCGCCAACCTCGGCTCCCTGTACAAGCCGTCCTTCGACCTCTCCGGTCTCGGCACATGGGCGCACGCTCCGGCCGTCTCCGAGATCGGTCGGATCATCGCTGAGCAGACGATCAAGGGCGCCCCGCTGATCTCGCCGTCTTGGTTCGACCCGATCGTGGGCGCGCTCCGGAACAGCCTGCTGCATCTCGGGTTCCCGGACCCCGATGACCTCGAGCCCGGTGCGCTGCCTGCGAACCTTGCCGCGGCGGACATCGACTACGACCCGGACGAGTGGCTGCTCTGGATCGCTGAGGGGCTCGTCGTCGCCGAGGTTCCGGATCCGAAGACGCTCGAGCTCATCGCCTCAGCGGCGGATCCCGCAGCACGCCGTGCGGCGATGACCACTCGCTCCGACGACGTACTCGACTGGTGCGAAACGCTGCTAGACGATCTCACTGCCGCGGAGCTTCAACGCTTCATCGAGCCGGCGCGCAGGTCGATCGCCGGGATCCGCGCCGGCTTTGACGACCTCGCGCAGGCCTACGCCGCGAGTACCTTGGAGACGATGCAGCTGCTGCTGACTGGACAGGGGCACTACAAGTCAGTGAAGCGCGACCTCGGCCAGGCGGAGATCGTCAGGGAGAAGCTGCATCTCGCGCAGCTCGAGCACGCGTTCCGCTCGTACAAGGACGATGTGCCGACCACCTTCAACCGGCACGGTAGCTCGCACGGCGTCGGGCTCGGCCGGCAGTTCTCGCACCTGAACGCGGTGCTGGGAGCCGCGCATCTGGTCAGCGCCATGCGGCAGCACGAGCGCAGCATCCTCGACGCGCACCGCTGACCGGCCGGAGCCGCGGAGCTGCCGCGTTCAGCGTCCGGTTGGGAACAGCAGCGGAGCCTGCCGCTCGAGCAGGTACTGGTCGACGTCCGTCTCGATGATCGGGACGCCGTCTCGCTGCGGGATGGAGAGGTCCGTGTACCAGTAGAGCCGGCGGGCGCCCTTCTCGGTGTGCTGCTGCGCCGTCGCGCGCGCCTGCGCCCGGGTGAAGAGCCAGACGAGGTCCCGTTCGAGGAGCACGAACGCCAGAAGCTGCGCCGGGGTGTCGTGCGGGAAGTTCCACCCGACCGCCAGTCGTCCTGTCCCGCCAGAAGGCGTGGCCCGGTCAACTGCCTTCACCTGCACCGTCGTCGCTTCCTGCGCGCCCGGCGCGTAGACGACGAGGTCGATCCCGGCGTCGGTGGTCATGCGTGCCGAGTCGAGCCCGAGCTTCAGCAGGCGGTACTGCACGAGCAGCTCGCCGCCGGCGCCGATGTGCAGTGGGTTCCGAGTGAGCGCCATGCCCGCAGCGTAGTCAGCGGGCGGCGCTGAAGCGGTTACCGCCCGATCTCCCCGTCGTGCTTCGCCCGGTCGAGGTCTGCCTGCAGCGCGGCAACGGCGAGACGCTCGAGCCGAAGATCGGCGACGCGCGTATGCATCTCGTCGGCAGCTGCGACGCAGACGCCGACGTAGGACCGCGCCTGCGAGCGGCTGCCGACCTCGTTGAGGTCGGCAGCCCGCTGCCGGAGCATGGCGGCGATGTCGGCAAGCTCCCGAGCTGCCGCGCCCAAGCGTGTCTGGAGGTCATCGCGCACCATCCTCTCGACGCTGAGGTCCGGGGTCCCGTTCATGTCGTTGCTCATGCTCACTCCTATGCACCGTGCGGAACAGGATCAGCCGCTGGCTGAGCGTCGCGCTTCCCACAAGTCGTCGCTGTCACAGAGCCAGAGAGCGAGGAGGTTCTCGAAGTGCCGCTCGACACGACCGTCATCCAGCCCGACCGCACGCACGGTGCTGCGAATAGCGCCCATGGAGGCTGCGTCGGAATCGAACTGGATCACCACAGTGACGGAACGGAACTGGAACTCGACCGCGACGAAGGCCGCGAGCGGCTCGATGCGGGTGCGTACGTGCCCGCCGTAGCTCCTCAGCACGAGCCCGAGCACCTGTTCGGCGCAGAACATTTCGCGGTCGACGGACCACGCTGCGATGCGCTCTTGCACGGCCACGGGCCCCAGTTCGCCTCGCCGAGGCGTCGCGGCGTCCAGCCAACTCCGCAACGCCCGCAGGGCCGACACGAGTTCGGCGGCCCCTTCGCAAGAGGCACGGCTGGGACGCGAGTCCCCGAGTCGCGGGTAGCGAATCAGAAGATCGATCTCGTCGTCCGGGAGCTCTGTCGCGTATCGCGGGAGGTCGGCCGCGGTCTCACTCATGCCGGTGCGCCGTGCAGCGCGTCCCGCATCCAGGGCGACCCCAGGATCGCAGTCGCGAGGCGGTCCGCACCTTCGCCCGACAGCGGCGCAGCTTCCTGCGCGCCGACACGTCGGATCAAGTCAGGCAACTGCTCATCCGAACCGAGCACCCGAGGCTGGGGTCGGCCGAAGTGCCGGTGGGCGGCGAGGAAGCGCGAGCGCTCGATCATCGCCGCGATCGCATCGGCGTCTCGATCCGTGTCGAGCCCGCGGTGGCGCGCGCACCACAGCACGTGCACGAGGGCGGTGTGGTCCGCCTCCCACGGCAGGAACGGTCCCTCGGTGCCGTACGTGATCGTGTCGAGGTCAAGACCCCGAGCCTGCGACTCGTGCTGGGCGACGGACGCCTGCTGGCGCCGAACGGTCACGACGCCGGCTCCAGCGCGTCTTCGCCCTCAGCGCCGCAGCGCACGCACACCCACTGCCGAGCGGTGCCGTCCTCGAACGTGACGGCCGGGTCGTGGTCGTACGAGAACCCGCACTGCTCGCCGGTCTCGGCTTCCAGTGCCGTCGTGGTTGCTTCGTTCTCGCGGGTCAGTGGCTCATCCATGGTCAGGCTCCTCCTGCATTTCGTGGTTGCACCCGTACCTATGCACCGGCAACGCAGTGCTGCTGCGACGAGCGTGATGCGGCCCGACGATCCCCGCAATCAGTCGTCGGTGAAGTCCGAGCCGCCCTCCGCATCCAGCTCATCGCCGACCGCGTCACCGCGCGCCGCCGCAGCCCGCCGGTCGGCGACCACCAGCTGCCGGTACCGGAGGGCGATCCGTCCGACGAGGACCGCTCCGGAGATCCCGAAGACCGCCAGCTCGGTCTTAATTGCTGCAGCGCGGAGCGTACGGGCACCGCCATCGATGCCGCCGCCCCCGGTCGCCTTCGAACCGCCGGCCACCCCAGCCAGGCCGGCCTTGCCGCGTGCAATCCCATGAAGCGCCGAGATCGGAGTTCCCGTGCTCGCGTCACCCGCGTGCGCCCTCCCGAGCAACTGGCGCTTCCTCGCCTGACCGGCGGCGAACGCGATGACTCCTCCGCCACCAAGCGTCGTCGCTCCGCCCCGCTCGAACACGTCGTTGATCGCTTGCCTCAACCTCGGGTCCATCCCCGCTCCCTACATCCGATCCGCCGTGCGTGCGGACCGATCGGCCGCACGCGGATCGTAGCAAGCGCTGCATCAGCGCCCACAGCCGCCCGCATTCGTGCTCAGCACTCCGCCCCGACCGTCTCGGACTCGACGACGACATCACGATGCTCCTGCAGCGCGCGCACGGTGTCCTCGCGAACCACCTTCCGCTCCGCGGCGAAGTCGATCATCTCCCCCAGCGTCCGCCCCCACGGTGACCGCCCGGCACCCCGCCAGAGCTCCACGACGTCACCGAGGACCGACTGGTGCACGGGGCTGTGGAGCTGCAGGGTGCGGAGGTGCTCCGGCCACAAGTCGCCTGCGCCCGGGAAGTCCTCATCGAACCGCTGCTGTGCCGCCGCCTCGAGGCGAGCGACGACGCCGGCCTCGAGCGCAGCCGCGATCCGCGCGTTCACCCGGCGGTCCGCCGCCGCCTCGTCCAGGTGCTGCTGCGCGAGCGCGCGGCAACGGGCCGCCCAGACAGCGGTCCGGTCCAGCAGGTCTTCGTCCGCCCACACCAGCCGCGCCCGAGCGTCGCCGTACTGGCGCTCGGTCCGCGGCCACCACGGCACACGTCCCCACCGGGTGTGCGCGCTGTAGTGCCCGAACGACTCCGAGTTGACTGGCCGACCGTCGATCGGCGCGAGGCGGACCCCGTCGCGGTCGCGCACGACGAGACGTTCAACCATCCGGACCGGCGCCTCAGGAATTCGTCGAGCACCCCAGAAGCCGGAGGGACGATCAAGCGGTCCGAGCTGAGGCAGCACGGGCGAATCCTCAGGGGTCGCGCCATCCCAGAAGTACACCGCCATCCGGCGCCCCACCTCCGGCTGCTTCTCGTCGTAGTACTCCACCACCGCAAGCACCGGCCCGGTCGCCTCGCCACGCATCGCTTCCGCCAGAGCTGCGCGCTCGTCCCCGTCGAGCACGTCGGCACGGCGCACGGTGAACCGCCACCGCAGCCAGACGTCGTCGTGCCACGCGACCACCAGCGACGACACGGCCCGCTGCGACAGCACCACACCGCGCTCCGTCCGACCCGCCGTGCCGTCGCGGCGGAGCGTCGTCACGTCCAGGAGCACGTGCTCGTCCATCGCTTCCGAACCCGGCGTGTCCGGTGCCGGCGCGTACGCCTTCCACCGGCCCTGCCGGTCCCGAGCGACCGCGATCGTGCCGGGCAGGGCTCGCCCCGCGGCGACCATCGCATCGGTGCGGTCGTCCGCCGCCGCACGTTGCCGGCGCGTGAACTCGTCCAGGATCGCCGACCCCGCGCGTGCTTCATGCTCCCGGTCGCCGTTCAGCGGACGGCACCACAGGTTCGACGTCTTCCACCAGTGCACCAGCTCGTCCATCGTCCGGTCGACGTCCGCCTCGGCGGCGCCGGCGCGGATCAGCTCCTGCCGCAGAAGCTCGCGGAACGGGGCCTCCTCAGCGGCCTCCGCCCGCTTCGCTGCGATCGCCGCGCGCACCGTTGGCACCATCGACAAGAACGACTCAGACCGTTCGTCGCGGGATGCCAGGAACGCCTCCAGCTCGTGGACCTGGACCAGGTCGAACGGCAGCACCCACGAGTCCTCCGGGAACACCAGGCACGATGCGCGCCGGGTCGGCTCGACCAGCGCGGACCGGTACACGTAGCCGGGGCGGCCGGGTACAGGGACGTTTCGCCGCTCGACCTTCTCCGTCCTCGCGAACCTGATCAGCAGGCCCCCGTCCCGGCGCCCCTCGATCAGGTGCGGAACGTCGTGAGCGGGGAACTCGTACACCGACGTTGGGCTGATCCGCGGGTGGTTGCGGTGCCAGTCCTGCCGGAGCCGGCGGAACCCGTCGGCCCGGAAGTCGGCGATGATCCGCATCCCCGGTCGGAGCTGCGCGTTCAGCCTCCGCTGGTAGTCGCGGAACCGTTCTGCTCCCGTCCCCAGCAGGCGTGCGTCGTCCGCGTCATTCAGCAGCACGATGCGGCCGTCGTCCTGATCGCGGAGTCGCAGGAAGCTCGCCCCTCCCTCGGGCAGCGGCAGCAGCGCCGGCGTCCGGTCGAGAAGGCCCTGCAGCACCAGCAGCACCCGCATGAAGTGGCGGCGCTTCTGGTCAGCGGCACGCTCCATCGCCATCCACTCGTCGCTGCCGGGAACCACCGGCTCACCGTCGCGGCGGCCGAATCCGAACAGGCCCCGCTCGAACACGGACGTGAACTCGTCACGCCGCGGAAGCAGACGCTCACCGACGCGCAGCTCGGGGTCGACGGTGAGCAGGTACACGCGGTCGCCGTTGCGGATCAGCCAGTACGACCGCTCGTTCGCCTCGTCGCGGGCCATGTTCTCGAACACGTTCCCAGTGCGCGCCTTCGCCTTCGTCGGCCGCAGGACGACGACGCCTTTCCGCTCCGGCAGCACACGGTCCAGGTGCTCGTCGTCTTCGAGCAGCCACTCCACGAACTCAGGCACGTGGTCAGAGGTCATCCCGGTGGCGCCCCTGCCCATGTGCAGCAGCGACTCTTCCGCCATCACCAGCACCCGCTGACGCACGACGATCGGGGTCTCCCGCGGCGCCGGCTGCCCCTCGCGCACGAGCCGCAACGTCTCGTCGCGGCCCAAGTACAAGTCGACGCTCCACAACACCTCGGTGAGCTTCGCCAGCTGCTCCTTCAGCGGCGCCGCCATCGCTTCGAGCTCAGCACGCTGCTGCGCGAACCGCTCCTCCAGCTCCGCACGCTGCCGCTCGAGATCCGCACGAGCCTCCGCCTGCTGCCGCGCAAGGTCCGTCGACGCGCGGGTCAGCGCCGCGCGCGCCTCGCGGGCCTGATCACGGGTCGCGACTGCGTCACCGCCGGTCAGTGGCGCCAGGGCGCGGCTATAGTCGTCCTGCTCGGCGGCGTCCGTCTGGTGTGCCATCCGTCTGCTCCTTCATCGCGCGTCCGTCTGCTTCCTCCTATGCACCGGGGACCTCCCGGGCAGACGCAGCAGGAGGTCGGCGCAGCCGGCGCGTACGCTCTTCGCATGACGCAGCACCGCCTTCCGTCCGCGCTCCCGCTCACCGCTGCGGACGAGGCGCTGATCGACGCTGCCCGCGCCACCATCACCAGGTGACGAAGCCAACGTGCACACGGTCGCCGCGGTAGTCCGCCCAGCCGACGGGTCCGTGCATGTCGGCGTGAACCTGTATCACTTCCTTGGCGGCCCCTGCGCAGAGCTGGTTGCCCTCGGCGCCGCGCGCGCTCACGGAGCCACGGAGATCACGCACATCGTCGCTGTCGGGGACCGGGGCCGCGGCGTGCTGAACCCCTGCGGCCGCGATCGTCAAATCCTCTCCGACTACCACCCGAACGTCCGCGTCGTCGTCACCGACCGCGGCGAGCTCGTCACCGTCTCCGTCGCCGATCTCCTGCCCCTCGCGTACGACGCCGTCGCCGCGCAGGACTGAGCCGCGCCTGCCCGGTGCGCTACGGTCAGCCGCATGCCTGACGCGACGTCGCTGACCTACCTCGACATGCACGCCACGCCCCGAGTCGCTGACGTCGACCGCGCAGCGCTCCGCCCCGAGTTCGCGGACCTCCCCGAACACCTCCGACGTCCACAACACGTCAGCACCCGCGACGACCTCCTCGACCGTCTCCGCTCCAACGACGCCGTGCTCCTCCAATCCCACGGCTGGCCGGACCACGCCTATCTCGACGGCGCCTTCGTCTTCACACCCGACGACATCGACGAGCCGGTCGAAGGACTGCAGCTGCTGTGGCTGCTCTCCTGCGGACAGCAGAAGCAGCGCGCCGCCTGGCAGCGGAAGTTCCCGAACGCGCTCCTGGTCACCTCCGAGCACACCGTCTACCCGAGGACCTTCACCAAGGTCGCACTCGCCGTCGTCGCCGAACACCACCGGACCGGCGCGCTTCCCACTCGCGCGTCCTTGCAGTCGATCCTCGACCGATACCGGAACCGGCAGTGGGACCTCGACGCCGACGGATGAAGCGGTCAGTGACTTGAGTCCTGACCCGGGCTAAAGGTCTCGGCTTCTGGGCGATACGGCAAGCATTGCAGCAGCTCTACTCTGTCGCCCTTTCCTGTCCACCCGCAACTCAGCGCGAACGGCCCTACGAAGACCGGACATGAGCGAATTCAGCTCCAAGTGATGGTGCGCGCCCCAGCTCCTCGTCGGCTCAAGGGCGTCGGACTCGGTCTTCGCGCTGATCCACATTGAGGCTAGCTTCTGCTGAAGCTTGTCCACCGCCTCGACCACTCCGCGATTGGCAGTGATGTCGAGGACGAGGCGCGTCTGCCGAAGGATCGCAATGGCCTCCCATAGTCCTTCGCGCACCGGCACCAGATCTGCCTCTCCGGCCGATGCCGGCAGTAGGGCTAACGTCTTTTGTAGCGGTTCCAGCGACTCGATTATCCGAACGTAGTTGCCTCGCAGCTCCGCATCCCACTGCCGCTGGTCTTCGCGCCGCATCTTCCTTGTATCGCTGTAGTACAGCGATGCAACGGCGATGAGCGACGCGATAAGCACGAAGCCTCCCGTGAGGAGCGGTGCGACCAACACGTTGGGATCATGTTGCTGTACCAGTCGCACCGGAAGCGGCGTCGGTTGACTCAGCCAGACCAACCGCCCAAGAAGCGTCAGGCCGTCGTGATCGAAGAGCACTACCCCACCGTTTCTACCCAGACGGGCCGTTCCTACTCAGACGGGCCGTTCCAGCTCGCAGCCGGATCGTATCGCCCTTTCGATACCTCCTAGGGCGTCTCGTACGATCGATCTGTGCGCGATGATCGGAAAGACCAGATCGAGGACATCGGCGGCGCCGTGCTCGAAGCAGCCATCTCACTCGTGCCGATCGTCGGCGGTCCAACCGCCGTTCTCACCAACCGCATCCTCGGCTCAGCTGTTCAGCGACGTCAAGCACGCATCCTCGTCGAACTGCGCGACGACCTGACCCGTCTGCAAGATTCAGGTCTGGTCGTCTTCGACGAAGCCCTCGCAGAATCCGAGCCCTTCCAAGCCTCGCTGCAGCGCATCATCCGGCAGCTCCTCGAAAGCGACTCCGACGACAAGCGCACCCTGCTCCGCAACGCTCTTCTCAATCGCACGATCGGCGTCGACGACCCTGGCCGCTTCGACGAAGCCCTCGACCGGGTCCAGGCCGGCGACGTAGTACTCCTTGCCGAGATCGCAGATGACGTCCTCGCCTACGGTCTGATCTCAACAGTCCCCGAAGCCTGGGCCGAATCCGAGGACCTCATCCGATCGGAGCGCACCAAGCGACTCCTTCGCCTCGGGCTCATACAAGATCTGCAAGACCCCGTCGGCGAGATGAAGCACATCCTCGACGCCGCGGCTCAAGGCCGGCCGGCTAGCCACTCGACAACGTCCAAGCATGGGGTCTCTCCGCTCGGACGCAGCTTCCTCGCCTACGTCGCCGACCCAATCGTCTCGCCCGTACCGCCGACGACACCCGCCACATCTGACCTGCGCTGAGTAGCGCAGCAACGCCGCGATCACGCTCGGCTCTGAATCCTGCCGCCGCGGATCCGACGCGGCACTGTCAGCGACCCTAGGATCACGACGGAGGTCCTTCATGGCACAGCTCAACACCGACCAAGACGACAACGGCGACCTGGCGCTCACGGTCGACTTCGACGACAGCGACTACGAAGCGCCACGAGTGAGCGTTCGAGTGAACTACCGGCACGTCCCGGACCTAGCAGCCGAACAGCCGGACGTCGCCGACGACCCCACCTGGGACCCCGAGGACGCCGAAGCCTGGCACTTCCAGGTCGAAGGACGTGCGGTCGAGCACGACACCTGGTCGGTCCTCATGGAGGGGTACTGCGACGCCCTTCCAGAAGCAGCAGCCGTCGCAATCCACCTCATCAACCAGGAGCTCCCGGTACAGCCCTGGGGACCCGTGCAGCATCGCCTGGACGGATCGCAGGAAACGTTCGCCGACGCTTTCGCAAGCGCCTTCGACCTCGAAGTCGGCAACCCCGACCTCCTCCCCGCCGAGATGACGATCGACCGCGTCCGCGAGGACCCCTCGCACTGACGTCGCCGGCACCGCCCCGGCGATGAACCGCCGCGGTAGCGGCGCACCGGCCCCGCGATCGCGGCCCGTCACCCGCGCGCCCATACCAAGAGAAGAAGAGCCAAAGAAACCAGATCGGGTCCGAAGTGCGGGGCGCTCCGCGCCCGCCGCGGCGGCCACGTCTTGCACCATCTCGTACCGTCACGCCACGACTCGGACACCACGCCACGTCACGCCTCCGTCGCGCAACGTCACGCGCCTGCTCGCCGCACCAGTTTCGTCACCGCACGCCGCCTTGTGGAAGCCAGCCGTCTCGTTCCGACGCGTCACGCGCCGCGCGCGATGCAGCGTCACCGAAGTCAGCACCGTCACCGTCGTCGTCACCAGTACCTGAACGCACAGCCCGGGGTCACCTCACCGAGACAGGTCACCGAAGTCAGCGGGGCGCTGCGCGCGGCGTCCCCACACACGAAGGTGAACCAGGCCCCCGGAGGCGGCTCACGCGTCTCCGGGGTGCGGGACGAAGCCGGAGGGCTGCAGCCTGAATGTCACGTCACGCAGCGGGCGTCACGAGCGAAGCGTCGCCCGCGCACGGAACCCACCACCGGTGCGGGGCCGTGCCTGGCCGGCGAGCCCAGCGAGACGGCCGTCGTGGAGCGCAGCGGAACGACACGCGCGCAGCGCGCCGATGCCTGGTCCAGGGCGGCGACTGAGCACCTGGCTGAGCGGCTCCCCATCCGAAGAATGAGGGGAACCGTGGGGAGGTGGGAAGCGCTAGGGCGCGGCGTCTGGCGCCGATCGGCTTGTCGGCGCGCCCGACGCGGCCGATGATCGAGCCGGGATACCGGCGCTCGTTAATGTGTTTTCCCCCGATCGCTCCGGCGGCTGCTGGTGTCACGGCACTGAACGGTACCGTCGGAAATGGCCGGCGAAGGACGCCGGGCGGGTTGGGGGTTACGTTGGCTGCAGCGGTGAGCTGGGGAAAAATACCGGCCAACTGGGGCGACCCTGATCTCGACCTGCTGCGGCAGTCGGTGAGCCGCGATCTGCTCGCGGATGTCGGCCGGATCTCGAGGCAAACCACTGACGCAGTCCTCGATAGGGGCCTTGCACTTCCGCGCTGCGCGCGGGGCCCATGGCTGGTGCTGAGCAACGCCGTTCGCGGATGGTTGGCGATCGGGTACCAGACGGAGCGCTGGCTGACGGAATCGGTGAGCGGCGTCGTTCTCGTCGACGCTATTCGCGACCGTGGCGCAGGTGCCGCACCGCTCGTCCTTCAGCGTCTGGTCGACGAGCTGCCGCCGTTTTTCGACCCGGCCGAGCTATACCGGCTTCCGCTGCCGGTGCCTGACCGCTGGGACCTCGAGGACGAGCCAGGTCTGGTGCCAGCATCAACACCCATGATGTGGCAGCTGCTGCTGCGGCACCGCTGGGTCTGCGACGAGGCGATCGCCGCAGCAGTCGACGCGCCGCTTGATCGTGTTGCCGAGCTCGCCGTGGGCACGCAGCAGCCCTCGGAAGTGGAGGTAGCGCGCCTGCAGATCCTGACCGCCGTGTACTTGGAGTACATCACCCGAGCCGACGGCGCGACCATCGATGAGTGGCTGCTGCAGCGCTTGAGCCGTTGGGGTTCGCTCGCCGCGCACCTGATGCCTTGGGATCCCGACTCGATCGCTGCACTGCGCACACACCTGCCTCCGCGTCGCTGACGCAGCGGCGGCTCGGAGTCGTCGCAGGGTGCTGGGTATGGCTCCCCGCGCTTTCGCACTCACTCGTTCAGGTGCTCTCGACCAGTCGATGCTGCAGGCGGTGCTGCAGCGCTCACGCAGCGCGATGTCGAACGTTCCGTCGGGGACGACGTTCCTCGCGCTGCGTCGTGACGGTCAGCTGCATCACCTGGTCATCGTCCCGAACGGGCCTCGAGGGGCGAACGCCGCGTTCCAGTTCGCGCAGTCGGTGTCGGCGCGGTCCGACGAGACGGACCTGCCGGATCTGTCGTCGACTCGGTCGATCGCCCGGGTCGACTACGACGTGCACAGCGTGCCCGGCGCAGCGACGCAGGCTGGTGGCGACGTGCGGGTGGTTGCCCAGGCGATGGCGACGACGCTGCGAGATGACGAGTGGGTGGCGATCACGGTCCGGAAGCCGTACGCCTGGACGGAGCGGCGCTTCCACCAGCGGTGGATGCACTCGCGAGCGCAGACGCATCACTCCCTCGACCCTGCCGCTGTCGTCGCGACCGTGACGGCCGGCGCGGGCGACTTCGACTCCGCCGAGAACGCCGCCCGGCAGGCGGTTCTGGCGATGCCCGGCTGGGACTACCCGGTGCGGGTTCGGGGTGAGAACGGGCGCCGCGCAGCTGCGGTCCTGTCGAGCTTGGGCGCTCTCGCGGGAGTCGCCGGTTGGGCAGCGAGCACCGTCCCGTTCCTCGCGACTGCGGCGCTGCCGGCGGCGGTGCTCGCGGCACTGTTCTTCGCGATCGCGCTCGGCGCTGCTGTCGGCGTCGTGCCGATCGCTGGCGCGTACCGAGCTCGCCGGATCCGGCGCACCCGCTTCCCGGCGCCGCTGCTGCGCGTCGGGCTGGTTCCGAGGGCTCCGCACGGCTCGCACCAGATGGTCGCGCAGGATGGGACGGTCGCTCGAGTGCCGGAGCACGGCGGGGACTACCCGGTGAGCCGGACCGCGTTCGTGATTGGGCCGTTGCAGGCGATTGCGCTGGCCGCCCCGCACGCTGGTGCCGCTTCAGGTGCGGGGCAGTCGAAGCTGCGCGTCGCTCCGCCGGCGCTCCGAGAACGTGTCGGGCCGATGCTGGGTGTCAGCGACGGCGAGGCGGTCTATCTCAGCGAACGGGACCGGTACTCGGGCTGCTTCATGTCGGGTGGGCCGGGCAGCGGCAAGACACTGTTCCTGCTCACGCTGTGGGGGTACGACGCATTCAACCGAGCGCGCTGTTCCGGGCCTGCCGGCGGGAACGCGATGATCTGGTTCGACACGAAGATGGACGGCGAAGCGGCGACGGCCGCGGCCCGGCTGTCGAAGTTCGGCGGCGACAAGTTCGTGGTGATCCGTGTCGGCGACCCGACGAGCCAGTACGGCATCGAGATGCTCCCCCGCGTCGGGTCGGCGGCGCAGCGTGGCCGCGACTTGGCTGCGATCTTCAAGAGCGTGTTCGGCGAGCAGGCGATCGCGTTCCAGTCGCAGATGACCCTGCAGCGCGTCTTCACCGCGGGGTTCGCGATCTCCGAGTGCCCGGCTCTCGTCGCGCAGGTTCCGGGTCTCGAGCCCGGGCGTTCGCCGATCTGGTACGCGGATGTCCTGCTCAGCAACCGCGGCTCCCACATGGCGGTAGCGCTGTTCCAGGCACTGCAGCAGGCCGCGATCAACGGCGGCTACGGAGCTGATGTCGAAGAGGCGTTCCAGGTGCTGCAGCCGATGTTCGAGCTCAGTGAGGCGAAGCGCATCGACCTGTCGAGCGCGCCGCGCAGCAAGACCGACTCGCTGATGCTTGCAGAGCACTGGTGGTCGCGTCCGGTGCGCATCCCGTGGGAGCAGATCCTCACCCAGAAGGCTGCCGTGGTCATCGATTTCGGCGGCCTGCGGCCGGAGGAAGGCGAGACGGGAGCGGAGGACGCGCAGGCAGTGTTGAACACGGAACTCCGGGACGCGCTGGCTGCGATGATGCTGCACACGCTGCGGGTCGAGATCGAGCGGGTGTGCGCGGGCTGGTTCCGGACCGAGCAAGCGGTGTCGATCTACGCGGATGAGGTCAAGCACCTCGCTGGCGCGGACCCGGACACGATCGCCTGGTTCCGCAACGACGCTCGTGCGTTCGGGGTGCGCGCGTCGTTCGCGACGCAGTTCGCTGAGCAGCTCGTCGACCGTGTCCGGCAGACGCTGCTGGGGTTCGGGACGGTCGGCTCGTTCGCGCAGGGCGACCCGCGCATCGCCGGCAACATGGCGGCCCAGTTCGAGTTGGACGGCTCCGACTGGTCGGCGACGGACCTTGCGATGCTGGGCCGTTTCGAGGCGGCGGTGACGACGATGCTCGACAACGCGCGCCAGCCGACCTTCACCACTCGGGTGGCCGCCGAGGCTGCGTTCGCCTTGGACGCAGACGGCTTCGCTCGCCTGCAGGGCTTCGACCAGTGACCGCGCTCCTGCAGGCTCAGCCGAGCGCGGCACCGTTCGCGTGCGCGCCGAGCCGGACGCCGCAGTCGCTGTGGCGGACCGAGCAGCGAATTGACCCGGTGTTCGACGGCCTGTTCACGGTCTCGTCGACTGCGGCCTGGGACTCGAGGGCGACGCTCGCGCGCAAGCGGGCACGGGGCCTGGTTGGGCGGGTTCCGGCGATGTTGACCCGCGACCCTGGGACGGTCGACCTGCGGACGCAATCGATGTGGTGGGGTCGGCGCCTGGACGTTCTGGGCGCGCTGATGCAGTGGTGCACGATGACGACTGAGCAGCTCGCAGCGTGCACCTGCATCCCGATCGCCGGGGTGCGCCGGGCGCTGTCGGAGCTGTTCGCCCTGGACCTTGTCGAGTGCGGCCTCACCGTGCACCCGATGCTGTCGTCGCGCATGCTGCTGGACCGCGCAGCGCTGTGGCGTCCGGGGCGAGACCGGAAGGCGCTTCGACGCCTCGGTGGGATGCTGACGTCTGCTGAGCGGGTCAGCTTGACGGGGGGACGCGACATCGACGTCGTGCACCAGTACGACCGCCACAACGTCCTCACCGCCGAGCTCGCGCTTCGCCTCGCGGAGTTCGCGCCGGTCAGCACCGTGCTCGGAGACAGCTGCTCGAACGTGCGGCTGCTGACGGCGCTCGACGGCCGAGGGGTACCGGCGAACCGCGAGCACATGCAGGCCGACATGACGGTAGTTCGCCCGGACGGCCTGCGCATCGCCGTGGAGATGACGGTGAACTACTCCGAGTCATTCCGGCGGAAGGCACGTAACTGGGCGGCGCTGCTTTCCCAGCACCCGACGAGCGAGTCCGGTCTCGTCGTGCTGTTCGTGGTCGGACGTCGGCTCAACACGACCGGCCACTCGCTCGCAGGGCTCGAGCGGGGCGTCCGGAAGGCGGTGCGGGACGCGACGTTGGAGTTCCGTGGGCCGGAACACGATCCGGTGCGTGCGCGCATGGCGGTCGCGCGGTGGGATGACTTCTTCCCGGGTGCCGGCGCCGTCGATCTTGACCGGCTGACGTCGCTGACGGCGGTCCGTCCGACGGGGAACCCGGCGCTCGGCGACGACGCCTGGTGGGAGGAAGCAGGCCTGCTGGAACCCGCGTCCGTCCCGTTTGCGCCGTCCGACCCGTTCGCTCCGCTTGCGGTGATTGAGAACGCCCGGGCCCTGCGCAGCACGCCGCGCTGGTTGCGTGACGGCCGGCGCCCTGCGTTCGCGGACCAGCTGCTTCGCGAAGGAGGGTTCTCTGCCGGCGTGCCGCGGCTTGCGGCGACGCTCGACGGTCGCGCTAGGCAGGACGACCGGGAAGGTGCTGCTGGGGTCGCGGCCGACCCGGATCGCCTGCTGCTGTAGACGCCCGCGGCGTGCTCACTGGCAGGCAGGCGCTGCGGCCGCGGGAGCTCAACTGCCGTCGTGAGTTCGGCGCGGGAAGCCGAGGCGCGCTTCGGCGTCGTTCCACTCGGCGCGCATCCGGCCGCCGAGGTGACGATGCAGGCCTGGGTGTCCGCGCTTGAGCGAGCATCGAAAGCGCCACCAGGCCGACTCGCAGTCCGTGTTCGCCGTCACCGACGGAAAGTAGCGCGCCCCATCGCGCCCGTGCGAGTCCGCGAGATCTCGCGTGCGACCGGGTGCGGACGCCGGCTACGCGTCTGGTCTGAGGTCGTCGGGGCCCGCCAGACCGCCGACGAAGCCCTCGAGGAACGCGTCGACGTCGAAATCCGCCGTACCGGGGTCGAGTGGGTCGTTTCGCGGGGCCATCCTCAGCAGCGTAGGCCGTTTCGCTAGAGGGTCTAGCGGGTTGCGGACATCGGCTCTTCCCACCGGTCGCTAGCCCGTTCCTGTGGTCGTCGCAGGGTGCCTGGTATGAGCGAGAACAACGACCGCCCGGACCAGCTGAGGCAGCGCGCTGCCCGCGAGAAGCAGCGCATCGACTCGTTCTGGTCGGGCTCCGCTGGTCTCTACACGATCCTCACCGTCGGCGTCGCTGCGGTCCTTGGCGTCCTGGTCGCCTTCGGGGTGCTCTGATGCGCGGACACACGTACGGCACCGCGGCGGGGAGCCTGGATAGCGCGCACGCGGTGTTCGGGTCCTCGAGCGCAAACCAGGTCGGCGCCGCCGGCGAGCGGCGCACCGCCGCGCTCCTCGACCGCGTGGCGGCCGCCGAGAACGGTCCAACGGTCCTGCACGATCTGCGCATCCCCGGCGCCCGCGCGAACCTCGACCACGTCGTCGTCTCCGGTGCCGACGTGTGGCTCCTGGACACCAAGGTGTGGCGGCCGGGCTTCTACATGACCGTCTTCGGGAACACGTGGCGGCTCGGCGGCGCAGGCATTGCGCGTTTCGCCCCGGGCGACAAGCGCACCTTGCCGATGGCGGCGAAGGCGATCCAGGCGCATCTCGACGCGGCAGGTACTCGGGGACGGGTCCGAGGCTCCGCGCTCGTGATCTGGCCCTCGAGCACGACGCCGCGGTCGCTTCGCCTGTGGGCCTACCGCCCGAAGGAAGCTCGCGCACTCAGCGAGCAGGGACTCCGCCGTCTCCTGCGGACGACGGCGCGGCCGGCCGATCCGTTCGTGGTCTCAGCGCTGGTGCCGCTGCTGATCGTCGAGGGCCGCTGATGCCTCCCGCGAAGCAGGCCGTCGCGGCGCGGAGCACTGCGGGTGTCGCGTTCGCCGCCGGCATCGTCGTCACCCTGATCCTGTGTTGGCTGCGGTACCCAGGACTGGTCGCGCTCTGGGTCGCCTGCATGACCGCGGCAAGCTTCGCCGTCAGCCCGACGTACACCGGTGCGAAGGGTCCGGATGGGCGGCCGACGCCGGCCGGAACGGAGGAGCGTAAGGCGCTGCGCTTCCGCCGCTGGAAGGTGCTGCGGCGCATGATGTGGCCGGCGTCGACGTGGCTGCCGTTCGACGTCCCGTCCGCGCAGCAGCGCGACCGCCTCCGTCAGTTGCCGATGGTCGCGCAGCTGTTCGGCTGGGCGGCGACGATCGCGGGCACCACGCGCATGTCGGCTCTCGCCGCGGCGGGCGGCTCGGTGATCGCCGCGACGTTGCCTGTGGACAGCCTCCCAGTGCACCTGTGGTGGGTGAATGCTGCGGCTGTGTACGTCGTCGTCGTCGGCTTCGACCACGCGGTCCGGGCGACGTCGTACGTCGACGAGGTGGTTCCGGCGGTCACTGTCGGCTCGCTCCTGTCCGCGTGGGGTGAGGGCGAACCACGACGGCGACCTGTGCTGCTGGGCGCTCTCGCCGGCGGAGTCGCCGCAGCGTTCGGCTGCTACGTGGCGCTGCGCGCATTCCAGCTGACCTGGCTGATCGTCCCCGCCGAGCTCGCGGCTGCAGGGATGGGGGTCGTGGTCGCTGCGACCGTCGTGCACAGCGCCTATAGGCCTGCGGTGCACGCTACGATGGTCGCCCGCGCCGCGGCACGAGCCGAGTGGCAGGCGCGCTGGCGTGCCCTGAAGCTCGATGTTCGCCTGATCGACCACGTGACGCTCGGCGACGGCGCTGTCGAGGACGTCCTCGAAGCACCCGCGACGCTCGGCGCCGCCGGTGCGATGGCGCTCGGCCCGAAGGTGGCTCCCTTCATCGCCGCCGGGTCGCGCGTGACCCTCCTGCCGCAGCCGAGCGAGAGCGGCGCGCAGCACCCGACGCAGTTCCGCGCGCTGACGGTCGGACCCGACGCGCCGTCGCCATCGGAGGCATCCACGAACACGCGGCTGCTCGGCGCCTGGGTGGAAGTCACCGCCGCCGCTGCCGTCCGAGCGGCGGCCGGTCAAGGGGCGGCCGTGCCGACACTCGCCTCGCTCGTTCTGGCGACGACCGAGGCGAGCGAGGTCGCGGTGTGGGAGGCGCGCTTCGCGGGTGCCGACGGGCTTGAGCTCGCGGCGTCCGGGATCGCGGACGGCCTCGCGACCGACGCAGTCCCGTTGCCGCCGGACGGAGCCGCGCCGGTGGGACGGGTGCTGTTCGGCGTGCTCGACCTTGAGGCGGCGACGTTCGCCGAGCCGGGGATGCGGGAGCGGCTCGAGCGGCTGTCGTGGGAGTTGCGCTGGAAGCGCCGCTGGCGGGACATCTTCAAGACCACCGAGCGCAGCATCCCGGTACCTCAGTGGGACGCGAAGCAGGACGCGACCCTCGTGCTGCCGAGCGGCGACGCCGTGATCCATGCGGCGCCGCACCTGACCGCGCAGGGCGACAAGATCGGCCTGTACATGTCGCCGACGATCGCGGAGAACCTGCCGACGACGTTGGCGTCGGCGCCGTTCTGCACGGTGGTGGGCTGGCCCGACGGCGTCGTGCCGGGCGGGCGGAACCCTCAGGCGTTCACCGTGCTGTGGTCGGAGAAGCCGGTACCGAAGAACCCCGCGGAGATCCCGAGCAGCGCCTCGAAGCTCGCGGCGAAGTGGGCACTCGCCCGTTCCCTGAACGACGGTTTCGACGCGGCGAAGCTTCCGCGCCCCGAGGTCGCGGCAGCGCAGTGCATGACGAGGCCGGGCGGTCCGGGGTCGATCTGGAAGGTGTCGCTGCGCCTGTTCGGCGGCGTGACCCTCGATGCGGTGAAGCGCGCCCTTCCGAAGATGCGTGTCGCGCTGGAGAGCCCGTCGTGGTTCATCGTGTCGCCGAGCGACGTCGGCTGCGACGTCTTCGTCGGAGCGCACCCGAAGACGGAGGGGCTGCGCTTCGTGAGCCGATCTGCTCAGCAGTCGTGCACCGTCGCGGACCTCGAGGACGCGTTCACCGCCGCGAAGCTGGACTCACCCTTCGACGGCAGCTCCCCGACGCTGCTTCGTGTCGAACAGCTCGAGTCGAACGACGCGGTCACGCGCATGGAGTTCCAGATCCCGGCGCAGATGGGGCTCGCGGCCTTCCAAGAACCGAAAGCGGTCGACAAGCTGCGCACGGCGACCGGGAACGCGTTCCTCGAGATCCATCCGGGCAGCCTGCCGTCCGAGTTCGTGGTGCTCGCATCGGAGACCGACCCGATGCCGAGTCCCGCGCCCTTCCGGTGGGAAGAGGCGGGCGAGGACTATCGTCGCGTGCCCTTCGCCACCCGAGTCGATGGACGCAGCTGCGTGTGGGACCTCGACCTGGATTCCCACCTGCTCGTCCTCGGCCAGAACGGCTCCGGCAAGGGCATCGCGATGACGGCGATCGCCGCCCCGATGATCATGAACGACTGGGACCTGTACGCCGGGGATCCGATCAAGGGCTTCAACGACTTCGCACCCCTCGACCCGTGGCTTCGAGCACGCGCGACCACCTACGAGCAGACCGCTGCGCTGCTGAAGCACTTCGTGCTGCTGATCGAAGAGCGGAAGGATCTGAACGCAGCCCACGGCGTCTCGAACATCCGGGATCTTCCGGCGGACGCCCGGCCGCGGATGGCGGTGCTCTTCCTCGACGAGCTCACGTCACTCGTGATCCCCGAGGCAGCCCGCAAGCCGCCGGAGGGCGCCGACGCCATCGCGTTGCGCGAGTACGCAGAGGCCTGCCGGATCAACGAGTGCAAGGCGCTCATCGCCGCCGGGCTCGGCCGGATCGTGCGGGAAGGCCGCGCGACCGGCGCTGTCGTCGTCGCAGCCGGCCAGAAGCTCACCGCGGACCTGCTCGAACGGATCCCAGGCGGTAAGACGATCAAGTCGCAGTTCTCGCGCCTGGCGATGGGCAAGATGAGCTTCGGTGACCTGACCAGCGCGTTCAGCGACCCCCAGGCGGCGATGGGCCTTCTCGGCCAGACCGTCCCGCGCGGCCGGGGCATCTTCGAGTCGACGGCGGAGGCGCCCTTCGCCGTGCAGACGTGGTGGGGCGGCGGCAGCCAGACTGACCACTTCCGCGACATCGTCGACCGAGTGAGCGCGGTGCGCGCACCGCTCGCTAACCACGAGCGCCTCGACCTCTCGGAGGCGGAGCGGAGCGCCGACGAGTCTGTGGTCCCCGTCTTCGGGCAGCGCCTCGACGACGCCTCGGAAGCGCCCAGCCCCGTCGCGGAGCCAGTAGTCGACCTCGGCGACCTCGGCACCCTCGGGCTCGACTTCGGGGCCGAGCAGGAGCCCGCGCCGATTGCTGCGCCGCTCGAGGCGTCGATGGACGTCAGCGAGCACGAGCCCGCCGCCGCTTCTGGTGGTGATGGCGAATCCGTACCATCCGCGCTCGTCGCTGCGTCGTCGAGCGCGGCCCTCGCGGCGGAAGGCCTCGACGGCGTCCTGATGAGCGTCGAGGGCGCGCGCGTCGAGGTTGCTGCTGTCGTGGCCGGAGCCGACGTCGTGGCGGAGCTCACCGCGTTCCTGAGGGCACGACCACGCACGGAGCGCGCAGTCGTCGTGCACTGCCGCATCAGCGCCGACTGGTTGCCGGGCGTGCCTACGTCGGTGCTCCTCAACGACGCCGGCGCCCGAGCGGGCATCCAGGTGGTCTGCGCGGAACCGTCGGCCGCGGTTGCAGAGCTGGTGTCGGGGGCACGCCCGGACCCAGCCGGTTCGCCGCCCGCGCCGACGTCGATCGCTCCGGCGCCGCACGCACCGGCCGCTGTGCCGAGGCCCCTTCCCGCACCGGTGCTCACGGAACTGTTCGCGCCGCCGGCAACACCCCAGATCGTCATCGATCCGCGAGTCCGGTTCGACTGACCCACCCATCGAAGGAGCACGATGCACATTCACACACCGACCCCTCTGGTGCTCTCGAGGGAGGAGCCCGCACGATGATGGGCGGCCACCACGCGATCACCGGCGCCGCCGTCTGGCTCGCGATGACCGCGCCCGCCACCGTCGTCCCGACGCTCGGCGTTCTCGACGTCTCCCCCGGCGTCGCTGCTCTCGGCGCAGTGCTCGCCGCCGGCGCGGCCCTCGGACCGGACCTGAACCACCCGCAGGCAACCGCCGCACACTCCGCTGGTGCGCTGTCGAAGATCGGCACCGGCCTCGTCGGCGCAGCGTCTGGCGGACACCGCCACGGCACGCACGCGCCGCTCGTCGCGGCGGCGGTGGTCGGAGCCGCGCTGTGGCTCGCCGACGGTGGCTGGATCGAACCGGCTCGGTTTACCCCGTCGTGGTGGGCGTGCGCGGCGGTGATCTGCGGGTCGATGGCGTTCGCACTGAGGGTGCTGCGACTCATCCGCCGCTGGCCGGCCGCGTGGATCATCGGCGCAGGGACCGCGGCCGCCGTCTGCCTGTCCTGGCCGGGCTTCCTCGTGCACCTGCCGGCCGTCGTCGCCGTCGGTTGGTGCACGCACCTCGCTGGCGACATTCTGACCACTGGAGGCCTGCCGCTGGCCTGGCCGTTCAGGATCTCGGGCCCTGCTTTCGTCCCGGACGCGATCTGGAAGAAGAACGGGTACCTCGCCCTCCCGGTGCTCGGCAACGCCGGCTCGAAGCGCGAGTGGGTGCTCTGCTCGGCCGTGTCCGTCTACGTGCTGCTGGCGCTGTGGGCCTCGATTGACGCGCTGCTCCCGCAGTGATCCAACACGAGGGAACGACTGGGGCGCGACTGTCGATCCCAAGGACTATCGCACCAGCGCGAGACAGTCGGTGTTATGCCTCCCCAGCCCTGAGCTGGCAGGGGAAGCCGCCAGATTCGCTTCGTCGAGGCTCCCTAGGAGGAAACCCAGCACACGCGCCGAACGGCTCCAGGCGACGCGCTTCCACGGGCCGTGCGCTGAGCGCGTGTGCTGGGGACTTCGCTGGGCCTCACGGTCTCGAACGCCCGCCACGAGTTACAGTTACTCGACAGCTGACGATGCCTCATCACCTTGAAGCGGTCCGCTGGGCGGCCATAACGGGTCTCAGGGCCGGTAGTCGCGCCTGTCTGGCTTGTCGTCCAACGGCAGCTGACGAGGCCACTGACGCCCCGACAAGCCAGCTAGGACCGCTGTCACCGACCTGCTGGCAATGCTGACAGTGCGCCACAGCCACCCATGTTTGCGCGGGGCAAAGGCATCGTCGCCGTAGGGACGGCCCTCATCGCGATCACTCATCGCCACAACCCTTCAGTCCCCGGCAAAACTACAGCATCTGACGCCGCTAGGCGAACGTGCACTTCAGCGGCCCATTACCGGTGTGCCCGTACCAGCTCCACTTGCATTTGAAGGTGCCCTGCCGCTTCGAGAATGTTGAAGTGACGGTGCTCGGTCCGGAAGCTGTGCCGAGGTTCGGAATTGACTGCACGGCGATGGCGCCGTCGTCGCTCCAAGTCGTGGTCGTGTGCTTGCTGTAGGTGGCCGCGTAAAGGCCCTTGCTTTGCCAGGTCTCTGCCTTCGAGGACCCGTTGAACCACGTGAAGGCGGCTGCGTCCGCACTCGTGGCGCCGAAGGCCGCCCAAGCGACCGCAATGGTCATGACAGCACCCATGAGGCTACGGCGACCGAGCCGGAAGTGGCTCTGCTGATTAGTGGACATATTTCCCCCTTCGGAAACTTGATCCGGAAGCTAGCGAGTTTTCGCGACCGAAGTCAAGCTTGTTTTTCGGGGTACAACTCACGTCCCCAGAAGCGTCGACTTGTCCGCATAGCGCGGGCGCCAGGATGCTGATGACGTTCACAGGCTGCCGAAGGGGGCACCGCACATGGCGATACGAATCGCAAGCAAGAAGACGGCATGGGGATTGGCCGGTGCCGCAGCACTGGCCCTTGGCGCATTGGCGGTGGCCCAGGGATCACCGTCGCTGTCGGCACATGCGGAAAGCTCGGGCGACGTCCTTGCCACCGCAGAAGCAGAGAGCATCAGTCCGGTCTTCTCCGAAGCGCAGGCACCGGAGGATCGGCTTCCATCCTTCCTGCTCAAGGGTGAGCAGAAGATCGGCGACTTCGATAACGGGTCCTCTCGACTCCTCGGAGTCACAGACGGCACGAAGGCCTGGACGGTCCTCAACCTGAAGGGGGAAGCGTGCCTCGTGACCCTGCTTCCGGGCAGCGAGCAGTGGGCAAGCATGGCTTGCGCGACTCCCGAGGTGTTCGAGAAGCAGGCGCTCAGCCTCCAGTCAGCTACCGCCACCGCTGAGTCCCGGCTCTACTTCGTACCCGAAGGCTTCGCGGCGCCAGCGAAGCTCGATGAAGTGGCCCCGCAGCTCTTCTCGGGAGATCCGTCCGAAAGCGAGAACAAGCCGCTGACACTGACGGAAGAGTCGGATGCCAATGCTCGCTCGGCAACGAGCGAGACAGTCAAGATCCCGCCGTTCGAATCCGTTGAGGATCTGCTCGAATGACCCGCACTGCGAAATCAAGAAAGACCGCGCGCCACGGTGGGATGACTCTCGCGGCAACGGGCCTTGCGCTTTTCATGGCACTAGGCGCACCTCTTCAAGCATCAGCCGCATCGAGTGTCCTCTGGGATGGAAATGCGCCGAAGGGAAGCTGGGTGTCTGGCAGAACTGACGTCAGCACCAAAATCGTGGTTTATGCGAAAGCATCCGCCCTGACTCAGCGAGTCGGCCTTCGAGTCAACGGTTCGATCACGAACGGCACTACTGCCGCCACCGTCTCCTACGCGAAAAAGACAAATCCGAGCATCTGGTGCCGATGGGATCAGGGCCGAGGGGATGTCCTACCGATCCTCTGCACGAACTACTGGTAGAAAGCAAGTGGCCCCGCGCTTTGCGGGGCCACTTCTTTTTTCCCAGGCAGGGTTCATCCAACAGGCGATGCCTCTCGTGCCCTCTGCTGAGAGCTACGGCTGAACTAAGTCACCTAGCCGCGCCGCTCCCACCGCATTCGTTGCGAGACGTGCGCCCTCCCAGCTCGCCTCGCTCGCCTCGCTCGCCTCGCTCGCCTCGCTCGCCTCGCTCGCCTCGCTGCACGGTGCATAGACGTAGGCATGAGCAGTCACAGCGGCAGGTCCGCGCAAGCGCTGGCAGGGGCGCAGTGGTCCGGACGCACCCTCGTCATCGACGATCCGGCCGCGCTGAAGCGGATTCGCCGGAAGGAGATCAGCCCGTCGGCAGTCAGCGGGATGACGAAGTGCCCGGCGTCGTTCGCTGCGGACAGTGTGCTCCCCCGGTCGACGGACCCGTTCCAGCCGTTCCTCATCGGCACTGGCGCCCACGAAGCGTTGGAGCACCTGTTCCAGCGGGACCCGGACGACCGGACCGAGGAGTTCGTGCGCGCGGAGGTTCAGCGCATCGAAGAGGAGACCTGGGCGCCGCGGCACCTCGCGCTGGCTGAGCGCCGCCGCCTGCTCCTCCCCGACGCTCCCGAGGAGGTCGTCAACGGCGAGGAGGTCACGGACGAGCTCGTCGCGGCGAACGCCACGCTGGCGGCGCGCTGGCGGGGGATCGTGCTGCCGTGGACACTCGGCATCTTCACGATGACCGGCCAGCCCCACCCGCGCGACGTCGACGTCTTCGGCACCGAGCTCGCCGTCGGCGGCTGGAACTACGAGGAGCGCCGCGCCAACGAGGTCACGCTCAGCCTGCCGGGACTGCGCGGCCCGTTCCCTGTCCAGGGCAAGATCGACCGCACGGATTGGGTGACGCTGCCGGACGGGAGCCGTGGCCTCAGCGTCCGCGACTACAAGTTCCCCGCGAAGAAGCCTCGCGCGCTCCGCCAGGACAGCGACTACGCCCACCAGCAGCGTGGCTACCGGCTCTACTTCGGAGCGCTGCATCCCGACCTGCCAGTTGTTGACGCCGCACTCCTCTACCCCGGGTACGACAAGGTCGCCTCCGTCGATATCTCCGAAGGCGCCGTGATGGCGACGCTGCGCAGGTTCGAGAACGCCTACCTGGCGCTGAACCGTTCGGCTGACACGCACCAGTTCGACACCAGGCCCAGCAACCTCTGCGGCTGGTGCCCGCTGGTGAACGCCTGCCCGGTGGCGAAGGTCACCACGGAGAACGCCGCGATGAGCGCGGCTACGAAGCCGTCGGGGCCGGAACTCGGTCTGACCGTGTCGTCGAGGCCTGCACGGGTCAGCGTCTGGGCGGAGACGTCGGACTACTCCCGGCTTCCCGGCGTCGCGGCCGTGCCGCAGCTCGCGCCGCAGCCGGGGTCAGTACGCAGCGCGCTCGACGCGGTGCATAGGTACCAGCAGACAGTCACCAACGGATCCGACCAAGGAGCACCGATGCCCTCGAACACCCTGCTGTACCCAGCCAGCGAGCACATGGCGATCAACCTGTTCAGTGCCACCGACGCCGCCGTCGAGCACCTCGTCGAGCAGGGCGCTGACCTCACGCCCACCTCCATCAGCTCGATGACCGCGATCGTCGCCGGTGTCATCGAGGAGACCGTCCGCACCCTCTTCGGCGACTCCTTCGACTGGGGTCACGGGCGCACCGGCCGTGTGCTCTACGCGACCCGAGAGTCGATGCGTGTCCGCCCCGCACCCATCCTGGTGCCGCTTCACGACCACGCCGGCAACCAGGTCGGCACCCGGCCGGGTACGCGAGCCGAGTGGGACGACTGGCGTGCCCGCATCGTCGGCCTCACCGCTGCGAAGGCTCGCACAGCGCTCTCCGTCGCCGACGGATCACTCGCCTCCGCGGTCCCCGACCCGATCAGCGTGTTCGCGTCGGAGCTGACCACGCCCGAGTTTCAGTCCGTCGGCGCCGTCGCCTGATCAGCCTGACCGAGAGAAGAGAGCACTCCTATGGCCTTCGAGCCCGCAGTCCAGCAGCAGATCGTCATCGCCGCGGCTACCGTCGCCGGCCCGAACGCGAACGACGGGGAGGTGAAGGCGCACGCCGAGCGCATCGCCGGCTACTGCATGGAGGGCAGCATCGTGATGCAGGCGTTCGCCGCTCTCGACCAGCGCGAGCAGAACACGAGTCAGGTCAAGAGCTTCCCCGCGACCATCCTCGGCGTTGACCGTGAGGTCACCTCCACCCGCGGCGTCGTCTTCCTGAAGACCCGTCCCAGCGACTACCACCCGAACGGGCAGGAGTTCTCGCGCACCGAGCGGACCGACAGCGAATCCGGCCGCCAGATGGCGCTGATGTTCCAGCGGCTCATCGGCCACAAGGTCTTCGTGACGGTGGCGGTGGAACGGGGAAACGGTGCCAACACGCGCGTGATCCGTTCCGTTGAGGACAAGGGCATCGATCCGGAGTACAACACCGCCGACCCGCGCTTCGTCTTCGACTACAACTCGCTCGACCACTGGATGCGCGCGAAGCTCGCCACCCAGCAGCAGCCCCAGCAGCCCCAGCCGCAGCCCGTCGCCGTGCCGGCGCAGCAGCCGCAGCAGCAGCAGTGGCAGCAGCAGCAGCCGGTCGCCATCCCAGTGCAGCAGTCGCAGCAGCCGCAGCAGCAGCAGTGGCTGCAGGCCCCGAGCTGACTCAGCGCGACGTCATCGTCGCAGCCCCGCGGCCACACCTCGGGTGGCGCGCACCGGTTCGATTCCGGCGCGGGGCGCGGACGGCCAACGCCGTCTTCCTCGTCCGCTCTCAAGCGGCTGCCACGCCGAGCGACCGGCTGTTTCGTCAGTCGTCGCAGGGTGCCTAGCGGACGCTCTTGCAAGTCATCCGGAAAGGAAATCGTGACCCACACCGATCTCAAGCCGCCCCCGCTGAGGGGCCGACGGGCTCAGCGAATCGCAGTAGCGATCGCGGCACCGATCGTCGTGCTCGGGCTGATCGCCGCATCGCCGGCTCAGGCCTTCGAGACACGAGCGTCGAAGGGCACCGACAACGGTGCTGGCGGGTTCGCCAGCACGTTCATCGGTGACGACGGCGCCCTCGCGGACTGCATCCAGCCCGGCAACCCGGACCCCTACAACCCGGGCGAGTTCGTCGCTGGCGCCCGCAACATCACCGTCCCCGGCAACCAGTGGGGCGGACCGGTGACGCTGACGGACAAGCAGCAGGCCCAGATCAACGCCATCAACTCGCTGCACAACCCCGGCCTCGCCGACGGCGGCGCCGAAGCACGCGCGCAGCGCGCCGCAGCGGCCATCGTCATCAAGAACGTCGTGAGCACGCAGTGGGAGTACAACGTGCTCCATTCCGCCGGCTACAACGGCGGCGCCAACGACGTGGGCGAGATGGCCCGCTGGGCGTCGTACACCGGCGGTGCCACGTTCGCTGACCGGGTGAAGGAGCTGGCGAACCAGTACTGGGCAGAAGCGCAGTCGGTGCAGGTCGGCTCCAACGGGGTCGACGGCAACCCGGGCACCCTCACCGGCTCGTTCGAGATCGATCCGAACAACAACTACGACGGCAAGATCAAGCTGGAGACCACGGGTGATACCGACGGCACCTGGTCGGTCGCCCTGGAGAACGGCAAGTTCAAGGACACCGGCGACGCCTCCGGGTCGTTCGCGGCGAACGGGTCGAGCTCCCTCGAGAAGCCGGTCATCGGCGTGCCGCCGTCGCCGGGCGCCCAGTACAAGATCAAGGCGAACTTCAGCTACACCGCCCCGGGGAAGCCGGGAGCGGACGGGTGGAAGCCGCTGCTGAACCTCACCCGGTCCGTCGACGGCACCCAGTGGGTCGCGAGCGGGACGGGGCGAGAGACCTCCGTCGGTCGCCCGGCTTCGGCCCGCGGCAGCGTCTCCGACCCCGCCAACCGCGCGTCCGTGTTCTCGCCGGAGGCGGTGACGAAGTCGGACGCGAAGTACTACGTCTCCGGCGACCGGCCGAGCGACAACATCCGCGTGCAGCTGGGCAAGAACGCCGACGGCACCACCAACCAGTGGCCCCGCTCGAGCAAGGGCGACTACGCGCCGATCACCCTGAACGGCACGCTCTACGGGCCGATGACGAAGAAGCCGGAGCAGTCGTCCTCGATCCCCGCGGGCGCGAGGATCGCCGGCACCGGCACCGTCACCGTCGGCGGCAGCTCGACTGACCCCACCAGCCAGAGCGTCAAGATCACCTCCGACAAGCCGCTCGCCGACGACCAGGAGCAGGCCTCCGGCTACTACACCTGGGTCGTGACCATCGACGGCAAGCAGCAGGCGGCGGCCGTGCGCCCGTGGCTCGACGGCGGCGAGGCGTACAAGTACGTCAGCGACTTCGGCATCGCCGACGAGTCGTTCACCAGCCCGCCGAAGGTCCAGACGAAGGCTCGCACGACCACCGGCATCTCCACGGAGATCGACGGCACTCAGGTGCCGACGACCGGGCTCGGCCTCAAGGTCAAGGACACGATCACGGTCTCCGGGGTCGCGGACAAGGCGTCCGGGTTCTACCTGGTGAACCGCTACTACACCTTCGCCGACACGATCGGCGCGAACGGCGACCTGGTCGCACCCACGCAGCCGCTCTGCGACGCTTCGACCCTCACCTACACCAGCAAGCAGGTGCCGATCGACGGCCCCGGCGAGTACGAGACCAGCATGAACTCCGACCACGTCGGGGTGGGAACCTGGGTCACCTCGCTGTACAGCCCCGACGGCAAGGAGCTCACGCGGGGATCCTGCGAGGATCGCTCCGAGTGGGCGGCCGTGAAGCAGCTGCTCGTGCAGACGAAGGCAAGCGAGCCGTCCAACGGCAAGGCCACCGACGAGGCGACTCTCTGGGGCACCGTCCCGGCGGGCTCGCAGATCGCGTCGAACCTGTACGAGCAGATCGGTGAGGTCACCGACTCCGACAAGCACCTCGCGACCGCCGGGCCGATCGGCCTGAACGAGGGCCTCGTGAACGGTGTCGTCGTGACGCTGCCGACGGTCTCCTACAAGATCAGCCCCGAGGCCGATGCCGTGTACTTCGTCGAGGTGGTCTACGACCTCGACGGCAACGTGATCGCGCAGGGCAAGCGCGGAGTGGAGTCGGAGACGATCCGGCTCACCCCGCCCACCCCGCCCGTCACCCCTCCGACC
This sequence comes from Curtobacterium uvaldense, assembly GCF_028307415.1. Taxonomy (NCBI): domain Bacteria; kingdom Bacillati; phylum Actinomycetota; class Actinomycetes; order Micrococcales; family Microbacteriaceae; genus Curtobacterium; species Curtobacterium uvaldense. The sequence goes on along the minus strand of NZ_JAQMHU010000002.1, from coordinate 108,617 downwards.
GGAGCAGGACGCAACGCGGCCGGCAACGGGGGCAACGGCGCAGCGGCCAACGTCCCGATCGTGAGCGGCTAGGCCCACGAACAGGTAATGCCCCGACCCCCACGGGTCGGGGCATTACTCGTACCCACCGACATCCGGGCCATAGGGCAAAGCGGAGGGGCGGCGACCGGCCGCCCCGCCTCCACGGAAGCGAGATCACCATGACCACTGAGCACACCGACGTCCCGCAGCCAGCCGACTCCTCTGCCGAGCAGAGCGCGCCCGCAGCGCGCATCAGCAGGATCCTGCAGTCACGGCCGAGTCGTCGCACGAAGATCGTCGCGGCCGCAGCCTGCGGCGTCGTCATCGTGAGCGCGGCAAGCTTCGGCGGAGTGCAGCTGGCGAAAGCCGACGCGCACGCGCGCCTGTACACCGCGCTCGCATCGGACGCTGCGGCACATCGGACGGCCACGAAGGCAGCGGCCTCCGCGGCGGCCGAACGCGCGGGCCTGGGGAAGACCGTCGAAGCGTGGACACCTCAGACGGGAGCGCTGGAAAGCATCGTCGGGAAGGACGCCGCGTCCGCCGTCGTCGCAGCGCTTGACGCCGCGCGAGACCCGCAGGAGATCGCAGCGGTGCCGACGATGAAGTCGCCGGACGCCGAGACGATCTCCGAGCTCCGTCTGGCTGCCGCGGCAGCGGACACCGACCGCCAGGTGCTGACCAAGCTCGCGCGCCGGATCTCCGCGCAGGACTCCTCCTTCGAGCGGCTCGAGGAGAAGCTGCAGGCGGCCATCGACGCAGCGAAGGCGGCCGTCTCGGACACCGTATCGGCGACGGCTGAGGCGCACCCGGCCGCGAGCGACGAAGCCAAGGCGGAGTTTGCCCGCGCGGCGGACGCCGCGTCGAAGGACTTCACCCCCGACAGCGTCGCAGCACTCGCGGGAGCGCGGACCGCGCTGGCGAACAGCCACGAGGAGGCTCAGCGCGCTGCCGAGGCCGAAGCAGCCGCCGCGGCTCCGGGAGCACCGGCGGGTCAATCCGCCTCTGGAAGCGCGGGGGCTGGCCGTACGACCGCTTCGGGCAAGGCGCCTGCCAACGCACCGTCGCGCGGAGGGTCGGGCGCGGGCGCGACTGGTGGCTCGAAGCCGGCGCCTTCTGGCGGCTCCGGCGGCACGGCGCCCGCAGGCGGATCCGGCGGCGGTGGTGGGGCGGGTTCCGGGGGCTCCGGGTCTGGGGGTGGCGCTGCGCCGTGCTCGGTGACGGTGGTGCCGGTGAAGTCGGGGGCGCCTTCCGGGCCCGGCACGAGTGGCTCTCAGTCCGGCACGGTCGGCGGCTGCAGCGGCCCGGTGACGGTCCGGCCGGGGATCCCGTCGAACGCGAGTGCGACGGTGTCGTCGTCAGGAGCGAACTGGACGGTCAACTGGAGCGTCCCCCTCCCCTCGGGCTGGGACTGAACGCGCCAGCTGGCGCACGGTGCATAGGACAGATCATGACCATCAACGAGACCGCCAAGCCCACGACCCGCAAGAAGCGCGCGCCGAAGGCCGCTGCGACACTCAAGGTAGACACGACTCGGAACGCGGACGCCGCCGAGGTCGCTGAGCTCGCCTGCAACATCGTCAGTGAGCTCCGGCCGGCCGATCGCGTTGCGGTACTCCTCGCGATGTCCGAGGCGTTCAAGGAGGCCGCGGACGACGCGAAGCAGGACACCCTGAACCTCGCCGAGCTCGCCGGCGCCAAATCGTTCCGGACGCCGCTCGGGACGATCAGTGTCACGCAGAAGGACGCTCCCATCCGGGTCAATGACGCGAAGCTGCTCGAGCACATGCGCAAGCATCACCCCGACGCGGTGGAGACCGTCGAGCAGGTCGTGCCGTGGAAGGGCAAGGCCCTTATCGGTCGACTGGCGGCGATCGACGGGAAGGTCTACGACACGCTGGACCTGCCGAAGGGCACTGAGTACACCGTCGTCGACGGGACGGTCGTGCGCGCTGACGGGCAGGTCGTCGAGCCGGTCGACTTCGCGGAGGTCGGTGCGCAGCCGGACCCGTACGTGTCGTGGCCGGCGTCGATCGAGAAGAAGTCCGCGCAGGGCGCCGTCCGGTCGTGGGTGCGGAACGAGCTGGCCTCGCTCACTTCGCGTGCCATCGAGGCCAGCAAGTGAGGCAGGGCAAGCGCGTGCGTCCTCTGCCCGCGGAGGCAAAGCTGCTGCGTGCCGCCTCGATCTCCCCCGACCGGTTCTTGGTCGCCGTTGCCGCGATCGCGCTCGTCGCGACGATCATGACCGCGTCCTACATCTTCAGCTTCGCGACCATCACGGAGGCCGGCGAGTGGACCGGTGCTCCCGAATGGGCGTACCCGCTCGCGGCCGTCTTCATCGATGGGCCGATCATCGCGTACACCGTGACGTACTCGATCTGGCGGTTCCGGGGAGAGAGCCCGACGCGGTCTCTGGTCTTCCTCTACGTCTTCACCAGCATCTCGACCGTCGTGAACGTTGCCCACTCGCTCGCGTTCAACGAGTACGCCTTCGGACGCCCGGAGACCTACTTCGGATCCGTGATCGCTGCGGCAGCACCGCTCGGCGCCCTCCTTGCGAGCGAAGAGGTCATCCGGCTCGTGCTGCGTCGCCCGCCGGAACGTCAGGCCGGCAGCCCGACGCTCGACGACGGCGTGCCCCCGAGCGCCGAGCTGCCGGCGCCGCCGGTCGCAGTCGATACCGCGTTCGACGCGCCGCCGCCGCCGAGCGCGGAGCGCCCCTGCGCCGCGGTAGCCGAAGAAGACCGCCTCCTGCCAGGCGATGCGGACGCGCCGTTCGATCCTGACCACGACCTCGTGCCCGACGAGACGTCGACCGCCGTGGAGGAGTCGGTCTGGTCCGAGCTGAGCTTCGACGACGTCCCCGTTCTCGACGTCGCGCCAGAACGCCAGGTGCACGCATGAGCTGCGCCGGCCGAATCCCCGCGGACATCCAGGGAACCGCCGACGCGATCGGGATCGTGGAGATCGCGCTCGGGACGAAGTACGCCGTCCCCGTCGCGGTCGCTCACGACGCACTGCACCGGTGGTATCGAGACGGCTGGGGAACCAGCCCGGCGCTCCTGGACATCCAGGATCGCTACCTTGGCCGCTTCGACGACATGGAAGGGCTCACACGTCGGATCGCCGAGCACGGCCAGACCGAGCCCGTCGACTTCGACCGATGGCCGTTCAACGCGATCGACTGGTCCGTCGCGAGCCGCCATGCCAACGAGTCGATCCTGGGCGGGCTGGTCGTCGAAGTGGGCGACCACCAGTGGTTCAACCGGGCGGGCGTCGCTCAGCGCTGAAGCGGCTCTGGGCGGGCGGCGGCGCGAACGCCCTCGAGCACCTTGCCGAGCGCCTTGGCGTACTTGCGCGCCTGCCGTTGCGACATGCTCACACCGGTGTTGGTGCGGACGTCCTGTGCGATCCGATCGACGCCGGGGGCTTGACCGTCCAGGGCCGAGATGCTGATCCACGCGTGCGCGTACGTCAGCAGCCCAACTTCGCCTGGTTCCGCGGCGAGGACGGCGCGCATCAAGTAGCGGGCGTACGTGACGAAGCCGAGCTCGCCCGGAACGGTCTCCTCAGCGACGATGAGGATGTCGCCTTCGGCACCGGCGCTGACGGCTGCGTCGAGCCGCGGATTCGCGACGATGATGTCGTGGTACCGCTGGGCGACGGCGTCCGTCAGCGCTGCGCGGCGCGCGATCCGCGCGAGGTCGTCAGGCTCGCCTGGGAACTGCTGGCGGAACTCAGCGGTCACCAGAGCGAACCAGAGCAGCCCTGTCATCTCGCGGTAGTCGGTGATGATCGTGTCGACGATGCTGGAGAGCGCGAACGTCGCCTCCACGGCCGCTTCGAGGCGATCGTCGTGATCGTCGCGCCGCATCGACTGACGCGCGATGCCCGCCTCCGCGGCAGCGCCCTCCCAGTCGGAGAAGAGCGCGCCCCCGGCCCTGTACAGCCCGGTCTCGTCGTCGACGAGGCGGGATCCTTCTCGCTCCTCTGCCGAGCCCGACTCGACGTGCGCTGCTCCGAAAATCTCTTCCTTGAGCGGTTCTCCGTCTCCGATGACACGCTCGACCTGGGCACGGGCGCGCTGGTAGGCCGCGGTACGCCGGAGCAGGCCCGTCACGCCGGACAGCCCCGTGTCGGCGCCCCGCGAGACGTGCCGGTGCACGGCGCGGACGCCGACCTGGTGGACCACGCCGACCGGGTTCGACGCTTCGAGGGACGGCAGCTCGAACAGCCACCGGAATATGGCTGCTTCGCAGATGGCGCCGAGTTCTTCGGCGGTGTCGGAACGGCCGCCGGCGTCCCTCGAGTACCGCCAGCACCACCGCGCGATGTCGCCCCCGCCTCGCAGGACCGCGACGAGCCGACCGATCGCGCGAGACCGCTCCGGCGTTGCGGGCTCGGACTCGAAGATGCTGGCCAGGAGCGGGTCGACCACGCGCCGGTCTGCCATCTACGCTCCTTGGTTCGGTCGTGGCGCGAGCGGGAATCCGGGCCAAGGTTCGTCGCCCTCGCCGGTCAAACGCCGACGCCTGCTGCGTGTGACGTCGGCGAAGGAGAGGAGCCGGGCTCGAGTCGCCTTGCGGTGGAACAGCCAGGTCAGTTTCACATCCTGAGGTGAAGTATCCCTGGCACCGGTGACGTCGAGCATGAGGGCGACGTCTCTCGCGGCCGCGGCGGGGTCGTGACCTGGCTCTTCGGCGAGCAGGTCGACGAGCGGGAGCGGCAGCAGCGCCTCGTTGCCGGGTTCCGCGGCCATCGCGACGACGGTGGCGGGCTCGAGGATGCCCTCCGCGACCAGCAGGAGGGTCTGTGCACGCCGACGCGCCCCAGCGGGGACTGCACGACTCACCGGCGGCCTTGCGTCGCGGTGGGTGCGCAAGCCTCCGCGGCCGCAGCGTGGAACTCGTCGCGGCCGATGTGCTGGTGGTCGCCGACGTCCAGCTGCCACGCGAGCCACAGCTCGTCCGGGTCCTGGAGCCCGACCCGGCGCTGATACCCGGCGACGACGTCGACGGTGTCGATCTGCTCAAACGCCAGGTCCGAACGCTGGTCCGGCACCTGTAGCTGGGGGGCGTCCTCATCGGCGTCCGGCATCGCGTGTGTCGGTACGAGCGAGCTGACGCGCAGCCGGGCTGTCAGGGCCTCGCGCACGCGTCGGATGCCGAGCGCTTCGGTGCCGCTGATGCCGATCTCTCGGCAGCGCTCCAGCACCTCTTCGGGCGTCGCGTCGGGGCGCAAGGTTGCGGCGACACGACGGATGCGAGGACCGAGCGAGGAGTCACCGATCGCGGAACGGATGCGGCCGTCGGCTTGCCGTCGCACGTTCGTTTCGAGGTAGGTCGTCAGCGGCACTCGGGCGACCGCCGACGCGTCGGAGGCGTACTTCCGGAGGAGGTTGCGGGTCAGCGGGGGGATGGACCGTCCCTCCTCGATCTGTCCGTAGAGCATGCTGACGGCGAGGCGGTCGATGGTGAGCCCGTCGACGACGCTGTTCTGGAACTGCGGATCGCTGTACAGCGTGATCGCGCCGGAGCTGCCGAGCTCGGTGCCGATCGACATGCTCACCAGGTGCAGCTGACGGCGCACGAAGGGTTCCAGCGCGTCCAGCATCGCCCATTCGGCGAGCTCACCGTCACCGACGACCGCGGACAGCGAGTCCGCGGCGACGGGTGCAAGAGCACCGTCCGGCCAGTCGCCAGTGACGACGACTTCCCCTGAGTGGGAGACGGTGAGCTCGGCGATCCGCGTGGTTTCCGATTGCTCCCGCTCGGCGGTACGCCACGAGATCGGCGTGCTGACGCCTCGGAGCACGCGCACCACCTCGCCGCCGCCCCAGATGATGCGTGACTCGACCCGGACGCCGTCGACCGTCACTGTGCCCCACAGGGGCAGCAGGACGGCAGCTTCTCGGCGCCCGAGCTCGTTTCCGTGATCGTGCTCGGCCGCGGCAGCCGCGATCGACCAGCTCAGCCGCGAAATCCAGGAGCGCATCAGTCGACGGTCGGGGCACCCTCCGCTGCTCGTGTCGACGGTGGACCGGCGCGTCATCGGCTCATCCAGCCGAACAGTCCGCGACGGCGCGACTGCCGACGGTCGTCGTCGGGTCGAGGGGCGAAGCGCTCCTGCCCGGTGACGGCGTGCAGCACGTGCCGGATGACCGGCCCCACCTCGGGGAGGTCGGTTCGGAAATCTCCGGTGTTGGTTGCCTGCCGGTAGGCCGGCTGGGTGAGGATCGCGCCGGCGAACATGCCGTTGGTCTGCAGCGCGCGCTCCGCTTCCTCGCGCGCCTCGGCCGGGAACTCCTTGAAGTCGCGCCCGACTACGAGAACACGAGATCGCGGCACGCCGTCGCGACCGACGAGCTCGTCGAGGCGTTCGAACAGATTGTCGGCGCTCGTGGCCTTCGAGTCGTAAACCCCGACGAGCCATCCGCCATCGCGGAGGCGTGGGATGAGCACCTCCGTGAAGATGTCGGACTGAGTCGACTCGAGGATCTGCGTATCGACCACCACGAGGTCGGCAAGGCCGAGCGCATGGTCGATGGCCTGCCCGTAGGCGGAGGCGGTGGTGCTCTCCGCTGCATCCGCGGGCGGACCGAAGATGGTCGCGAACGATAGCGGCGCGGCACCGGACGCGGCCCTGTAGGGGCTGTACTGCTCCGGCCGCACCAGGCCTGCGGAGGCAACGCCGGTGCGGACGACGTCAAAGACGGTGGGCACCGTTCCCTCGGGGATGCGCATGCGCTTGTGCACGTCGGGCTGGCCACGGTTCGCGTCGACGATCACGGCCTTGAGGCCGGCCTCGGAGGCGACCTTGACGGTGTCGATCGACGTCGAGGTCTTGCCGACGCCACCGGATCCGGCGATCACGACGACGAGCGTCCCACGGCGGGGGCCGAGGCCCGGCATGACCGCGGTCGGCGTCGCGGCCGGAACGCTCGACACGGTCGGAGCGGCGGGGACGACCGGCACGGTCGCCGGCACGGCCGCGGTAGGCCTGGAAAGGTCCGGGCTGTTCGCCGGTCCGGCCGCCGATGTCGCTGAGGGCGGCGTGGGCGGCGTGGGCTGCGGCGCGACGGGATGAAGGGCGGGCGCAGCGGGATCGGTCGGCACCGGCTCGGGCGCGATCACCGGTTGCGGCGTTGGCGCTGCCGGAACGTTGACGACGGGCACCATCGGCTGCCGCTGTGCCACGGGAGTGGGCTGCGCCTGCGGCTCGGTCGACTGGGGCGAGAGGAGGTCGCGGAGGAAGTCCGGCAGATCATCGTCCGGCCCCCGCTCGGAGCCCGTCTCCTCAGCAGCCGGGGTCGCGGCCGCTGGCGCCCCGGTCTCTTCAGACGGCGAGCTCGCGGCCAGCTCGTGCGTCTGCTCAAGTGCCCGCTTCGCTTCTTCGTCTGCCGCCGCCCAGGACTCAGCAAGTCGAGCGTCCTCGGCGGCGGCTGCCGCGACTCGAGCGGCCGCCGCCGCCGCCTGCTCTGACCCCTCACCGTCCGGCGCCGGAACCGCGACGGCCGCTGACTGCACCGGAAGCGGCGTGGGAAGCAGAACCGGGACCGGGACGGGCGCCACGGGTTCCGGCTCGGCCGAAGCGATCACGATGTCCGCGGCTGGGACCGCTGCTGCTTGAAACCCAGCGGCGAGCATGATATCGCGGATTGTCGCCGGCACCTGGACCACGACGGTCCGCGGGCCGACAGCTGAGGAGAGGGCGGCGTGTTGAGGACGCGTCGCGACGACGACGGTGTGCGTTCGCGTCGACAGCGACCGCAGGTAGAGGTCGAAGCCGTCAGCGTCGGCGTCCGAGAGGTCGGCGATCACGGGGGTTGCTGGTGCGGTCTGCAGCTCGGCGTTGATGGCGGCCGCTGCCGCACGGAAGTCCGGTCCGTGCACGGTGCGGAATCCGTTGTCGGCGAGAGCCTTGGCGAGCTCGGCGCTGCCGAGGACGGCGATGGTCGGTGGGGTGGTCACGATCTGTCCTTGATGTCGGTGGGGTCAGACAGGTGCTGGCTCAGGGGGTGATGGTCACGACCGTGCCGAGCGGCAGGGCGTTGATGGCTGCGACCGCGTCGTGATCGAGTCGGAGGCAGCCGTGGCTGACCGCACCAGATCGGACGTCGTTGTAGTGCGCAGCGATCACCCCTCCATCGCCCCCGGCCACCGGAGTGTCTTCGGTAGCTGCGTGCAGCGATGTCAGTTGGATCGGTTCGTCGCCGGTGCCCTGCTTCGGATCGACGTACCGAGCCTCCAAGTAGCCGGACACGGCGCTCGGCGTCGGGTTCTGCGCGGTTCCGATCGCGACGGGGAAGCTCTGTTCGGATCCGTCCTCGGCGACGGTCGCCAGCGTGCGGTTCGTCAGGTCGACTTCTACGCGCGAACGCACCTCATGCGTGTCGACGATCTGCTTTGACTGCACCCACGCCGCGCTCTGCGCCGGCGCGTCGCCGCCTCGTTGACTCGGCAGGGCGACCCGCGCGGGGGTCAGGATCTTCGACCACGCTCCACGGGTGTCGACCACCGTGATCACGGCGGGCTTGCCGAGGAAGTCTGTGCTGTCCAGGCGAGCGACGGCCCTCTTGCGGTCGGCGCCATAGAGCGGAACGGATGATCGGATCGTGCCGACGGAGACGGCCTCGGTCACGGTGCTGCTGAACGGCATGAGGCCGGGCACGACTGCCTTGTAGTCCGCTACGGGCAGCGCCAAGACGTCGGCGATGGTCTCCGCCGCGCGCTGCTGTGATGCGCTGTTCACGGATGCGGTCGGTGCCGGCCCGTCAGCTTGCGAGACGACGACCACAGCGGTGACGCCGAGACCGACGACGAGCGCCGAGCAGGTGAGCGTGGCGATGAGCTTCGTGCGCCGGCGGCTCCGGCTGGTCGTTGGGGACTGGGTCATGATGTGCTCCTCTGCATCTGCAGGTCGGTGAAGAAGGTGGCGCTGTCGAACGGCACGAGCGGCGCGTCCGCGTCGCCCCAGTCGGGGCTGACGGACCACACGGCGATGCGCACGCCGGGCACAACGAGCTCCCATGGGTGCGCGAGGGCCGAGTCCGGTTCGGCGTACCGCACGCGCGGGAAGAGGTCGGTGATCCGCGCGTCGTCTTCGTACGTCCCGGCTGCGCTCAGTGCGTCGCAGATGGCCCGGGTGAGCTTGTCGAGATCAGGCTTCGTGTCCGGCATGATGCGGCGCCGCTTCGGGGCGCGTTTCGGCTTCGCGACGTAGAACTCAGCGGCGATCACGACGGGCCCGGAGATGGGCGTCCAGGGCCTGAGGTTCGCGGCGGCCTGCGTCTGCATCGCGACGTGGCGTACGCGCTCCCGCCACGGTTTCAGGGCTGGGTTGTCGGACACCAGCTGCGTGTAGGACTGCCCTTTCCGCGGAACGGGCTTCATCGATCCTTGCGGAATCGGGTCGCCGTACACCTCGAGGACTACGGCCGGAGCGTGGGACGGCATGCGCGCCGCGCCGCTCGTTGCGCTGAGGGGCCGCTGCTCAATGGTCATGTCTCTCTCTATGCAACGCACGACGCAAGCTGCGACGCGGTGCACTGGGTCACTCTCCGTGCCCGCTGCGGCAGCTTCGAGTGTCGAAGTGGCGCGCGGCGCCTTGGACTACTGGCCGTATACCGGATCGGCCCTTGCGCCGTTTGCCGCGGGTTCGCCGCTTTCGCCGATACGGTCACGCCGCTGTCGGGGTCTCCGACCTTCTTGGCGATGAGGGGCGAGTACCGGGCGGTGCGGATCCGGCTCCGGGGTGCCGAGGCGAAGGAGCGCTACCTCGGGTTCGTCGGCGGCCTTCCCGGGTGTCTGCACGGCGACGCCGGTACTGCCGCGGCTTTCGCAGGGTCTTCGCGTTCGCGCCCCCGCAAAAGCGGCAGACGGAGCGGCCGGCAATCTCCGGCAGGGGTCACCGGCCCGAGTCGACGCGAAGCACCGCCCCGTGCCCTCCGGACTGGGGATGTAGACGATGCACTGCGGCGGTGGAGACTTCGCAGACACGTCGTGCTTGAGCCAGACGCGGGGACGACCAGGTGGGGAGGGCCGATGCCACTGCGCAAGCACGCCGCGCAGATGCGGGACATGTACGCCAACGAGATCGTCGCTGTCCTCTATGCAGGCGGGACGCCGACGCGCCAGCAGATCGAGGCTTGGGCGAGGTACAACGCCGCAGCACAGAGCGAGAACCCGGGGGCGGTCCTCGGCTCAGCATCCACTACTGGGGACTGACGCCAAGCTGTGAGCGTGAACCGACGACCGCTACAGAGCGCGGTCCTCGTCGGGGTCATGCTCGTCGGGGCGCTTCCGGTTGAGTCGTGGGCGGATGGCGGCGGCGATGACCACGAGCACGACTAACGCGCCAGCGAGGACGACGCCGGTCACGCGTTAGGCCCCTCGACGTCTCGCTTGCGTCGTCGTGCGCTGGTGAAGTCGTAGCCGAGCACCAGCGCGCCGCCCATGACCGCCAACATGGGGACGACCACGTTGTCGTCATGCGCGAGGCCGACGATGGCCAGCACGAGGCCGAGGATCACAGCGATAGAACCCGTGATTAGGCTCCTCGTGAAGAGGGCGCGACGCGCCGGCGTCTGCTCGCCGGGGACGTCGTCGTTGTGCAGCTCCACGAGCCGAACGTAGGACGCGCACGCCGCGGTGTCCGCCGACCTGCTGCGTCTCTCAGGAGCGGCCGGGCAGCCGATCCGGCTCAGGATCGACCCAGCATGATGATGCGGACGCATCGGCCTCGCAGCGAACCCGAATCGTCGGGAGGGCGATGCGCCCTAACCCTCCCGCAGGCGACTAGGCGCCCCCGTGTAGACCGTTCGACGCCGAGCGGCCTGCCGACTGCCCGATGCGGCAACCGGACAGCGTCGATACAGTCCCGTCATGAGCGACGACGGCCGACCGGGCGACGACGAGAAGCCTCGCCCCGCTCAGCGAGCGCAGTGGCTTTTCGGCAGACCGACAGTCGGATGGTCCATCGCCGGCAGCGCGGTCGGCGTGATCTGGGCGCTCGTGGCACTCCTCAATCACCACGGGCTGCTCGGCGTCATCGCAGCGCTCTACCTAGCGGTATCCCTCGCGCGACTGATCTACGCACTGCGCATCCGACACCGACGCTCCCGCGACTAGGCCTCCATGGGGTCGTGCACGGGCATGGGGTCAGTGCTGTCCGACCGTCACTCCACCCGGGTTCGCTTGAGCTCCTCGTAAGCACGGCGAAGGCGCTTCATGCACATCACCACGACTGCGAGCAGGTGAGCTGCCACGAGGACGAGGGCGGCTGCTACCACCGGCTCGGTCGGCACGAGCACGCCCTTCGCGTCGTGCGACTGTGTCGCAGCGATAACGAGAGCAGCGGCGGTCAGTGCGAACGAGACCAGGACGGCGTAGACGACGTTGGAGAATAGCTCGTCGATGAGCACCGGGAGCCGAGCCTGTCCCTGGACTCGTGGGTCGTGAACGAGGCTCTGCCGGAGCTGAAACACGTAGACCACGACGCCGAAGAGGAAGCCGGATAGCACCGAGGCGCCGCCGACGATTGCTGAGGCGTCGTTCACCCGACCGCTGAAAACAAACGTAGTGGCGGCAAGGGCAACTGGAGCACCGAGCTGCAGTGCGATCGCCTTCCACAAGTAACGGCCGTTCGCCGCGTTGCGGAGGGTTGCGAAGTGTGGGCGGATCAGTCCGTTGGTGCGGCGTGCGGCTCCAGTCTCACTGCTAGAGCGTCCGACGACCACTGTCCTTCCCGCCACTTGTCTTCCCATGTCAAACCCATGCCCTCGTAGTAGTCCTTCGCCTCGCTCTGAGCCTGGCGAAGGAACTCGGTGTCGGTGATTGCCGGGGAGCCGTCCTCGTTGAGAACGACGCGAAGGGACGGCACCTTCTCTTGCTCGAGCTTGAAGGTCTTCTCGCGCCCGTCCCGCCTGACGGTGACGATAGTCTCGTCCACCGACCTTTCGGAACCGAAGCCGATGAACTGCGACGTCGAGATCTTCCGCTTCCGAAGAGCGTCCCAGAACCACCTGGGAAGCATCCTGTCCTTGCCCTGGGGGACGACAGTGTGCTGCAACTGACCGATCGGCTGTGCCACCGCGCCGAGCTCATCGGCGATGTCGGGCACGAAGCCGTAGGAGACCGCGGTGACTGAGAGCAGATCCGCCGCCTCCGCCCACACGGCTGCCTCGAGGACCGTGTCTACGTCGAACATGAAAGTCCCGTGAGCAGCAGCCATTGAGCGCTTGAAGAGGTCGATCAGTTGCGTACCCGCACCGCCGGATCCTTGCCGTTCGACTGCGAAGACACCGGTCGTCGAGCCCGGTGGCACGGTGAACGCAAGCCTCGTCCTGACAGTCGCCGACTCAGACGTCGTGCGCCGGTGAGAGGTTTCGTGAGTCTCGACGTTAATCGTCTGTCCGGACTCGCCGTAGTACCCCGACTCCGCCACGATCAACACGGTCTGGCCGTACGTTGCGACTCGTTCAATCCGGAGGTAGCGGCTCTTGCGGTCATCCCGGAGCACGTCACGGTTCAACTCAACGAACAGTCCGTGGAAGGACTCAAGCGCGCCCACGCCGTCGATGTCGTCCAGAACGCCGAAGTTCTGCTTTCGGTTCCTCCCGGGCCGGCATCGGAAGGTCTCGAGTCCTAGCGTTCGACGTGGCACAGCGTTCCTCTCCGGCCCGAGCTTCGGGTCTCGAAGAAGATAACTCATCCTCAGGAGCTTCCAGGACACCTGAAGCAGCAAGTCAAGGTGCGGGGGCGCAGACGGTCGACGGGTTCGTGGATAGTGCGGCGGCCTTCGAGGGAGCGGAGGGTGCGGGTGTGCTCGCGGTACCCGACGACCTGCCACGCCTCACGTCGGCAGGTGACGGTGGAGCCGGCGGGGAACCGCACGGCTACCGGCGGGAATGCGATGACGCGACGAGCGCGAGCAGGAGGAAGCCGACCAGGACCACGAACCTGGTGCCGGGGCTCAGCGACGATGCCGTCCCGCCTATCCGCCCTGGATGAGCAGTTCCGAGCCGGTGATGCTCGCCAGGGCCTCGAGGTAGGTTCGCTCAGTGCTCGGGTCGAGGATCGTGACCGCGGCGCCCGTGGGCAGAGCGGTTGCGGTGTAGGGCGCGTAGCTGGTCGCCAGCAGGAGCAGCGGGGTCTGCTCGTCGCGCCATTCAGCGATCGCCACCGCCCGGTCCTTCTCCGTGAACATGGCTGTCAGCTCGTCTTCTGAGAACTTCCGGCCTGCCGCCGTCGCGTCGGCGGCCGCGATCGCCTGGGCGCCAGCGGCGTGTTCAGCCAGGGAGTCCAGGCGCGCGATCAGCGCCTCGTCGCTGTCGAGCGTCGGTCCGTCCGGATCGATCGCGATGGGGTACCCGTCGATGACCGCCGCGGTGATCTCGGTGAGGGTGTCGGCGAAGACCGCGGAGCCGTCCGAGCGGACGAATGCGCAGTGGAACGGCTCGCCCTCGTTCTTCGTGGGGACGAGCGCGGAGTCGGGTTCGGTGCTGATGAGGGCCATGAGGGTGTCCTTCTGGTTCCGGGGGTTCGTGTGTTCCTATGCAGCGTCGGTGAGCGTTCAGCGCGCGGAGGCGGCTTCGGCGTTGCGACGAGCGCGTTGAGCGGCGGCCTCTTCGACGGCGGCATCGTGCGCTGCCGCGGCGGCACCAGAGAGCCCGCGGACGTTCGGCGTACCGCCACCGGTACCCGCGGCACTTCGTCCGCGAGACGGCGGCGGCGGGGTGTCGAGGTCGTCCTCGCGGGTGGGATCGAAGCGCGCGATGTCTGCCGGGCTCGGTTCCTGGCTGTCCGTGGTCGGGACCCGCAGCTCCTCGAGGGCCGACTTGAGGGCGTCGACGGGCGCGTAGTAGCCCTTGTACACAGCGGATGCCTGCCCGCCGAGCTCGGCGCACCCGACGCCGCGGGCGGCCCCGGCGTCCTCAGCGATGTGCTGCGGGACCAGCGGCACCCGGTCTTCGCTGGAGAACGCTTGCGCACGCTGCGTCTTCGTCTGGTTCGAACCCTGCAGCAACACGTGGTTGATCAGCGCCTTCACGCTCGGCCCGATACCGGTGTTGTTGTTCGTCACCTGCGACGCGAGCAGCACGTGCATGCCCATCGCGCGCTGCTCTCGCATGACGCGCTGCAGCACATCCTCGATCGAGACGCGCACGAGGTTCGACATGATCTTGCGCTGCACAACCGGATTGTCCTTCGGGACGCCGGCGGGGAGACGCTCGGTCACGATGAGGCCGGAGAGCTCGTCGACGACGATGAGGATCGGCTTGTACCGCTCCCCCGGTCCCAGGTCGCGCCAGCCGAGAACACCGTGCTCCTCGTTGTAGCGCGCTCGGCGCTTGCCTTCCTCGTAGCAGAGCTCGAGGGCTGCCAGCGCTGCCAGGTCGGACTCGCAGCCCCACCCTCCGGGCCGGACCCAGGGCTTGATCCAGGTGAAGTCGTTCTTTTTGTCCGGGATGTCGACGATGACTAGTTCCCCGCCGGCGGCTTTCCAATCCGTGATGACGTCGTTGATGACGACGCTCTTGCCGCCGCCTTGAATGCCGGCGACCATCGCCATCTGCCCTGCGGTCCAGTCGATACCGACTTCGCTCAGCGTGTCCTCGCCGGGCGGAGGGAGCGCCACGCCGAACGGGGAGAACTCCGTCGTCATGGTCGACAGCCGCGGGACCGGGAAGGCCACGGTGTTCGGGAACGTCGGCAGCTCCCCCGGGATGATCGACGCGCTCCCTGCTCGCGCGTCGGTCCGCAGGTACCAGCCGGGCCGGCCGATGATCGCGGTGGCGACTTCTTCGAGAGAGGCGTTGTGCTTGCTCGGCTGGTAGCTGCCGGGAAGCTCGACGTCGAAGCCGCCGTCAGGGCGGTCTGCGACCTGAACCTCCCACGGCTTCACGCGGAGCGCAGTCGAGACGGCGCCCCTGCAGCGGCGAGCGGGGTCGCTCAGCCGGCTGAGGGTCGCGGTGCCGAGGTACGGGTCAAACTGCGTCATCACGAACCCGCGATGCTGCGGATCGGATTCGAGGCGCGAGGCGACCTTCTCGCCGTCTGCTGGCTTCGTCCCGCGTTCGAGCCCGACTCGGTAGGAGTCGCTGCTGTCGTCACGCAGCACTTCCGTGACCGCTGCCTGGCGGACGAGGGTGAGGTTCCCCGTCGTCGGGTCGAAGGACTGAACGGCCCACCCCGTGCCGTGCATCGGTTCGATCGCTTCGAGCACCTTCGTGCGATGCTCGTCGCGAGTGGGGTCGAAGCCACGTCCGGGTTCCAGGGTGAGCCGTTCAATCGCCATGTCTCACACCCTGCGACGACCGCGGTCCTCGCTGACGGTTCGTGCGGCGAGGGCGCCCTGCAGCAGCAGCTTGGCCCAGAGCTCGGATCGCTCGAGCGATCGCAGTGTCAGGATGTGGTCGTCGTTGAACACCGTCCACAGGTCGATGAGAGCGCTCGGCACGTCCGGGCCCTGTCGGACAACGTCGCCGCGACGTGCACGGGCGCAGGCGTTGAGTGACTCCATCACAACCTCGGGGCGGCGCGAGATCACCTCCTGAAGCACCTCGGCGACCTCGGCGCACAATCCTGAAGCGTCCAACTGCGGCAGGCCGAACGACTCAGCCGCGACCGCGGATTCGGCGATGAGGCGTTGCGGGCTCCCCGCAGGAGCGGCTCGGAGCGCCTTCGCCCGAGCGACGAGGATCCGGGAGACCTCGTTCCCGCGCGATGGGCAGCTCACCGCCTCGACGTCGAAGTGCACCAGCGGCGCAGCCGCGGGGTGGCCCGCCGCAGCTGCCGCCTCGAGGTCATCGATGGCGCCGGGGCGGGATCCGGCGACGCGAGATGCGATCTTGCCGGCGCCGTTCGGGCCTTCGAGGAACTTCCTCGCCCAGCCGACGATGCTCGTGCCGCTCGACGCGGCTCGGATCAGGCTGAGGCCGCCGTCCTCGACCGGACGCAGCACCTGCCACTCGAGCATCTCGGACAGTCGGCAGGCAGCGTCTTCGATGACGGTGTCCCGATGGAAGCGGCGGTGTGGGGACAGCGCGCGCTCGATGAGCGCGAGGTCCGGGTCGGAGAGGAGGTGGAAGATCCTGCGGCGGGCGAGGAAGACTGGGTGGGACTGATCGGCGACGACGGGTTCCATCCGGAATCCGGTCCCGAAGCTCGACCAGTCCTTCAGAATCTCGTCGACCGGGAAGGCGTCGATGCCGTCGTTGGCGATGAGGGCGAGAGCAGCGGTGTCGGTGATCTGCTCGTCGATTGCGGAGGCGATGTCGATCTTGGTGGAGACGGTCTGCCTGGTGAGTCGGTGGTACAGGTGCGTCATGCAAGGGGTGTGACCCGTGAGCCGAGATGTCTCGTGCATCCGGACACATATCGTTGGTCGCAGAGGAAAGCGCCCCTGCTCGCGACGCACCGACTACGTCACGAGCAGGGGCGCTCGGGGCCCCGGACGCCGCGCACCGACTACGCCGCGTCCGGGACGTTCAGGGCGCCGTCACGAGCGGAGGAGGCGCCGGAGCACGAGCGGGCTCGCCACCGCCTCGGATGCGTCGGCAGCGGCGATGCGCTTCTGCTCTTCGCGCGCGCGGATCTGCTCCGGCGCGGTGCCCGAGAGTTCAAGGAAGGCTTCGGGCAGGACGACCTCGACCGGCGCAAACCGGTTGTCGATGTCGGTGTAGTACACGATCGCGCCACGTTCCACGACGCGGGCGCCACCAGGCGCGCGGTGCCAACGCGCGCCCATGTAGTGCTCGGTACCGCGCTTGGCCATGATGCGTTCGACGACATCGGGGCTCTGGATACCGGCAAACTCGGCGCCCGCCTTCGCCTCGTCCTCGTCGCTGATCAGACCGTTCAGATGGCGACTCGTGTAGTTGCCGAGGCCCGACTCGAGCGGCCCGGACGGCGTCTGGTTGTAGATGGCGAGGAGCACGTCCTTCTGCCGCGCGAGACGCCCACTCGCTTCGAGTTCGTCCTGAGCGCTGTGCTCGGCCATCCACGCTTCGTCGAGGTGCAGCACCCCAGAACGACCGGAGAGCGCCATCACGGACCCGCGCACCATCATCCGCACGAGCGCGGTCGAGATCCGGACGCCCGGTTCGGCGCGCTCGATGTCGAAGCCGCGTTTCTGCTGAGGCAGCTGCATGGAGGCGCTGCCGACCTTGATGTAGGTCAGCCCGTCGAACCCGTGGAGGCTGGCCTCACCGGGTTCGCTGCCGATGAGGGTTCTCGCCATGACGTACGTGTCCAGGAACTGCCAGATCGGCCCGACGAGCTTGCTGGACACAACCCCGGCCTCCTCGGCCATGCGGAGCGCCTGCCCCGTGGCGCGGGCGCCGTTGCGCACGCCCCACATGATCGCGTTGGTGACGCTGGTCATCGCGCGGTCACGTCGGTCGTGAGATTCCCAGGGGTTGACGCTCCGCAGGAGCGAGCTCGCCAGCGCGACTCCGGTGTTGCTGTCGGGCACGATGCGAACTGGGTCGAGTCCGCCGTCGACGCCGATCACGGTGTCCATGGAGTACTCGCGGTACTGGTCGGCCGGCAGCGTGCGGAAGACCGGCGACATGTCCGAACCCTCCTTCAGGTCCACGACGAACTGCGGGACGCCGAGCATCCCCCACTGGTAGGCGGTGAACTGCAGCACCTGCGTCTTGCCCGAGCCGGTCGCAGCGCTCATCGCGAGGATCGGCAGCGTGTCGGAGTCGGACGCCGCCGTCGACGAGATGTAGGCGGGCTGGCGGTCGCGTTCGGTGAATCCGAGGAGAGCGAGTCGACCTCGGGAGTCGCCGACGGCGGAGAGGTCGGGGATGCCCGCGTGCGCGACGAGGGTGGCAGGCACGTCGTGCAGGTGCGGGTTCGCGCGGACCTGGGAGCACAGCATCGAGTCGATCCACGCCCCGGTCTGGCGGTCCTGCATCGGGTTCAGGACGAGGTTGCCGCCGAGGGTGGAGACGTCGTCGATCTGGCCCTCGAACGCGATGGTGACCGTCGTGTCGACGAGGGTCGGGGGCGCGGTGTTCTTCGCCACCCCGTAGCTGTCCTCCATCTCCTGGACGCTGCGCTGCATCTCGTCGTGCTCGGCTCGGGTGCGGCCCTTCTGCTGCGACTGCTCCTCGAGCGCGTTCTCGATGGTGCGTCGCTGCTTCGCGAGCTCCTTGCGTGTCACGCGGGGCGGTTCGATGAGACCGCGGATCGAGATCATCCGGGCGCCAGCGTCGAGCAGGCCGCATGCCCAGCGTGCGTGCTCGCTGGCGATGGACTCGAACCCCATGTCGAAATCTTCGACCGCGGCGAACGTGACGTCGGCCCGGTTGGTGCGCCCGTTCCAAGCGTCCGCGTCCGGCCATCCAGCGCAGCTGTCGAACTGTCCGCCGGTGACCCGGTGGACTTCCTTCATGTTCCGGAAGAAGTGCAGGTGGTCGGTGTGGGGAACGTACGGCGTCGCGGCGGATCGGCCGCCGTTCCACCAGGCGTTCGCCCATCGGTAGTCCTCGGAAGTGATGGGCGGGAGCCCGGATCGGTTCAGCGCTTCGTCGACGAGCCGGAAGTCGGCGTCGAAGTCCGTGATCGGCGCTTCCGACTCGAGGAAGGTGTCGGCGACGGAGTCAAGGAGCGTGCGCCACGAGCCGGCCTGAACGCTCGCCTTCAGCCGTACGCCGAAGAGCGCGATCCGTCGCGGTACGACGACGTCCCGGAAGTGCTGGTTGAGGTACGCCGCGGCGGAGCCCTCAGCGGCTTGGAACGGGGTGGGTACGTCGATGAGCTTGATCTGGAACTCCCGGTAGGAGCGCTTCGCGGTACTTCGCGAGCGGGCGACGCCGAGGCGAGTGAGCTCGCTCATCTCATAGAACGCGCGCTCGAGCGACGCGCCGGCGAGGACTGAGTCGCGCGGATCCCGGGTGTCTCGTATGGGCTGCATCGGGATCGAGCGGAACGCCCACAGCGCGCCGCCTTCTCCGGGCACGCGGCCGCGGCTGAGGGGGCGGCGGGAGCGGGTCTCCCAGATGGGCCGGTTGGGCAGGTTCTGCGCGCGTGGCATCAGCGGTCACTCCCGTCGTCGGAGGCCGGCGTTGTGTTACGGGCGCCGGCAGGTTCCTGGTTGTTCGTCGCGAGGGCTGCGCTGATCGCGTTGCTGTACGGCTTCAGCGCAGGGCCGGCGCCGGGGCCGCCCCAGGCCACGACACGTGGCGACGCGGTGTTCGCGGCGGCGATGAGGACGTCGTAGCTGACGACGGTCCGGGCGCTGTCGTCAGCGTTGCCACCCCACCGGGGCGTGAAGGTGACTCGCGCGATGAGGGTGGCCGGGTCGTCGTCGGCGCTTCCGTCGGCTGCGGGCTTCGCGGCGGCTGCGGTCACCTTCACGTCCGACGCGTCGGCGCCGCGCAGCGGCAGGTAGGCGTGCTTCTTGCTCGGGTCGCCGACGACGAGGCGCAGCGCGTCCGGGTCGTTCCCGGTGAACGCTTCCGCCCAGGCGCGGACCGAACTGCCGACCGCGTCGTTCGGCGTCACGCTCGGCCAGCCCGACCAGGTCTGGGCGCTCGAGGCGGCGCCGTCCTGCAGGCTTGACGTGGTCGGCAGGAGGGTCGGCGTCCCCGTCACGCTGGCGATGCCGGCTCGACTGATGCGCACCTCGACGCTCGATGAGTACAGCGTCGTGGTCTTCTCGTCCGTGACGGCGAGCGTGAACTGGTCGACCTCCGTCGTGGTCCCGCTGTCGTCGCCGGTGGTGCCCCGCTTCGTGGTCGCTGCGGCCTTCGGCAACGTTCGGTAGCCGTCCCAGCTGAGAAGTCGCGCCCCTGGCAGCGGTGCGGGCTTGCTCCCCAGCCAGGCCTGCATCGCGGCTGTCGCGGCGGCTTTGCCGGGCGAGGAGTTCGCGTCGGTGGAAGAGGCCTTGGCGGGTGCCGGGGCTGCCTTCTCGGCGGTGAGGTTCCCGACCAGCGAGAGGAGGATGAGCGGTGCGAAGACGAAGATCGCAGCCTTCAAGAGCCGGCGCTGCGCCTTCCGCCGGAAGGCGGAGTAGCGGACCACCGGTGCTGCTCGGTTCTCGGTGAGGCGGTCCTCGTCGGCAGCTCCGTCCGCGCCCCAGGCGCCGTTGTTCTTCTGCTTAGACATGTGGCCTCCTAGGCGTCCCACGGTGATGGCGTCGAAGCGGCCGCTCGGGCGGACGGCCCGCTTTCTGCGTGCGGCACGGTCTGACCCCAGGGCGCGCTGCGGACTGCTTCGATGCCGCCGCGAGCTTCGATGCGGCTTCGTGCGGTGGCTGCGACCACAGCATCTCCGTCCGTGCTCAGGGCGATCAGGGTGTCGCCACTGATCGCGGGGTCCGCCGCGAGGGCCGCTCGGATGGTCGGATTCGGGCTCGTGAGGAGGGAGCGGAGACAATCTGAGCACCGCAGCTCGCCGTCGGTGACCGGATTGCGGCAGGGGTGCCAGACGTCGTGGTCGCGACCGACCGGGAGGTGCCGGCCCTCCGGGATCTCGGCGCCGACGAAGCGCCAGGAGCGGCAGCGGGTGGGCATCAGGGTCTACTTCCGGAGGATGGCCCGGACGCGCTCCGTGGCCCGGAGCACCTCTGGAGCCTTCCCCAGCGCGGCACGAGCGATGCCCTTCGCGATGTCCGAGGTCTTGGGGGCCGCGCGGCCTTCGACGACGGCGAGCTCTCGGAGGAGCTCCCAGACTCGGCGGGCCTCGGCGCTGTCGAGCGCCATGACGGTCGACATCGCTTCGAAGGCGTCGGGAGCCGATGCGATCAGGTCGACCCGATCGAGCAGCCGCAGGTCGGCGCGCGCGGTGGTGGTGACGAAGACGGCGATGTCCGCAGCGTCGGCCTTCACGCCGCCGCCAACGACCAGCGCTGCGGCCGCAAGATCGGAGGACGGTTCTTGGGTGAGCCGCTGGTACTTTTCGATGCTCCGTCGGGCGACGAGGCGGGCGTTCACTGACCGAGCGCGTCCGCCGCGGCCGGCTTCGGCCTCGTCGTCGGCGCCCTCGCCAGGAAGCGCTTCTGCGCGTTCGGTCGGTTCGTCGCGGTCGCGTGCCCGCTCGAGGTCCTCGTCAAACACGGGCTCGAAGGTCTCGAGGTCGGCTGCGGTGTCGGTGGTCATGTCGTCTCCAGGGTGCGTGGCGCCTGCTGTCCAGCGCTTCCCTGAACACCCTGCGACGACTGCCGTCCGTCGCCGACTGGCACCTTCGAACCAGGCTTTCTCTGGCCGAGCCACATGGCCCTGAACAAACCTGGTCACCTCGGATCGGCGTCAGCTCGCGGATCGGCCTTCTACTAACCAGATAACCAACTTTCTTCTGAAGAAATGTATGTATATATGTATAGGCGCGAGTTGGCGTCCATCCATACGGGCGCATGGATGGACGGATACTCTGTCGCGCAATGCGTGTAGAAGGCATATGGGTGCGCGGAGAAGCCTGGTTTCCTGGTCTGAGCGGGAAACCCCAGTTCAGAAGCGCGAGTGCACCTCGGCGGTGATTTTGGCCAGCCAGAACATTCCCTGGTCCTCCAGTCGCTGAAAGCAACGAAGTCTCGGCGTCGTGTGCGCCGGCGGGTGGCCGGTGCATAGAGACAGTCGTGACCACGACGACCAGATCCGTACCGACGCCGATCGAGTTCCTCAGCGCGTACGTGCGCGAAGCGACAGGCCTTGACGACGCAGCACCTCGCGAAGGACAGGAGCTCGCTTTCGGCGCAGCCGTCGAAGCGCTGCAGGCGCGCGCCCACTTCGTCGGAGCACTGCCCACCGGATCCGGGAAGTCCGCCATCGGCCTCGCCGCCGCTGCGCTCCGGTTCTTCGAGGCAGGCGAGCGGACCGTGATCAGCACCGAATCACTCTCACTGCTGCAGCAGATCGTGCAGAAGGACGGTCCGACGATGTCCCGAGCGTGCGAAGCCCTCGGACTGCCGCCCCTGCGAGTCGCCGCACACATGGGGATCGGCAACTACCTCGACCCCAGGCAGCTGTTCAGCACCGCGAACCTGCTCGCCGGCAGCGAGGCAGTGTGGGACACCGCCGAGCTTCGCGAAGGCGTCGCCGCGGCCACCGCCGTGCCGTCGGCAATCAACAGCTCGCAGGTGTGCCTCGAGCGCCTGGTCGCGCTGGTGTCGTGGGGCCTTGACCAGTACGACGACGACGACGCTGCCGGAACCCGACACGAGTTCGACGGCGATCACACCGGAGACGAATGGGCCCTCGTCAGTGCGGGCTCGGCTAATCAGGCGTCGAAGGACGACGACACCCCCTACGTGCCGAAGGCGCTCCTCGCCCGTGCAGCGTCGTGCGACGCGGACGTCGTCGTGACCAACCACACGCTCCTGGCCCTCCAGGCCACCACAGGCCGCCCCATCGTTAACGGCAGCATGAGCTGCGGAGTGTTCGACAACATCATCATCGACGAGGCGCACGCCCTCGCGCCGGAGGTGCGCAAGCGCGGCGCAGCGGAAGTCTCCGGCCGCCTCCTCCACAGCCTGATCCGAGCCGTCGAACGCGTTGCCGACGGACCGGCTGTGACTTCGTGGAGCAGCGGCGGGGCGATCCTCGCCGATCGACTCGAGCAGAGCATCGCGTCGCAGCTCGACCGCGGCGGGAAGCCGCTCCGGATGGGCGAGCTCGACGATCCACTAGCGGCAGTCGGCGACCACCTCGACGCCTGGGTCGGCCAGGTGAAGGGCCTGGTGCGCAACGCATCGCAGTCTCCGCACACGGCGACGGCGATGGGCGCCATCCGGGCGCTGGAACGAGCCGAGGAGCTGCGGGAGGCCTGCGATGCTGTCCGCGAGCACCGGGTTGGTCGAGCACGCTGGGTGCAGGCTGATGAGCGCCCGCAGGCTTCCGTCCGCTGGAGCAGCGCGCAGGCGTCCCCCGTGGATGTGTCCGGCATGATCCGGCGCAACCTCCTCGTCGGGCCCTCCGAAGTCGGCGAGGAGCCTCCGGCACTCGGGGTGATCTTCATGTCCGCGACGCTGCCGGACAACTTTCAGTTCGAGGTCGGCGCGAACGTGCCCGCGATCGAGTACCCCTCGCCGTTCGCAGTGGCTTATCAGTCGTCGGCGCTCTACATCCCCGCGGTCGTCAGCACGAATCACGCACGGGAGGTCCCCCGCCTCACCAGCGAGCGATGGGGCAAGCGCAAGTTCGACACGCAGATGCACACGACGTGGGCGGCTGAGCAGATCAACGACCTCGTGGAGCGCAACAACGGGTCGGCTCTGATCCTCGCCGCGACGTCCGCCGCGGGGCGCGTGTACGCAGAGGCGCTCCGTGGTTCGCTGCCGACCGACGTCGACGTCTTCTCGCAGTGGGACGGAGCCACATCGGCTGCGCTACTGCAGCGCTGGCGGGAGAACACCTCCAGCGTCCTTGTCGGCACGCGAAGCCTGATGACCGGTGTCGACGCGCCAGGAGAGACCTGCTCCCTCGTCATCCTCGACCGGATCCCCCGGTCCCCGTCGAACCCATCGGACGATGCCCGCGCGGAGGCTGCAATGGCACGTCTGCAGTGCGACAAGTGGACCGCCGACCGGCTGATCTACGCCGCAGACGCGGCCCTGCTCGAGAAGCAGGCCGTCGGGCGGATGATCCGGTCAGCGTCCGACTCCGGCATGGTCGCTGTCCTCGACCCGAGGCTCGTCCGCACGCAGGTAGGAGCGGCGAACGGTATCGCCTACCCCGAGCCGACGCGGCAGGTCTACGCCAAGCCGCTGCGCGCGTTCTCCCGCCTGATCCTCGACCTCGACGAGGCGTGCGAGTGGCTGAGCGCACGTCGGGCCGGGCTTCGGAGCGAGCAGAGCGATGCCGCCTGACGCAGCAGTGACAGCGCGGTGCATAGAAGCAAGCATGACCCAGCTGCGCACGGCACCGTCCGAGTTCATCAGCGTCGAGGCCGTCCGGCCCGGGCGACTCACGCCGAACGATCGGCTCATCCGGCTCGCCGACGCACGCCGCGAAGCACTGACCAGCACCAGCGCCTCTCGGCTGGTGCGGCTACTCGAGATCCACGCTGATGGCATCGTGCAGGCAGTCCTGGACAGCCCCGCGTGCGACGACGAGGCGTTCGCCGCGGCCGCCCGCGTAGCTGCAGGGGCGCCGATGCTCGAACGAGCCGTGGAAGCCGCACGCCGAGTCAGGGCAGTCCGGGGGCGTCACCCCGCCTCGCTCACCGCCGAGGAGGCCGTTGCGGCGGCAAGCGACCGATCCCGTGCGTCGCTGGACCTGCGGATTATCCACCAGCGCTTCCGCCGGCGACTGACCGTTGGGATGGCGCTTGTCGGCAACCCGAACACGCCAGAGGACGTCGTGCATCGCCTCGAACGGGAAGGCGCGCCGATGGTGCGTCGGGCTGCTCGTCGACGCATCGACGGGGCCCGGACAGGCATCGACCTGGGCGCCGCTGAGTCCGCCCGACGAGGGGGCCTCCTGTGACGCCCGTCGCGCCGACGCAGGTTGCTGCGTTCACGACCGCTGCCCATTGGAACGACTTCTGGGCGAAGACGACGGAGAACGCGCCTCCGACAGTTCGTAGCGACGACGACATCAGCATTGGCTCGATCTCGCACCCGATCAGGGGCGAGATCCCCGTCGTGTCCGTTTGGTGCTACCTCCCCAAGCGGATTGACCGCGACGCGCTGGTTCGCAACGAGCGCGTCGAGCGCGCTCTGGCCTGCCGCGTTGGCGCAAGCGCGCTGGCTGTGACGCCCGGGAGCCGCAAGGACGTGATCCTCATTCGCTTCGTTCCCGGAGAAGCAGCGTGAAGGCGCTGGAGGCCCGTTCTACGATCGCGGCCGCGGCCGCAGCGCTCCCGCCGTCGATCGACGCCGCCGCCCCGGCTGCCGTCGATCGACTGAGCGAGGCGATTGCAGCCGGCCGGACGGCAGGCCTTCATGACTCGCACATGTACACGCTCATGGTCGCCGTGCTCGGCGTCCGGACCGCCTCCGAACTGCGCTCAGCCGGCTTGCTGTCGGGGTGACGCCGCGCTGAGCCGCGCGATCTCCGCGTCGACTTGACGCTGGTGGCGCTCCAGGATGATCCGCTCAGCCTGGCGCCGCAGATCGGCGCAGGTGCCGATCGCGGCGGTGTTCTGTGCACGGCCGCGTCGTGCGGCGATTTCCGCTCGCAGTGATTCCGACGCGGCGACGTTGACCCAACCGCGGCGTTCCCGTCCTCCGCGCGGCCACGACTCGATCTGCGCGCTGTCGGCGGCCGGAGACTTCCGGACCACGCGCAGAATGCCGTCGAGTTCGAGGGAGTCAAGCGTCGACCGCACGACCCGCTCGAGATCGTGCTCTGGGACACCTCGGCGCTGCAACAGCCGCTTCGCGGTGCTGACGGTGAGGACGGTTCGCCCGTCGCGTGACGCGGCGGTCAGCACCGCACGCGTGTCGATCGTCTGAGTGCTGGCCACGGTCTCTTCTATGCACCTCCCTGTCGGCCGCCGTGAAATACTGCGCTGATGCGTCAGTCCGTCTCGTCGCGAAGCGACGGTCAGCTCGCGCCTCGTGCTGCAGAGGAGCTGATCGCGCGGCTCCGCGCTGAAGCCGACGAGCACGCCGCTCACGCTCGTTCGGGCCGGACCGTTGAGCTCTACGCTGCAGACTTCCGGGCGTTCCGCTCCTGGTGCCAGCTCGTTGGTGAGCGGCCTTTGCCCGCATCTTCGGACACCGTCTCGGTGTACCTCACGCACCTGGCGTCGCTGGTGCGTGGCGACGGTGAAGCTCGGTTCAAGCCGTCGAGCATCGCACGCAAGGTCGCAGCGATCGCTGCGGTGCACCGTGACGCCGGCTACGCGTCGCCTACGGCCGATGACCGAGTGCGGCGAGTGATGGCAGGCATCCGGCGGTCGGGCGATGCCACGGTGCGGCGCATGCGTCCGGTCTTCACGGACGACGTGCGGGGCATCGTCGAGGCCATGCCCCACCACGTCTGGCCGGCGGGCGTCAAGGCGGCTCGTGACGCGGCAGCGTTCCTCATCGGGTTCGGTGCTGCGCTCCGACGAAGCAGCATCGTGTCGCTCGATGTCGGCGACCTGCAGCTCGTCGACTACGGGTTGGAGGTCCACCTCCGCCGTTCAAAGACCGACCAGGCGGGCGTCGGCGCGACGCTTCCGGTCCCGACCGGTACGCACATTGCCACGTGCGCGGCGTGCGCGTGGGTGCGTTGGTCCAGGATCCTCGAGGCGCTCGAGCGCGGCTGTGATCCGCTGGCGCTCGTCGTGACGACGTCGCCAGCGGCTGAGTGGGATGCGCGAGGTCACTGGTGCACGACGATTGCGCCTGGGAAGCCGGCGAAGTCGGCGCCGGCGTTCCGTCCGCTGACAGCCAGTGGCTCGGTCCTCGACCGCCGCCTCAGCGGGGACGCGATCTACCGAGCAGTGAAGACGCGCAGCAAGTCGGTTGATCTGAATCCGGTGCTCTACGGGGCGCATTCGCTGCGCGCCGGCTTCGTGACGCAGGCTCGCAGGAACGGTGCCAGCCGACGCCAGGTGCGGCTCCAGGCGCAGCTCGCGACCGATTCGATGATCGATGTCTACGACCGCGAGTACAACCCCCTCGCGGGAGGCAACGCAGTGACCATGCTCGGGCTGTGAGCGGCCGCGCACGCGACCGGCACCTGTTCGTCCGCTGGTGCGACGCGACAGGACGCGACCCGTTTCGGATCGCCGCGGCGGACCTGGAGGAGTTCTTCCGGCAGGTCCCGGCGCGCGGATCGACCGTCCGGCTGCGCCGTGCTGCAGCGCAGCCAGCGCTCACACCATCGGCGCCCACGCGACGACTTGAGCTGACGGTTCCCGCGATCGGCGCCGCCGCTCGCGCACCTGTGCGCGCGGTACGGGACCACGTCGTGCTGCGCCTGCTGGCGGAAGGCTGCAGCCGACCCTCGGTGGCCGCCTTCGGTATCGAGCCGGGCTCGTTGGCGCCACATGCTGTCTCGGGACACGGAAGCGCTGACCGATGCCTCCGGTGCGCGATGTCCGCTTGGGCGACGACCGCGCAGCCGCTTCTTCTCGGCCACCGCTCCGCGGCGCGTCGCGCGGCGACCGAGGTGCGCGACCTGATTCGAAGCGGGGATCACGTGTGCACGAGGGAACCGCCGGCCGTCCCGATCTCGGCCATCGACCGTCACGGATGGGCCGTGCCAGGCCGACTCAGCGTGCGATCGATCTCGCGCATCGTGGCGTCGAACCGGAGCAACGCCCGCCCGGACGCCCCGATCGAGCGACGAGCGGCGCAGCCTGCAGATCCCGCAGACCTCAGTGATGGCTTCGCTGCCGCGGAGGCGGCGATGGGCGAGCTCGAGGAGCGGATGGCTGCCTTGCAGGCAGAACTTCGGGATCTCTCTGGCGACCTGGACGGCTATCGGTAGCGGCCGCGCCCCGCGCCGGCACGGCCGCAGGCACAGTTCGGACGTGCGATGGTCAAAGGCAGTCCGAGCAACGGTCGCGGAGGAACCTCGGTTCTGGCTGCCGATCGCCTTCCTCCTCGTGGGCGTCGCGCTCCTCATCGTCGCGCTGCTGTCGCTCCGCGACAGCGGGACAGCGTTCGGGTGGGGCGGCTTCTCTTCAGGGTTCCTGACCGCTGGCCTCGTAGATCTGTTCGGCCTGCTGGAGAGCCGTCGACGGCGCCTCGACGTCGACCGCCGCCTTGCTCCCGTACAGCGCGTGATCGTGCAGCACCTGCAGCTGCAGCGGCGTGACCTGTTGGAGTCCGTCTCCGTCCTCTTCGACCTGGACGGGGACCCGCCCTCGTGGCTCGAGCGGTTGCGTAACGATGAGGTGGACATGGTGCCGCATGAGCCGGCCCCGATCTTCCCGCCACAGAACCGCGGCGCACGCGCTTTCGTCCTCTTGACCGAGGCGCAGGAGCGGCAGGCCCGCCTCGAAGCGCTGTCCGCGCACGGGCTCCTGACCGAGCAGGTCGCCGCGCTGGCGGAGCTGGTCGACCGTGGGCAGTGGCGCGCCGTCGTGTCGGCCCTCTACGCGACGCCGGGTCTGCCGATGACGGGCGCCGGACCTTCGGCCGCGCAGGTCGTAGAGGCTCTGATCGCGCTCGAGATTCCGGTCGACTGAGCGACCGGCGGGTCGCCGTAACGATTGACCCACGCATCGTGCTTCCTGCGATGTCGGGAGGGCGCTACCTCGAGCTCGTCAAAAGCTGACGGCGTCGTCGGATCGGCCTGGCAGCCGCGTGACGCCGAATGGGGCGACGCCGTCGCGTGCTCGCCAGACGTCGTCAACGATCATCGCTGCAGCGTCGGCGGCGTTCTGCAGCAGCGCCTGAGCTCTGACGAGCGCGACGTCCGCAGGCTCACCGTCCGGTCCTGCTACTCCGTGCGTCTGCAGGGACTGACGCAGGCCGTTACCGATGCCCCGCAGCGAGTCCGACATGCGAAGCAGCGTCTCGGCGACCTTCGAGAGGAGCATCGTCGCTTCCGGCGGCGATACCGAGCGACCGTCGCTGGTCGAGTGAGCGAGGGCGGACATCGCCCCGGCTGCCCGGCGAGCGTGCGCGTTGCGGATCGAGAGGGCCTCGTCTGCCATGTCAGGTTCCATCCTCGCCATGGTGTCATGCCTCCGCCGCGTCGCACCGTGCGCGGTTGACCTGACCGGTGCGATGCATAGGTACAGGTGCCGGTGTCGATACAGACTCCGGCCGCGGCCCCGGCTATCTGCGATCGGCTGCGTTACCGACACCAGCAGGAGCGCCTCGTGAGCACCCCATCCCCGTTCCCATCCGGACCTCGGCCAGACCAGACGCCGCGTCGCGACGCCCGGCCCGACCAGAGCACTGCCCCTGCCCCTGCCGAACCTCAGGGGCCGACCGACCCGTGGGCGACTCCCGCGCCGGTGTCGCAGCAGTCGTGGCCCGCTCCACCGGCACTGCACCCAGCCCAGGACTCGACGGCACCTTCGGCTCCGGTGATGCAGGACCCGTGGCCGGCTCCGCCCGGGCAGTACTCCCCCGCGGCAGCGTGGGCTACGGCGCCCACGGGGCTACCGCAGCCTGCGCCCCGTGCGTACGCGCAGTCCTACCCGCCGTACACGCCGCCGAACCGCACGAAGCACGTCTGGCAGATCCTCGCTCTCGCCGGCGCGATCCTGCTCGTCGTCGTGGGAAGCGCCTTCGGCTGGGCGGCCATCGGCGCGAGCGCGGCGGACCGCGCGCAGCAGGCGGAGATCCGCGACGCCGTGGAGAAGATCAAGGGCGAGCGGCAGCTGCCAATCGCCGTAGACAAGGTCACGACGTGGACCTCGGTCCGCGCGGAGCACGACGCGGTGCACTTCTACTACGACGTCGACGCCTCCTTCGACTCCTCGGACGTGACGTCCAGCACGATCCACACGTCCCTCCGCTCTCCCGCGTGTTCCCTGAGCGCGGAGCAGGAGGTGCTCGAGGACGGCATCGAGTTGCGCTTCACCTACCGGTTCAATGACGCCGACCGGCGGGTCACCACCACCTTCGATCAGGACGACTGCCGGTGATCGCCGTCGGTTGGCGCTGCCTCGAACTCCCGGCCACAGCGCCGATCGGCGGGCCACGGCGGTCCGGTGGTGCTCGCGTCACCCCCTGATCTGCAGACCTCGATAAGTGACAGTTATCGGAAGAGCGCTAGGCCGATCTGCTCCCGAAAAACCCCACTTATTACATGTGTTATGTTTAGAATATCTCGACGATCACGGCGGCGTACCGGTGGAACTCGGCGAACCGCGGCACGTCCCACATCGTCGCCCGAGATCGCTCCGCAGCTTCCTTTGGCAGCGGGCGGCCGTCGGACGGGTTCCACTCGTCGGTCTGCAGCGCCCGGGCGACGCCCTTCGCCTGCGTGTGGTTGGTGCAGCTCGGCGACGCCCAGAGAATCTTCGTCCGCGGGTAGCGGCGCGGGTCCACCTGCGACAAGTCGGCGATGTCGTGGTCGACGCCCGGGTGGTTCAGCTCGTGCGTGCTGATCGCGACGTCCCAGTGGTTCGCGGCCATCCGGATCCGCACGCCCGGGATCTTCGCGGCACCGCTGGAGGACCCGCCGGCGCCGCAGAACAGGTCGGTGACGGTGAGCTCGCCGGTCATCGCCGTGTCTCGCTCTCGTCGTTGCCGGCCGACGGGGGCGTCCAGCCGGCGTCGAGCTGCGCGTAGGCGGCGAGCTCATCGGCCGTCAGCAGGATCGCCCGGCCGGCACGCTCCTCCTCCGCGCGGAAGTCGGCGATCACTGCTGCAGCGTGTTCGATGACTCGTGCACGTTCGCGCGCCTCTTCGATGGTCATCACTCGTTCGCCTCGACGTCGTCCGGGTGCTTCCAGCCCTGCGGGGTCGCGACGTACGCGGCGGTCATCTGCCGGGCGTAGGACCCATCTCCGTCTCCGGTGACCTCGTAGTTGCCGCTGGTTCGCGAAACCGTGTAGCCGCGTGCGCGCCAGCGTTCAGCTGCTGCCGCTTCGAAGGCTTCGGCCGAAATCAGGTGCCTCGCACCAGCGGGTGACGCCTTCCTCGGCCTAAGGGGCTTCCACGCCTTCCAGTTCGGGTCGTGGTGCTCTGTGAGGAACGCGTCGAGGCGGGGGTCACCGGTGTTCGGTGTGTACGGGGCGGTCGCGGCGGTCTTCGAGGCGCGCGGCTTCGGCGACGGCCGGACACCGAGGCGTTGGTAGAGCGCCGTCCGGTCGGGCTCGCTGAGCTGGCCGATGAGGGCGGCGATGGTATCGACGTCGAAGCCGAAGTCAATCTCGGCCGCGGTGTGCGGCTCGGCGGTGGTTAGCATGCGTACCTCTCGAGATGTGGGCGATCCGTGGGCACTTGTTCCTATGCACCGGGGCCAGCGGGGCGCGCCCGAACTGCATCGCCGGACGGCGGCAGCGCGGTCAGTTCGTCGACGGCAAACCCCCAGTCGTCCGCTTCGCCGTCGAGGATGACGCGGTACTCGGCCAGCCGCCCGGGGAGGACGGCAACGACGGTGCCTGCCCGACCCGACCACGTCACCCGCACGCGGGCGCCGGGCTCATGCCGCGTCATCAGGAGCTTCCCCGGCTGGACGCTGCCGCTCGGCCTCGCGGAGGGCTGCGTACTGTCGGGTCGCGCTGCCGAGGGCGAAGCCCGCGAACGCGATCGTGACCAGCCGCGGCCAGGACGACGAGTCAGCGGCCCACGCTGTCCCCATCGCAACGAGCGCTGCGATCGATGCGACCGCTGTGACGGCGGCCAGCCCAAGAGCTGCTGTCGCGGCGACAGGGGCCCCGGGGCGGTACAGAGCGGTCAGGTGCACGGCGATCGCCACGAGCGCGAGGACGGCCGCCGTCGGGGCGAGGATCGCCATCCCGGGCTGGCCGATCATCCAGCTCGCGACGGCCAGTGCGACCGTTGCTCCGACGACGATGCGGTCGGCTTCCGGCCGGACGTCGGGTACGGAGGTACGGAGTCTGCATGTGGCCACGGGTATCTCCTGTCTGGTTCTGCGGCACGCGCCGGTACCTGTTCCTATGCACCGCGAGCCGGCGCGTCAGCCCGAGAAGACACGTCCGAGGATCGACGAGCGCACGCCGATGCGGACCTGCTCGGGGAGAGGTTGGACGGTGGTACCCATGGCGGCAGCCATTCCCGCGAGGACGTCGTCGGCTTCGCGCTCGGCTGCGGCGCTCGCGCTTGACCCGAGGTCGCCGTCCTGACCGTCGTGCCGTTGCAGCATCCGCCGGCGGTACGCCGCTTGCAGTTCGGATGCGTCGGTCCCCTCGGGCAGAGTCGGCAGGCGTCGACGGCGTTGCATAGGAACGGGTATGAGTACGCACCCCAGCAAGAGCACGCACCCCAGCAACACGACGCACTGCACCTGCGGTGCAAGCCGCGAAGGCACGGCACGGGAGGTCGTCGACGATCTCCGCCCGAGAGCGTCTCCCGAGATGTCCGATCCGGACCTCGAGCCCATGCTCACGATGGACGAGGTGTGCGAGCTGCTCCGCACGTCGAAGAGCACGATCTACTCGATGCGCTCCGAGGGACGCGGGCCGGTCGGAGTCAAAATCGGTCGGCGCGTCCTTTTCCGGCCATCCGACATCCGGCGCTTCTGCGAACGGAACGAGAGCGGCAACCGCAGTTGAGCGTCGAGAAGACGGCAGCAGGCTCGTACAGGGTTCGGATCTACCACCGCGGAAAGCAGGTCACCAGCCGAACCTTCCAGCGCAAGAAGGAAGCTGAGGCCTGGGAGCTCAGCCAACGAGCGCTTCTCGCAAGCGGCGCTTGGACCAACCCGAGGAACGGTGATGTACCTCTCGGCGAGGTCATCCAGGAGTTCCTCGAGGAGCGACGGGGCTTGGTCTCGCAGCACACCTTCGACACGGACGAGGCGAACCTGCGGCTACACGTTCCGACGGCCATGAAGCGGCGCCCGCTCGCGAGCCTGAATCGCCAGGTCCTTCGTCGATTCGTCAACGAGCTGACGCGGACGAAGAAGTACGGCACCGCGAAACGAATCCGTGAGTCGCTCAGCGCCGTACTCGCGTACGCGGTACAGATGGAGTACTTGCCGCACAACCCGATCACCGAGGTGCGACTGGAGCGGGGCGACGGCACGGAGGACCGGGAGATCCGGCCGTTCTCCGACGACGAGTTCGCCACGATGCTCGAAGCACAGCGGAGCGTCAACCGGCCCTACGCCGACATCGTCGAATTCCTCCGTGAGACCGGGCTCCGGTGGGGCGAGATGAAGGCGCTGCGCGTTGCCGACGTGCGCTCGGCACCCTTCCCGGCCGTCTTCGTTTCACGATCGAAGAGCGACGGCTACCCCGAGAAGCAGACCAAGGGCCGCCGATCCCGTACGGTCCCGCTGCTCGGACGCGCTGCGGACATCGTCAGCGCGCGCGCCGCGGGAACGGCCCCCGACGCGTTCCTCTTCCGCGCCCCAGGCGGCGGCGAGCTCAGCGGCCCGAACTTCACGCGCGACGTGCACTGGGCGGCAACCGCCGGCACCCACCGTCTCCACGACCTTCGGCACACAGCGGCCACCAGCTGGCTCCGGGACGGCATCGACGTCAAGACGATCTCGGTCTGGCTCGGCCACTCGACGACCCAGCAGACCGTCAACCGGTACTCGCACTGGATGTCGTCCGACAGCGACCTCGCTGCTGTCGCGAAGGCGCTCGACGCGCGTCGCTCACGAACCACAGACCGCTGAAGATCGGGATCAGCGCTGGACCGACGTGAGACCCGCGGCGAGGGCCGGCCAGCCGCGGCGGACCTGGTCCCGCGCCTCCGGCCCGCAGGCACTTCCGGCGGGGCTTACGTGTGCTCGCGTTCCTGAGCGAAGCGCGGGGCCGATTCGGGCGCTGAGCCGCAGATCGAGAGCTCCTCGGTGTCGCCCCGCCGCCTAGGCACGACGCCATGGAGGTCGCTCGCGGTCCCGGGCTCCTCAACAGACCCGTCGACGACGGCGGCTACACCGCGGACGAGCGCGCCCGTCTGTCGAACGCGCGAAGCGCGCCTGCCGGCGAGCCGCTGCTCCTTGCGCGACGGTGCCCGCCAGTCGTTACGTCGCGTCGGCCATGAGCTTGTCGAGCGCTGCTTCGTACTTGGGTCGGTCCGCTTCCGGCGTGCGAGCCGCGTTGTACGACAGGACGATGTCGCCCTGCATGTACGCGCCGTACTGCTCCATCTGCTTGAACTGCTCGGCGGAGGTGAACTTCCCGATGCTGAGGTTGTCCGTAGTCACCCACTCGGAGCACTTGTACGCACCGTCCGGGCCGCACTGGTTCGCCGTGTTGTCGCGACTGTTCGCCGCCGGGAGGCCTGCAGCCTGGAACGCGGCGACGACATCGGATGCCTCGAAGGAGGTCGTCTCGAGCCCTGCCGCTGTCGCCGCGGTCGTCGACGGGGCGGCGCTCGGGGTCTAGGACGCGGCGAGGGTGAGGACGACGGCGCCGGCGGTGACGATCGGCGCGACAAAGCGAAGGAGAGCAGACAGGGGTGGCCCTTCGGGTGGGTCGTGGACGCGAGGGATCCGCGCACCCTCAGTATCGCGGACTCACAGGTTCCCCGAAGACCGCACAGGTCTGGCGCGCATGTACGTCGTCCGCTGAGGCGAAAGGTCGCGCAGGGGCCACTCGGCCAGGTCGACAGTGTTCTGCAGTTGGCAGCCGCTTGCTCTCCTCGGTCGTTGCCTGGCAACGGGGCCGATCGGGGTACCGTCACCGGTGATGCTCCCGAAACCTGGTCGCTCCATCTCGCTCGCGTCGGACGCTGCTGACGCGGAGCATCTGCTGTCGGTGACTCGCGGGTTGGCGCGGATGACGAACCGGACGGCCGAGCGCATCCGGGTATTCCGGGGGGGGCGGTGTGGTTTCTGTGGGAGCGGCCTCGGTTGCCGAAGCCGCTCGTCCGGTCGAAATACCCGACGACGTACCCGTGAACTCCTGCGGCGGCCGCGAGGCACCAGGAGGGTCTTCGAGACGGACTGGTGTTCGAGCATCTGGAGCCGCGGGTGCTCCTGATGGCGGACCTGCTCGAACGCGCGGACGAGTGGAGCCCGGAGACGTTCGCAGCCGAGTTGCACCGACGCGCCGGCGCGGCCGTGGTGACGGTCGAGGACGACCGGTTGTTGACCGCATCCGGACTCGGTAGAACGATGCCGGCCACGAGCGCCGGACCGTGGGCCAGGTACGTTGCAGCCGGCATCGACGTCTCGACGTTCCAGCCGCTCGCTCCGACCACACCACCCGAATGAGACATGGAGTCGCGCCGGCGCCGATCGCCAGGCGACGGACTCCGGTTCGTGACCGTCGCAAGCAGCCCGAGGCGCGGCGTCGGCACCGCGGGCTCACGATGCATGCTCGGTCGCAGCCGCGGCGTCGCGAGGGCTTCTGGATTGGTCACCGGCAGCTCACCGGCAGCGACGCTCCGAGGCCCTCGCGCGCCCACCTTTGGTCGGCGCCTGAAAAGGCTCTGACCTGGGCTTTCTCCTGTGGGCCCTGCCGGGATCGAACCGACGACATCCACGGTGTAAACGTGGCGCTCTACCAGCTGAGCTAAAGGCCCCTGGAGTCGATCCTAGACGCTCGGTGGGAACACCCTGTCCACGGTCCTGCGGTGATCGGGGCGGTGTTCCTCGTCGTGGCCACGGCTGACGAGCAACGCCGCCGCCGGGCGGCGCCCGGTCCACGCGCCCGCTGACGTCGGCGACGGTCGGCCGCGAGCACGATCGCGACCGGTCCGGAGCGCGAGCCGCGCTCCGGACCGACGACCCCGCCGCGGGGCGCTCAGCCGAACCGCTCGACGAGCTCCCGCTTGAGCACCTTCCCGCTCGGCCCCAGGGGCAGGGCGTCCACCACGTGCACGACCCGCGGGTACTTGTACACGGCGATCTCGTCGGCGACGAAGCGGATCAGCTCCTCCGAGGTCACCTCGGCGCCCTGACGGAGCACGACCGCCGCGGCGACCTCCTGCCCGTGCACCTCGTGCGGGATCCCGAACACGGCGGCCATCGTGACGTCCGGGTGGGCGGCGAGGACCTCCTCCACCTGCCGGGGGTACACGTTGTAGCCGTTGCGGATGATCATGTCCTTCGTGCGGTCGACGATGGTGAGGTACCCGTCGTCGTCCTTCCGCCCGAGGTCGCCCGTGCGGAACCACCCGTCGACGATCGCCTCGGCCGTGGCCTCGGGTCGGTTCAGGTAGCCGTTCATCAGGTTGTGGCCGCGGATCACCAGCTCGCCGATCTCGCCGCGCGGCAGCAGGACGGTGCGGTCGGTGACCTCGGGGTCGGCGATCTCGATGTCGACACCCCAGATCGGCGTCCCGATGGTGCCCGGGCGCGGGGTGGCCCCGACGTGGTTGAACGACGCCACCGGCGAGGTCTCCGTGAGCCCGTACCCCTCGTGGACCGGCGCGTCGAACACCTGCTGGAACCGTTCGAGCACGGCGAGCGGCAGCGATGCCCCGCCGGAGATCGCGTACCGCAGGTGCGGTCGAGCCTCGGACCGGGTCGCGGCGTCGAGCAGCGCGATGTACATCGTCGGGACGCCCATGAAGATCGCCGTGTCGTGCTCGACCATGGCCGCGAGTGCGGCGTCGCCGTCGAACCTCGGCAGCATGACGATCGTCGCGCCGGCGCGGAACCCGGTGTTCATGGTGCAGGTCTGCCCGAAGGTGTGGAAGAGCGGCAGCGCACCGAGCAGGACGTCACCCCGACGCATGTCGAAGGTCGTGAGCAGGCACGTGTTGACCTGTTCGAGCAGGGCGAAGTGGGAGCCCTCGGCGCCCTTCGGCTTCCCGGTCGTCCCGCTCGTGTACAGGATCGTGGCGGTGTCGAACGGGTGGCGCGGGACGTAGGTGTCGAGCGGTTCGCTCGTCGCGGCGACGGTCTCGAGTCGGTCCGGAGCGCCCTCGGCGTCCGCCGGGGCGAGCACGCTGAGCACGTCGACGCCGGCGGCTGCCGCCCCGGCGCCACCCTCGCCGAGCAGGGGGGCCGCGCAGACGAGCAGTCGGGCGTCGCTGTCGCGGAGCACGAACTCGATCTCCCCGCGCTTGAGCAGCGCGTGCACCGGCACGACCACCGCGCCGAGCGCGAGGACGGCGTAGTAGACGCGCGGGAAGTCGGCGACGTTCGGCACGAGCATCGCGACGCGGTCGCCCTCACGCACACCGCGCGCGCGGAGGCCGCCGGCGTAGGCGAGGGTCTGCTGCCACAGCTCGGCGTACGTGGTCCGCTGGTCCCCCACGACGACCGCGACGTCGTCCGGGAACCGCGCCGCGGACTCGGCGAGGATCGCGGCGACGGAGGCGGTGGCCTGGGTCGTCCGGGCGCCGTGTGCGGCGCCGGGTGCGGGGTGGCTGCTGGTGGTGGTGCTGGTCATGCCGGCCTTCCGTCTCCCGTGACGAGTTCTCCTCACGGAGCCTACGGCGCTCGGGCCTCCTCGGTCCGGACGCGCGATCTCCGGCGCGCCCCGGCGACCGCGTGTCTGGACGTCGGCTGCACGCAGTGCGCGCAGCGGCTGTGGGCTTGCGCTCACAGCAGGATCGTGTTCAATCGAGACGTCGTGGTGCGGGTCAGGCACCACGGCACGGGCGGCCGGTCTGTGTTCGGGTCACGGATCGGCCGCCGCACCCGGTCCTCGTCCGTGCGTCGGGACGAGACCGCTGCGGGACGAGCCGCTCCGCGGCAGTGAGCCGGTGCGTGCCGGACGGGAGGCCCGTGCCCGACCCGCCTCGCGCCTCCCGTCCGACGCGTGGTCCGGTCGTGAGCGTCGCGACCGGTGACACGGGTCGCCGACCCTCGTCACGTACCCCGCTGCTCCCCGCGCGCCCGGACCGGCTCGGTACTGTCGGGCGGACGAGGTGAGGAGGCTGCGATGACCGAGGACGGCACGCACGGGACGTCCGGGTACTGGTACCCGGACCGGCCGGCGAGGACCGGTGTCGAACTGCTCACCGCGATGCGGCGCTACCGCGCCGCCGAGGTCGCGATGCGCGAGCGCAAGCGCCGGTCGATGGGGATGAACGCGACCGACATGGAGGCGGTCCGCTTCCTGCTGCGCGCCGCGGAGCAGGGCCGCGCGGTGCGGCCGGGCGACCTGACCGCGCACCTGGGGATCACGTCGGCGTCGACCACGGCCGTCGTCAAGCGGCTCGTCTCCAGCGGGCACGCCGAACGCCGGCCGGACCCGGCGGACGGCCGCGGCGCCCTGCTGGTCGCGACCGTGCACAGCGACGACGAGGTCCGGTCCGAACTCACCGACGTGCACGACCGGATGATCGCCGCGGCGGACCGGCTGTCGCCGCAGACGGTGGTCGAGATGCAGGCGTTCTTCGCCGAGGTGATCGACGCGATGGGCGCCGACTCACCCGCGGACGAGGCCGACGGCGCCGCCCGCCCGGGTGCGATGGCCGATATGCGTACGCATCCACTTCGGTAGTTAGACAAACTAGAGAAATCGGAGCAAGCTGGCCCCAGTCGCCGATCGGCGGCGACCCACAGCACGGGAAGGGCCGGCCATGAGCACCAT
Organism: Curtobacterium uvaldense; assembly: GCF_028307415.1. Taxonomy (NCBI): domain Bacteria; kingdom Bacillati; phylum Actinomycetota; class Actinomycetes; order Micrococcales; family Microbacteriaceae; genus Curtobacterium; species Curtobacterium uvaldense. Next base: position 70,611 of record NZ_JAQMHU010000002.1, on the reverse strand, counting down.
CGACGCGACGCACTCGCAGTTCTCCGAGGTCCGGGAGGCAGCCCGTGGACGGGTCCTCGCCACCCTGGCGACCAGCCTCGGCATCGTCGCCGTGACCGTCGCCACCGCTGCCGTCACCGTCGTCACCCTCGGGGCGTGAGCACGGTGCGCACCGCGAACGACCTCCGCGAACTCCAGCGCCACCCCCACGAGTGGCACCGCCGCGGCCTGCGGCACCCCGACGAGATCGACGCCCTCGTGCACCACCGCACGCACGGCGACGTCCCGCCCGAGCCGACCTACGGCGACTTCTTCCGCGTCGCCTGAGCCCGTCCCACCGATCGGAGCTCCGGGAACTGGTCGTCCCGCCACTCCCCCTCGACCGACACACCGCCCGACGCCGCGGACTCCTCTCGCTCGCGGAGCTCGACCCGTCGGATCTTGCCCGAGATCGTCTTCGGTAGCTGCCCGAACTCGACCCGGCGGACCCGGGCGTACGCCGGGAGCGCGACCCGTGCGTGCTCGAGCACCGCACGAGCGGTCTCGGCCGTCGGCTCCCACCCGGCCGCGAGCGTGACGTAGGCCTTCACGACGTTCAGCCGTGCGTCGTCCGGTGCGGGGACGACGGCGCTCTCGGCCACGGCGTCGTGCTGCAGCAGGGCGCTCTCGACCTCGAACGGCGACACCTTGTAGTCGGAGGACTTGAAGACGTCGTCGGTCCGGCCGATGAAGGTCAGCTGCCCGTCCGCGTCGCGGACCGCGATGTCGCCGGTGTGGAAGAAGCCGTCTCGCATCGCGTCGGCGGTGCGCTCCGGGTCGCCGAGGTACCCGGCCATCAGGTTCGTCGGCCGCTCGGTCAGGTCGAGGCAGACCTCGCCCTCGTCCCCGACGCGCCCGGACAGCGGGTCGAGCAGCGTCACGGCCACCCCGGGCAGCGGACGACCCATCGCCCCGGGTGTCACCGCCCCACCGGGCACGTTGCCGATGATCGCCGTCGTCTCGGTCTGGCCGTAGCCGTCGCGGATCGTCAGGCCCCAGGCCGCCTGGACACGGGCGATCACCTCGGGGTTGAGCGGCTCGCCCGCGGACACCACCTCGCGCAGCGCGCGCGGCCTCGGTCCGAGGTCGGACTGCAGGAGCATCCGCCAGGCGGTCGGCGGCGCGCAGAACGTGTCGACGCCGGCCTCGTCGAGCTGCGCGAGGAGCCCGGCCGGGTCGAAGCGCGGCGTGTCGTACACGAAGACGGTCGCCTCGGCGATCCACGGCGCGAAGAAGCAGCTCCAGGCGTGCTTGCCCCACCCGGGTGAACTGATGGCCAGGTGCACGTCGCCGGGCCGGAGTCCGAGCCAGTGCATCGTGCTGAGGTGGCCGACCGGGTACGACGCCTGCGTGTGCACGACCATCTTCGGCCGCGAGGTGGTGCCCGACGTGAAGTACACCAGGCAGGGGTCGTCGGTGCTCGTGGTGACCACGGGCCGCACCTCGTCCGCCGGCGCCGGGGTACCGAGGTCGTCCGGGTAGGACGTCCAACCGTCGACCGCTCCCCCGACCACGATGCGCGACGGAGCACCCGTCACCCCGTCGAACTTCGGCGTCTCCCCGTGGTTCGTGACGACGTGCGCGACGCCGCCGCGGTCGATGCGGTCCTGCAGGTCGGCGGTGTCGAGCATGGTCGAGGTCGGCAGGATGACCGCGCCGAGCTTCATCACCGCCAGCATCGTCTCCCACAGCTCGAGCTGGTTGCCGAGCATCAGGAGCACGTGGTCGCCCTTCCGGACCCCGAGCCGGTCCAGGCGGACCGCGAGCCGGTCGGAGCGGGCGGCCATCTCGGCGTACGTCGTGCGCGAGCCGCCGTCCTCGTCGACGATCCACAGCGCCACGCGGTCGTTCCCACGGGCGACCACGTCGAACCAGTCGGTCGCCCAGTTGAAGGTCCGACCGAGGTCGGGCCAGCGGAACGCACGTCGGGCGGCCTCGGCACGCTCGGTGTCGTGCTCGTCGAGGACCGCGAGCAGTTCGTCACGGGCGGCGCGGTACACGGCGGTCGGGTTCAGGGAGGACACCGGTCGATCATGCCCCACCGGGCACCCCGCGCGCTCGCAGCGGACGGTCGTCCGTCGCGGGTAGCGTCGTCCTCGTGGACGGTGTCGGTGTGGTGGACGAGTCCGGGCGGCTGCGGCTCCTCGGCAGCGCCGTGGCCGGCGCGGCCTTCGGCGTGGTGCTCGCGGTGCTCGTCGCGTCGTCCTGGCTGACGACCACGACGGCGCTGCTCGTCGGGGTCGGTGTGCCCGCGGGGATCGCCGGTGCGGCCATCGGCGTCCGGACGCAGCTGCGGGCCTGGCGAGCCGCCGGCGGCTACGAGCGATCGGCGGCCGTGCAGCGATGGGTCGCGGAACAGCGTGTGCCGCCGGGGGTCACGGCCGACGAGTGGGTCCCGGCGCTGCAGGCGCAGGCCGACCGCGAGGGCGCCGGTTGGGGCAAGATCGTCCTCTGCGTGCTCTGGACCGCGATGACGCTCTCGATGGCGGACCAGCACGGCCCGCTCCTGACGGGGTTGCTCGTCGCGCTCTGGGTCGGGATCGGCGCGTGGTCCGCGCTCTGGGTCGTCCCCCGCGCCCGCGCCGCACGGGCACTGCTCCGTCGCGGGGTCGCGACCGAGCCGTACCCGACGGAGTCCCGACCGACCGAGTCCTGAGCCGGCCCTGCGCCCCGGGGATCGTCACGGGACGTCCGCGGCTGCCGTGACTACGCTCGTCCGCATGCAGAGTCGCACCCTCGGCCGCACCGGCCGCTCCGTGTCCGTCGTCGGCCTCGGCACCTGGCAGTTCGGCGGTGACTGGGGTCCCGTCAGCGAGCAGGACGCCGCCGCCGTGATGGACACCTCGGTCGAGTCCGGCGTCACCCTCTTCGACACCGCCGACGTGTACGGCGACGGTCGCAGCGAGCAGCTCATCGGGGCATGGCGACAGGCCAACCCCGACGTGCCGCTCACCGTGACGACCAAGATGGGTCGACGCGCCGACCAGGTCCCCGCGAACTACGTCGCGGCCAACTTCCGCGAGTGGGTCGACCGCTCCCGGCGCAACCTCCGGCAGGACACCCTCGACCTCGTGCAGCTGCACTGCCCGCCGACCGCGGTCTTCGAGGACGACGCCGTGTACGACGCCCTCGACGCCCTCGTCGCCGACGGGTCGGTCGCCGCGTACGGCGTCTCCGTCGAGACCGCGGACCAGGCGCTCACCGCGATCGCCCGCCCGCACGTCGCGAGCGTGCAGGTCATCCTCAACGCGTTCCGGCTCAAGCCGCTGGACCGCGTGCTGCCGGCCGCACGAGAGGCAGGGGTCGGGATCCTCGCGCGCGTGCCGTTGGCATCGGGACTGCTCTCCGGGAAGTACACGACCGAGACCACGTTCAGCGAGGGCGACCACCGCAACTACAACCGTCACGGCGAGGCCTTCGACCAGGGCGAGACGTTCAGCGGCGTCGACTTCGCGGACGGCGTGCAGGCCGCCCGGGCGTTCGCGGCGGCGCTGCCCGAGGGCATCTCGGTCCCGCAGGCGGCGCTCGCGTGGATCGTCGCGCAGGACGGCGTCACCGCCGCCATCCCGGGCGCCAGGAACCCCGAGCAGGCCCGCTCGAACGCCGGAGCACCGGACCTGGTCGACGGCGGCGCACTCGACCTCGGCGCCCTCGACAGCACGGTGCACGAGCTCTACGACCGGTGGTTCCGCGCCACCGTGCACGACCGGTGGTGAGCCGCCGGCCCGGCACGCGAACCGGCCGGGCCCCGCGGACGGGCGGTGCGCGGACGGCGCCCCGGAGCGTCGTCGTCACGCTCGTCGCGGCGCTGGCCGTCCTCCTGCTCGCCCTCTGCACGGCGCCGGCGGCGGGGACGACCCGCACCGCGCCTCCCTGGCCGGCACCGACCGACCTGCAGACGCGCGCCGAAGCGGCGGGCCTGCGGAACGTCTGGGGCGAACCGCTCGCCGAGCACGTGCACACGCACCTGACGATCCTGGACGGCTCGACACCGGTGACGGTCCCGGGCGACGTCGGGCACTCGTCGCGGGAGCGGTTCGCCGCCGAGCTCCACACCCACGACACCTCCGGCATCCTGCACGTCGAGTCGCCGACCCGGCAGACGTTCACACTCGGGCAGTTCTTCGACGAGTGGGACGTCTCGCTCGGCGCGGGGCACGTCGGCGGGCTGCACGGGGAGCTGACGACCTGGGTCGACGGACACCGGTACCTCGGCAACCCGCGGTCGATCGCGTTGACGAACCGTCGCGAGGTCGTGCTCGTCGTCACCACGATCGGCGAGGTGCCGCACCTGCCGGCGCCGTTCGACTGGCCGCCGCAGTACCGCTGACGGGGGTCGGCACCGGGGTCGGGGGCGGCTCGCGGCCACGCGGCGACGCGGCGACGCGGCGACGACGTGGTGCCACCGCGTGGCTGCGAGCCGTACGCTGCACCCGTGACGACGATCCGGACCGGTACCGACCTCGCGGCGGTCGAGGACGTCGTCGCGGGCATCGCCGCACACGGCGAGCGCTACCTGTCGCGGGTGTTCACCGACCGCGAGCGCGCCGACTGCGGTGACGACCCCGAGCGTCTGGCCGCCCGCTTCGCCGGCAAGGAGGCCGTGCTGAAGCTGCTGCGACCCGCGCCGGGCGACGCGGTCCCCCCGACGGACGTCGCGGTGGTGCTGGACGCCGCCGGCGCCCCGGTCGTCGAGCTCTCCGGCCGCGCCGCCGAGCTCGCCGCGGCGGTCGGCTGCGGACCGGTCGCGGTGTCGTTGTCACACGAACGGGGGCTGGCGCTGGCGACCGCCGTGGCGCTTTCCCGACGCTGACCGACCCGGTCCCGCGTTCCTTGCGGCGCACGTGCGGGATCACGCACGTGCACGGCGGTTTTCCGGGCCCGCATGCTCCCTATCGTTGCTCGCATGCACCAGGACCCGACCTCCGCACCCGCCCCCGTCGCCCTCGCCGCGCCCGGCGCCGAGCAGGCCGTCCGACGGGCCCTCGCCGACCACGGACACCTCACCGTCGACGCGTCCGACATCGCCTCGATCGCCGACCTGTACGCGCTCGGCCTGACCTCGCACGCCACCGTGAACGTGATGCTCGCGGTGGAGAACGAGCTCGACGTGGAGTTCCCCGACGCCGTGCTGCACCGCTCGACCTTCGCCACGATCGAGTCGATCGCGGCCGCCGCGGAGGCAGCAGCGTGAGCACCCCCGTCCTGGACGACCCGTCGGTCCCCGTCGGCCCGGACACGACCGGAGCGACCACGCCCGTCGACCGCTTCGCCCTCCGCGCCGCACTCGTCGCCGAGGTCGCCGCCCGGCACGCCGACGAGGTCGACCGCGACGCCCGTCCGCCCCGCGAGGCGATCGCGGCGATGAAGGAGCACGGCCTCCTGGCGGCCGCCGTCCCGACCGCACTCGGTGGCGAGGGAGCCACCCTCGCCGAGCTCTCGACGATCGCCACGGCCCTCGGGCGGGCGTGCGCCGCGACCGGGATGGTCTTCGCGATGCACCACGGACAGGCGATGGCGCTCTGGCGGCACGGCGGCGTCGGCCTCGGTGTCACCGCGATGACCGAGGCCGTCCTGGCCGGAGCGCTCGTGGCGTCCTCGACGACCGAGAAGGGCATCGGTGGCGACGCGCGCCGGAGCACCTGCGCCATCGAGGTCTCCACCGCTGGTCGCATCCACCTGCACAAGGAGGCGCCCGTCATCTCCTACGCGACCGAGGCCGACGCGGTGTTCGTCACCGCCCGTCGCGACCCCGACGCCGCGCCCTCGGACCAGCGTCTCGTCGTCTGCCTGCCCGAGGACACGACCCTCACGCAGACCTCGACCTGGGACACCCTCGGTCTCCGCGGCACCTGCAGCAACGGCTGGGTGCTCGACGCCGACACCCACGAGGACCGGGTGCTCCGCGACGACTACGCGACGATCTCGGCGCAGACGGGCCTGCCGGTCTCGCACGTGCTGTGGGCGTCGGTCTGGACCGGCATCGCCGCCGGCGCCGCCGAACGCGCCCGGCAGGCCGTGCGGAAGCAGGCGCGGGCCGCGGTCGGGACGACCCCGCCGGGAGCCCTCCGGCTCGCCGAGCTCCTGGTGGAGCTGCAGACCCTCGCGGACGCGGTCCGCCACGCCGCGGAGCGCTTCGACCGGTCCGCCGACGACGCGACGGTGCTCGGCTCCCCCGCGTACGCACTCGCCGCCAACGCCCTGAAGATCGCCGCATCGGAGCGGGTCGTCGACATCGTGACGACCGCGATGCGCATCGTCGGCATCGCCGGGTTCGCCGCGACCGGGCCGCTGAGCATCGCCCGACACCTCCGGGACGCCCACGGAGCCGCCGTCATGGTGAGCAACGACCGGCTCCTGCAGAACGACGCCGCACTGGCACTCATGAGCGGAGCACTCCTGTGACCATCACCGACCACACCACCACGTCCGACCTCGACGCCGCGCGCGCCGACCTGCGCGGACGTCTGCTCACCGACCGGGTCCTCGTCGACCTCGGCTCCCCCGGGCTCTACGGCCGCACCGGCGTCTTCGAGCGCGTGTACGGCGCGGTCGACGCCGCCGTCGTGCGGAGCCAGGCCGACCTCGACGCCGAGGTCCTGCGCTTCCCGCCGGTCGAGCCGCTCGCCGCGTTCGAGCGGACGGACTACATCGCGTCGTTCCCGGACCTCGCCGCGTCGATCTCCGGCTTCACCGGCGACGACCGGACGCACCGCGCACTGCTGGCCGCCCGGGGTCGCGGCGAGCGCTGGGAGTCGTTCCTCGAGCCCGCCGACCTCATGCTGACCCCGGCCGTCTGCCACCCGCTGTACGGGCTGATCGGCGACACGGTGCCGGCCGGTGGTCGGACGTTCGACATCGTCGGCGACTCGTTCCGCCGCGAGCCCTCGCTCGACCCGATGCGCCTGCAGGCCTTCCACATGCACGAGTTCGTGCACGTCGGCACCCCCGAGTCGGCGAAGGCGCACCGCGACGGCCGCACCCCGGGCATGCGCGCCCTGCTCGAGTCCTTCGGCCTGGCGATCGACGTCGTCCCGGCGAACGACCCGTTCTTCGGTCGTGTCGGCCAGATGCTCGCCCGGAACCAGGTCGAGCAGTCGCTGAAGTACGAGTTCGTCACCCCCGTGTACGGGCCCGAGCACGAGGCGACGGCGATCTCGTCGGCGAACCTGCACGAGGACCACTTCGGCACGTCGTTCGGTCTCCGCACCGCCGACGGCGAGGTGGCCCACAGCGCCTGCACCGCGTTCGGCCTCGAGCGCATCACGATCGCCCTGTTCGCCGCGCACGGCACCGACCCGGACCGCTGGACGACCGACGTCCGCGCCGCCCTGGCGCTGTGACCACCCACCACGGCTGGTCGGGGTCGCCCGCGCTGCGCCTCGCCGTGCAGCTCCCGCCGACCGCACGCGCCGGCGTGGTCCTCTGCCCGCCGCTCGGGCAGGAGGGCGTCATCGCCTACCGCACGCTGCGGCTGCTGGCGGACGGCCTGGAGGCCCGTGGCGTGGCCTCGGTGCGCTACGACCCGTCCGGACGTGGGGACTCCGCGGACGACGGCGACCCCGACGCGCAGGTGCGGTCCGCTCGCGCCGCCGCGGCGGTGCTGCGCCGGTCGGGGGTCGAGCGCATCGCGTTCGTGGGTCTCGCCTCGGCAGCCCTGGTCGCGGCCGCCGCCGTCGGTGACGACGACGCCCTGGTCGTCTGGGACGCCCCGGCGTCCGGACGTGCCTGGCTGCGACGGCAGCGGGCGCTCGCGACGATCACGATCGGCCCCGACCGGATCGTGGACGGGGTCGAGTCGCTCGTGGGCATCGACCTCGGACCCGCCGAGACCGCCGTCGTCGGCGCCCTGGCGTACGCGCCACGCTCCGCGACGACGGTCGCCGTCGTCCGCCCTGGTGCCGTCCCGCCGCGCGGACTCGGCCCGGTCGAGGTCCTCGAGGTGGACGGCACCGCCGAGCTCCTCGACGGCACGAGCATCGACGCCCGGATCCCGGCGGACGCCGTCGACGCCGTGGTCGGTCGGCTGGACGCCTGGGCACCCGCCACCGCTGCTCCGACGACCCCGCCCGCGCTCGACGAGGTGCTGGACGTCGACGACCGCGTGTCCGAGCGGGTGCTCCGCATCGGCCCGGACGGGCTCTTCGCCGTCGAGACCGTGTCCTCCGCCCAGGACGAGGACGCCCCGGTGGTGCTGCTCCACAACGGCGGCGCCGAGCACCGGACCGGCGCCGTCGACTACCAGGTCGCCCTCGCGCGGACGCTGGCCCGTGACGGCGCCCGCGTCGTGCGCGTCGACCGGCGGGGTACCGGGGAGAGCTCGGACGTGCGCGCCGACGAGGACGCCTTCCTGTTCGCGCAGGAGTGGGTCGACGACCAGCACGAGGTGGTCGCGGCGTTGCGGGTCCCCTCCGAGCGGCTCGCCATCGTCGGCATGTGCGCCGGTGCGTGGCTCGCCGGCCGCGCGGTCGACGAGCACCCGCGGCTCGTGGTGGAGATCAGTCCGAACGACTACCGCCGCACGCCCGCAGCTCCGGGCTCGTACGCCGGGTCCGCGCAGGCGGTGGCCGACGCATCCCGGCTCCGTCGCGCGCTCCGCGCTCCCTACAACCGCCTCGTCCCGGCGCGGGTCCGCGACGCGATCGCCCGCCGCGGGGCGCTCGGTGGCGTCGTCGGCCACCTCGGCCCGATCGTCGAGCACGGCACTGACGTCGTCGTGGTCGCGGCGCCGGAGGACATCGAACGCTTCGAGCGGTACGGCGGCCGTCGCGCCGTCCGCCGCTGGGGTGCGAAGGTCTCGGTCGTGGAGGTCCCGGACGGCGACCACGCGCTGTTCTCGCCGGCGATGCGACGCGCGGTGGTGACCGAGGTGCGGTCCCGCATCGCGGAGACGTTCCCCGCCTGGGCAGTGGCGGGCTGAGCAGGGCCGCGCTCGCACGGCCGCGCTGGGGGCGCGGCGCCGTCGGACGACCGCTGCGGAACGGCCCGACCCGTCAGGCCGGTGCGGAGGTGAGTCCGAGGAACGCCGCCACGGCACCGGGGTGCTCGACGTGTGCGAAGTGCCCGCAGTCGTCGAGCACGGCCGTCCGGGCTCCCGGCACCAGGCCGCGCAGGTCGTCGAGGTCGGACACCCGGGCGAAGACGTCCCCGCGGCCGAGCACCGCAGTCACCGGGCAGCCGACCGAGCGCCAGCGGTCGACGTCGTAGCCGGCGGCGTCCCGGGCGGCAGCCGTGAAGCGCTCGGGCCGGAACTCGTCGACGAAGGCGTCGAGGACACTCGGGTCCAGTCGACGGACGTGCGCGAACACGGGTGCGGCGACGAGCGGCAGGAGTCCGACGCGGGCGGTGCCACGGAGGATCGCCCTCGCCCGACGACCCGTCACGAGGAGCCCGGCCCGCAGCAGCGTGAACGCGGGGAGGGACGCGAGCGCACGCCAGGGTCGGCCGGAGGCCCGCACGGTCGCGATCGTCGTGCCCGACACGAGCCCGAGCGACCCGACGCGCTCGGGAGCGACCACGGCGAGGTGGAGCGCGACGAACGCGCCCATCGAGTGCCCGACGACGTCGACCGACCCCACGGCGAGGGCGTCGAGGACCTCCAGCAGCACGCGGACGCCGTCGTCCACGGTGAACGGCCCCTCGGGCGCCGGCGAGGACCCCCACCCGGGCAGGTCGACGAGCACGAGACCCCGCGCGCCGACACCACCGGCGGCGGCCAGCAACGGCGTCCAGGTCGTCCACGACCCCGCCACGCCGTGGAGCAGCAGCACCGGGTCGGCACCGGGACGGTGGTGCACCACCACGGGCCCGCTCCTGGTGGGCACCGTGGTGCTCCGGAGCGACCACGCGGCGGCCGCGTCGGTCACCGGCCAGGGTGCGTAGGGGCTCGCGGGGACGGTCAGGCGACCGGGACCGGCGCGGTGCACGCGGCGAGACGGTCGAGCGCCTCGCGGTACTCGGCGACGTCGCGCTGCAGCCCGGGCTCGGTGATGATCGACGCCTTGATGCGACCGTGCACGTCGATGACGAACGTCGCGCGGGTCGCGAAGCCCTTCTTGTCGAGGAACACGCCGTACTCCTTCGACACCGCGCCGTGCGGCCAGAAGTCGGCGAGCAGCTCGAAGTCGTAGCCGTGCGTCTCGGCGAACGAGCGGAGCGTGGCCTTCGAGTCGACGGAGATGCCGATCAGCTCGACCCGCTGGTCCTCGAACATCGCGATGTTGTCCTGCAGGGTGCAGAGCTCGTTCGTGCAGCCGGACGAGAACGCCAGCGGGAAGAAGACGAGGGCGACCGGGCGGACGCCACGGAAGTCGCTGAGGCGGACGTGCTCGCCGAACTGGTTCGGGAGCTCGAAGTCCGGCGCGAGGGAGCCGATCTCCAGGGCCATCGGTGCGCTGCTTCTTCCTCGGGCGTGGGGTGTGCCCGTGTCGCGTGCGCACGTGCGGGTCGTCCGTGCACGATCGGCAATCGTACGCCGACCGCACCAGGACGCAAGTACCACCTGCACGACACCATCAGCGAAGGCGTCGGTCGTGGGGCCTAAGGTGGTGTGGGCTCCGACCGGTCGTGACCCGACCATCGGTGGCCCCCATGTCCACCACCACGAGAACGAACGAGGTCAAGGGTGACGGTGAACGACCAGGACCCGCGCAGCACCGCAGGGACCGACCAGGACCCGGAGGAGACCGCAGAGTGGCGTGAGTCGCTCGACGGACTCGTCGCGACGCACGGCCACCAGCGGGCCCGCGAGATCATGCAGAGCCTGCTGAAGCGCTCGAACGAGCTGCACCTCGGCGTGCCGATGGTCCCGACGACCGACTACGTCAACACGATCGCGCCCGAGGACGAGCCGGAGTTCCCCGGTGACGAGGAACTCGAGCGCCGCTACCGCCGGTGGATCCGGTGGAACGCCGCGATCACGGTGCACCGCGCCCAGCGCCCCGGCGTCGCGGTCGGTGGGCACATCTCGACGTACGCGTCGAGCGCCGCGATGTACGAGGTCGGCTACAACCACTTCTTCCGCGCGCAGGACCACCCGTCCGGCGGTGACCAGGTCTTCTTCCAGGGCCACGCCTCCCCCGGCATGTACGCCCGCGCCTACATGGAGGGCCGCCTCAGCGAGGACCAGCTCGACGGCTTCCGCCAGGAGAAGTCGCACGCGGGCGGTGGACTGTCGTCCTACCCGCACCCGCGCCTCATGCCGCACTTCTGGCAGTTCCCGACCGTGTCGATGGGCATCGGCCCGATCAACGCGATCTACCAGGCCCAGCAGGCCAAGTACCTGTCCAACCGCGGCATCAAGGACGCCTCCGACCAGCAGGTCTGGGCGTTCCTCGGCGACGGCGAGATGGACGAGGTCGAGTCGCGCGGGCAGCTGCAGGTCGCGGCGAACGACGGGCTCGACAACCTGAACTTCGTCATCAACTGCAACCTCCAGCGCCTCGACGGACCCGTCCGCGGCAACGGCAAGATCATCCAGGAGCTCGAGGCGTTCTTCCGCGGCGCGGGCTGGAACGTCATCAAGGTCGTCTGGGGCCGCGAGTGGGACGACCTGCTCGCCCGCGACACCGAGGGCGCGCTCCTCAACCTGATGAACGCGACGCCGGACGGCGACTACCAGACCTACAAGGCCGAGAACGGCGCCTACGTCCGCGAGAACTTCTTCGGGCGCGACCCGAAGGCGCTCGAGCTCGTCGAGGGCTACACGGACGACCAGATCTGGAACCTCAAGCGCGGCGGGCACGACTACCGCAAGGTCTACGCCGCGTTCAAGGCCGCGACCGAGCACGAGGGCCAGCCGACGGTCATCCTGGCGAAGACGGTCAAGGGCTACGGCCTCGGCCCGAGCTTCGAGGGGCGCAACGCGACCCACCAGATGAAGAAGCTCACGCTCGACAACCTCAAGCAGTTCCGCGACGAGATGCGCATCCCGATCTCCGACGCACAGCTCGACGAGGACCCCTACACCCCGCCGTACTACCACCCCGGTCACGACGACGAGGCGATCCAGTACATGCACGAGCGTCGCCGCGAGCTCGGCGGGTACGTGCCGGAGCGTCGGACGAAGTACACGCAGTTCACGCTGCCGGAGGAGTCGAAGTACCAGGTCGTGAAGAAGGGCTCCGGCAAGCAGGAGGTCGCCACGACCATGGCGTTCGCCCGCCTGCTGAAGGACCTGCTCCGCTCCCCGGACTTCGGCAACCGCGTGGTGCCGATCATCCCGGACGAGGCGCGCACGTTCGGCATGGACGCGTACTTCCCGACCGCGAAGATCTACAACCCGAACGGCCAGCACTACACGTCGGTCGACCGCGAGCTGCTCCTGGCCTACAAGGAGAGCCCGCAGGGCCAGATCATCCACGTCGGCATCAACGAGGCGGGCGCCCTCGCGGCCTTCACCGCCGTCGGGTCCTCGTACTCGACGCAGGGCGAACCGCTCATCCCGGTCTACGTCTTCTACTCGCAGTTCGGGTTCCAGCGCACCGGCGACGCGATCTGGGCCGCCGGTGACCAGATGGTCCGCGGCTTCATGATCGGTGCCACCGCAGGGCGCACCACGCTGACCGGCGAGGGCCTGCAGCACGCCGACGGTCACTCGCCGCTCCTCGCGGCGACGAACCCGGCGGTCGTGTCCTACGACCCGGCCTACGGCTACGAGATCGGGCACATCGTCCGGTCCGGCCTCGAGCGCATGTACGGGACGAACGAGGACGGCTCGCCGTCCCACGACGACCCGAACGTCATGTACTACCTGACGGTCTACAACGAGCCGCTCGTGCAGCCCGCCGAGCCCGAGGGCGTCGACGTCGAGGGCATCGTCAAGGGCATGTACCTGCTCAAGCCGAGCGAGCACGACGGCCCGAAGGCCCAGCTGCTCGCGTCCGGCGTCGCGGTGCCGTGGATCCTCGAGGCGCAGCAGCTCCTCGCCGAGGACTGGGGCGTGTCCGCCGACGTCTGGAGCGTCACGAGCTGGGGCGAGCTCACCCGTGACGGTCTCGACGCCGAGCAGCAGGCGTTCCTCAACCCGAACGAGCAGCCGCGCACCCCGTACGTGACCGAGCGCCTGCTCGGCACCGAGGGGCCGGTCGTGGCGGTGAGCGACTTCATGCACGCCGTGCAGGAGCAGATCCGTCCGTTCGTCCCGACCGACTACGCGACGCTCGGTGCCGACGGCTTCGGCTTCTCGGACACCCGTCCGGCGGCACGCCGCTTCTTCCACATCGACGGTCCGTCCGTCGTGGTGCGGACGCTGCAGCAGCTCGCGAAGCAGGGCAAGGTCGACCACGCCGTCGTCCAGCAGGCGATCGACAAGTACCGCCTGCACGACGTCAACGCCGGCACGACCGGCAGCGCGGGCGGAGAGGCCTGATCCGCCGGTGAGCACACCCCGCACCGACGCTGCCGTGGGCCAGGAGAGGGACCGCGAACGCGCGCTCTCCTGGCTCCGGCAGGTGTCGGGCGAACTCTCGACCGCCACGATCAAGCGGCTCGAGGACACCCTGCCGTGGTACAGCGAGATGCCCCCGGGGCGCCGGTCCGCCGTGGGCCTCGTCGCCCAGGCGGGGATCACCTCGTTCATCTCCTGGCTCGAGGGCACCGCGTCGACCCCGTGGATCGCCGCCGCCGACGTCTTCGGGTCCGCCCCGCGTGAGCTCCTGCGTTCGGTGAGCCTGCAGCAGACGCTGCAGCTCATCCGCGTCGTGGTGACCGTGGTCGAGGAGCGCGCGAAGGACGACGAGATGCTCCAGGAAGCGATCCTGAAGTACTCGCGGGACATCGCCTTCGCAGCGGCCGACGTCTACGCCCGCGCCGCCGAGGCCCGCGGCCTGTGGGACGCCCGGCTCGAGGCACTGGTCGTCGACTCGATCCTGTCGGGCGAGTACGACGACGAGCTGCCCTCCCGCATCGCCGCGCTCGGCTGGCACGGCCACGGCGAGGTCGCGGTGCTCGTCGGGAACGCACCGAAGCAGCTCGAGGTCGACCAGATCCGCCGCACCGCGCGCCACATGGACGCCGACGTGCTCATCGGCGTGCAGGGCTCTCGGCTCGTGGTCGTCATCGGGCGGGCCACCCCGCGTGACGACGTCCCCGAGGGCGAGGAGCCGGTGTCCTTCACCGCCATCGCCCAGGCCCTCGAACCGTCGTTCGGCGAGGGGCACCTGGTGCTCGGCAACGAGGTCCCCGGGGTCGTCGACGCCTCGACCAGCGCGAAGGGCGCCCTCGCCGGGTTCGCCGTCGCACGGGCGTGGCGCGGTGCTCCCCGTCCGGCACTCGCCGACGACCTGCTGCCGGAGCGGGCCCTGGCGGGTGACCCGCTCGCTCGGTCGGCACTGGTGCAGCGCATCTACGTCCCCCTCAAGGACCAGTCGACCGAGCTCCTGCAGACGCTCTGGTGCTACCTCGACACCGGCCGGTCGCTCGAGGCGACGGCGCGCGAGCTGTTCGTGCACCCGAACACCGTGCGCTACCGGCTCCGCCGCGTCGCCGACGTCATCGGGTGGGACGCCACCCACGCGCGTGACGCCCTGATCGTGCAGTCGGCGCTCATCCTCGGCGCGATGTCCGAGTCGAACGCCGGTCGACGGCGCCTGCCGCCGCGTCGCTGACCCGACGGTAGGGATCGCACAACGTCCCCGCCGGATCGCTGTCGGATGTCCACACGGGCCGACAGCGGCGCGGCGACGAGGATTGACCGGTGATCGTCGTCGTCGCGCCCGGACAGGGCTCCCAGACCCCCGGCTTCCTCGCCCCCTGGCTCGAGGACTCCGCCGTCCGTGACCGCGTCGGAGCGTGGTCCGAGGCGATCGGCGTCGACCTCGTCGAGCACGGCACGAACTCCGACGCGGACACCATCAAGGACACCGCCCTCGCGCAGCCGCTCATCGTGGCTGCCGGGCTCGTCACCGCCGACGCCCTGCTCGCCGACGGCCGTCGTGCCCTGGTCGGTGGCGTCGCCGGACACTCGGTCGGCGAGTTCACCGCCGCCGGTGTCGCCGGGATCCTCGAGCCGACCGACGCCGTCGCGCTGGTCGCCGAGCGCGGCCGGGCGATGGCGGACGCCGCAGCGCTGGAGCCGACGTCGATGGCCGCCGTGCTCGGCGGCGACGCCGACGCGGTCGCCGCAGCCCTCGAGCAGCACGGGCTCGTGCCGGCCAACCACAACGGCGGCGGCCAGACCGTCGTCGCCGGTCCCGCCGCCGCCGTCGCAGCACTGGCCGCCGATCTGCCGGCTCGCGCCCGGGTCGTGCCGCTCGCCGTCGCCGGCGCCTTCCACACGCGGTACATGGCCCCCGCGGTCGACCGGGTCGCACCGGTCGCGGCCGGGGCGTCGGTGCAGGACCCGACGCTGCCGATCTGGACGAACGCCGACGGATCGCGCGTGGACGACGGCCGACGGTTCGTCGACCTGATGGTCCGCCAGATCGCGAGCCCCGTGCACTGGGACGCCGTCATGGCGTCCTTCTCCGCCGCCGGTGTCACCGGCATCATCGAACTCGCGCCGGCGGGCGCGCTCGTCGGGCTGGCCAAGCGTGGCCTGCGCGGCACGCCCACCGTCGCCGTCAAGACCCCCGACGACCTGCCCGCCGCCGTCGAGCTCCTCGAGCAGGACGCGCGCGCAGCAGCCGTCCCGGACGATCAGCCGGTGGGCGAGCAGCCCGCAGGCGAGGAAGCAGACGCAACCGCATGACCGACGCCACCACGCCGTCCCCCGCAGCCGACGGGACCGACGCGCCCCGCGCCTCCCGTCCGGTGCTGCAGCAGCGTCGCGGCCACGAGTACACCCGCATCATGGCGTTCGGTGCCGCCCGCGGTGAGCACGTCGTGCCGAACGAGGACCTCGTCGGTCCGATCGACTCCTCCGACGAGTGGATCCGCCAGCGCACCGGCATCGTGACGCGCAAGCGTGCCGGCGCCGACGTCGAGGCGGTCGACCTCGCCGAGGCCGCGGCGCGCGAGGCCATCGAGAAGGCCGGCATCACGCCCGAGCAGGTCGGCGTCGTGCTCGTCAGCACCGTCACCCACACCGTGGCGACGCCGTCGATGGCGTCGTTGCTCGCGGAGCGCATCGGCGCGACGCCCGCGGCGGCCTACGACGTCAGCGCGGCCTGCGCCGGCTACGCGTACGGCATCGCCCAGGCCGACTCGTTCATCAAGTCCGGGCTCGCCGACCACGTGCTGGTCGTCGGGGCCGAGAAGCTCAGCGACGTCGTCGACCCGACCGACCGCTCGATCTCGTTCCTGCTCGGTGACGGTGCGGGTGCCGCGATCGTCGGCCCGAGCGACTTCCCCGGCATCGCCCCGACGATCTGGGGCTCGGACGGCTCGAAGTGGGACGCCATCGGCATGACGGCGACGTACAACGAGTGGGCCGCCGGAGCCCCGCGTCCCACGATGCGCCAGGCCGGTCAGACGGTGTTCCGCTGGGCCGTCTGGGAGATGGTCAAGGTCGCGCGGCAGGCGCTCGAGACCGCTGGCGTCCGTCCGGAGGACCTCGCCGCGTTCGTGCCGCACCAGGCGAACATCCGCATCATCGACGAGTTCGCCAAGCAGCTCGGCCTGCCCGAGACGGTGACGATCGCCCGCGACATCACCACCACCGGCAACACCTCCGCCGCGAGCATCCCGCTCGCCACGCACCGCCTGCTCGAGGAGCACCCCGAGCTCTCCGGCGGTCTCGCGCTGCAGATCGGCTTCGGTGCCGGTCTCGTGTTCGGCGCGCAGGTCGTCGTCCTCCCCTAGTCCCCCATCCCGGCTCGGCTCCGGGCACCCGTACCACTCGTGCCCTAGGCTGGTCCACGGTCAAACGACACCCCCCTCAAGGAGAACACCCATGGCCCTGTCCAACGAAGAAGTCCTCGCCGGCCTGGCCGAGCTGATCAACGACGAGACCGGCATCGCGACCGACACCGTCGCCGCCGACAAGTCGTTCACCGACGACCTCGACATCGACTCGATCTCGATGATGACCATCGTCGTGAACGCCGAGGAGAAGTTCGACGTGAAGATCCCGGACGAAGAGGTCAAGAACCTCAAGACCGTGGGCGACGCCGTCGACTACATCACGAAGGCCCAGGCCTGACGCGAGCTTCCTGAGCGCCGCGGACCGCGCAGATCCCGCGGGCCGCGGCGCTCACCTCGTCCACCAGCGGTGGAGCTCCCACCGGCGCTCGACCACACCGGACGGGCGCCCACCGGCGCTCGACCACACGGACGGGCGTCCACCGGCGCTCGACCAGTCCACACGAAAGACACGTCGTTCCATGACCAAGAAGACCGTCGTCGTCACCGGGATCGGTGCGATCACACCCCTCGCCGCGACCGCCCCGGAGACCTGGGACGCGCTGCTCGCCGGCGGGTCCGGCATCACCCGCATCGAGGACGAGCGCTACTCGTCGCTCGAGATCCCCGTCGAGTTCGCCGGCCAGGCACGCCGCTTCCTCACGGACCAGCTCACGCGCCCGGAGACCAAGCGCCTCGACCCCTCCTCGCAGCTGTCGCTCGTCGCCGCTCGTGAGGCCTGGGCCGACGCCGGCATCGACCCCGAGACCGTCGTCCCCGAGCGCCTCGTCGTCGACTGGGCGACCGGCATCGGCGGCGTCAACACGCTCCTCGACGCCTGGGACACCCTGCGCGAGAAGGGTCCGCGTCGCGTCATGCCGATGACGGTCCCGATGCTCATGGCGAACGGCCCCGCCGCCGCCATCGAGATGGAGTTCGGCGCGCGCGGCGGTGCCCGCACGTACCTCTCCGCCTGCGCCTCGTCCACCGAGTCGCTGGCCGAGGCCTACCGCCACATCGCCGACGGCGACGCCGACATCGTCATCACCGGTGGCGCCGAGGCCGCACTGCACCCGCTGCCCCTCGCCGCGTTCGCCGCGATGCAGGCACTCTCGCGACGGAACGACTCCCCCGAGACGGCCTCGCGTCCGTACGACGTCACGCGCGACGGCTTCGTGCTCGGCGACGGCGCCGCAGCGCTCATCCTCGAGTCGAAGGAGCACGCGGAGGCCCGCGGCGCGACGATCTACGCCGAGGTCGCCGGTGCCGGGATCACCTCGGACGCCTTCCACATCACCGCGCCGGACCCCGAGGGCAGCGCCGCCGCCCGCGCGGTCATCACGGCGCTCGAGCACGCCGACGCCGCCCGCGAGGACGTCGTCCACGTCAACGCCCACGCCACCTCGACCCCGGTCGGCGACGTGGCCGAGTACCACGCGATGCGCCGCGTCTTCGGCGACCACCTCGACAACGTGGTCGTCTCGGCCACCAAGGCGTCGACGGGGCACCTGCTCGGCGGTGCGGGTGCGATCGAGGCCGCGTTCACGGTCATGGCGCTGCACCAGCGCGTCGCGCCGCCGACGATCAACCTGACCGAGCAGGACCCGGAGATCGTGATGGACGTCGCGACCGCGCCGCGCGAGCTGCCCGCAGGTGACCTGCTCGCGGTGAGCAACTCGTTCGGGTTCGGCGGGCACAACGCCGTGGTGGCGTTCCGCACGGCCTGATCCGTCGTCGCCGACCCGTCGTCGGCCTGGAGGCCCGTCCTGCGTCCGCAGGGCGGGCCCCCGTCCGTCACGGGGAGCCGCCCGTCCATCGGCCGCCGGTGCCCGGGCCGTTCCGGTCCCAGGACCTGCCGCTCATGTTCCGCGACGACGGCGTGTCCTGCGACCGGGACGTCCGCAGGCGGCACGTCGTGCGACCTGAACGAGGCCAAGGGCACAGCTCCTCGACGACAGGCGTGCCGCACGCGGGGACGACGGACGCCGCCGACTCCGGAGGGAGCGGGCGGCGTCCGAGTGGTGCGGAGGGCGCGGGAGGGGTCAGCCGACGCGGTGCAGCCAGACGACGGGGTTGCCCTCGGCGGCGTGCCGGAAGGGCTCGAGCTCGTCGTCCCAGGCCTGCCCGAGGGCGAGACGGAGTTCGCGGTGGAGTTCGAGGGCGTTGCTGCCGGCGACCTCCATGGCGTAGCGCACACGGTCCTCGGGGACGACCATGTTGCCGGACACGTCGGTCTGCGCGAAGAAGACGCCGAGGTCGGGCGTGTGCATCCACCGCCCGCCGTCGGACTGCGCGGTCGGTTCCTCGGTGACCTCGTAGCGCAGGTGTTCCCACCCGCGCAGGGCAGAGGCGATCGCCGCACCGGTGCCGACCTGGCCCGTCCACGTGAACTCCGTCCGGCGGGAGCCGTCGAGTGCGGGCTGGTCGAGCCACGAGAAGTTCACGGCGCGGCTCATCGCGCGACCGGCCGCCCATTCGACGTGCGGGCAGAGCGCGCGTGGTGAGGAGTGCACGTACAGCACCCCTGTCGTCGTTCCGTTCACGATTCCTCCGCTTCGTCAGGTGCGACTTCCCCATCGACCTGTGGTGCGGAGTCCCGGTAGCGGAACCATCGGTATCAGATTGTGATGTCCCTGCGGACACGCCCATTATGCAGCGTCCGCGCTGGGAACGCCACACCCGGCCAGCAGACCGCGCGGGCGGACCGGGCGGGCCTCAGTGCAGGACGGCGCCCTGCTCGTCGACGGGGTGCCGCTCCCCCGCGGTGAGTGCGACCGGGAGGCGGTTCTCCTCCGGGGGCACCGGGCAGGCGTACTGGTACGAGAACGCGCAGGGCGGCAGGACGAGCCGGTCCCAGTCGAGCGCGACCTCGGCCGCGCCGTCGGGCTCGGGCAGGTACAGGAAGCGTCCCATCGAGTACGAGCTGCCCGGGTCGCTCTCGGGCAGGGCGCTGGTGGTGTCCTGCACGATGAGCTGCAACCGCGGCCGGCCGTGGTACGGCGCGGACCGCACCGCGGTGAGCCGCACGGGAACGTCGTCCACCGTGGTCTCGATCGTCCCGGCGACGGGCAGGGGGTCGCCGGCGGCGTCGGTGAGGTGACCGGGTGCCTCCTGACCGGACCAGGGTTCGTACCTGCCGGCCGTGACCCACCCGCCCGGCCGCGGGGCGAACCGGGCGATGCGTGCGAAGCGGGAGACCGCGTCGGAGGCCGGGTCCCAGACGCGCAGCGTGGAGCCGTGCACCGTGCCGGCGAGCCCGTCGGCGAAGGCGACGGTCGACGGCACGACGGCGGTGTCACCCGCGACCAGCACCGTGCCGTCCACCGGGACGCCGTCGACCACGACGCCGTCCGCCGCCGCGGCGGTGACGGTGAGACCACCAGGGACCGGTGCCCACTGCCCGGCGACCGGCCACACGGGCTGCGGGCGGTCGACGTGCTGCGCGTTCACCAGGGCGAGCGGGCCGCGCGCGCTGCGGGCCCAGGCATCGCGGGCCGCGACGTGCTCGGCCAGGTCCGGGTCGACGGTGCTCACGACTGCTCCTGGCGGGGGTAGATGACCTTCTGCACGATGATGATCACCGA
Source organism: Curtobacterium uvaldense (assembly GCF_028307415.1). Lineage (NCBI taxonomy): Bacteria > Bacillati > Actinomycetota > Actinomycetes > Micrococcales > Microbacteriaceae > Curtobacterium > Curtobacterium uvaldense. The sequence goes on along the minus strand of NZ_JAQMHU010000002.1, from coordinate 50,230 downwards.
CGCGGCGACCGGCACGGCGACGAGCGCCCCGAGGACCCCGCCGATCGTGCCACCGGCGACCGCGGCGATGACCACCAGGGCGCCCGGCACCTGCACCGCGCGCGACATGATGCGCGGGGAGATGAGGTACGCCTCGACCTGCATGTAGACGAGGTAGTAGATCGCGGCCGCGAGCGCCGTGGCCGGCGAGGCGAACAGGCAGAGCAGGGAGATGACGACCGCCGCGGCGAGGGTGCCGACGAGCGGGATGAGCGAGCCCAGGAACGCGAAGGTCGCCAGCAGCACGGGCAGCGGTGCACCGATGATGAGCAGGAACACGAGGCTGAGGATGCCGTTGATCAGCGCCTGGCTGATCTGTCCGACGACGTAGCGGCCGACGGCCTGGGTGATCTGCTCGCTGACGTCGACGAAGTTCTGCCGACGTGTCGCCGGCACGAAGCGGTAGGCCATCGACTTCAGGCCCCGCATCGACGCCAGGAAGTACAGCATCAGGATGATGACGATGATCGCGCCGGTCAGGCCGGACAGGATACCGCTGCCGACCGCCAGGATCCCGCCACCGAGGCTGAGGAGGTTGCCCGGGTCCTCCACGAAGGACTGCAGCGACTCCAGCGCGTGGTTGACGTCGACGGCGCCGGCGAACTGCTGTGACAGGTCCTGGACCCACTCCTGCTGCGAGATGTCCTGGACGATCTCCGGGAAGTTCTGGACGAGGTTCGTCGCCTGCTGGATGAGGATCGGGACGACCGCGAACACGACGCCGGCGAAGGCGGACAGGACACCCACGACGACGATCGTGATCGCCGACCAGCGCGGGATGAACCGTTCGAGGAAGGACACCAGCGGGTCGATGCCGAGCGACAGGAAGAGCGCGACGCCGATGTAGACCAGGACCGTGCTGAGCTGCTGGACGATCACGCCGGCCAGCAGGGCGATGAGCACGCCCAGGGCTCCCATGAAGCCGATGCGGAACGCGTTCACGCGCACGCCGGTGCCGACCCGGGTCGCCTCGAACGTCACGTTCGGGGTCGGCGCGTGGTCGTCGGGGGTCTCACGTCGTCGCGGCAGGTGCACGTAGGGCGGGCGGGACTTGAACCCGCGATCGTTCGGTTATGAGCCGAGTGCCTTGACCAGCTTGGCTACCGCCCCTCGTCGGGGACCGTCAGGCCACCGACTCCCCACGATACAGCGACTCGAACGTCGCGAGCGTGCGGTTGATGTCGTGTGCCTCGATCATGGCCAGGCTGCGCTCCCGCATCGCCTGGTAGTCGTCGTCGGACGCCTGCAGCACCTGTGCGAGCTTCGCAGCGAGGTCCTGCACGTCGCCCGGCGTGAAGAGGTACCCGTTGCCGTCGATGAGGTGCGGCAGTGCCATCGAGTCCGCGGCGACCACCGGCAGCCCGGACGCCATAGCCTCGAGGGACGAGATGCTCTGCAGCTCGGCGGTGGACGGCATCGCGAAGACGGTGCCGTTCGTCAGCGCCTGGCGCTTCGCCTCGTCCGACACGAAGCCGGCGAAGCGCACCCGGTCCTCGAGTCCGAGTTCCTGCACGAGCGTCTTCAACTTCGGGATCATCTCGCCGCCACCGACGATGGTGAGCGTCGCGTGCAGCTCACTCGGCAGCAGTGGGAGCGCTCGGACGAGCACGTCGAGGTTCTTCTCCGGCGCGACCCGGCCGACGAACACGATGTCGTTCCCCGCGGGGCGACCACTGCGGGCGCTGTAGCGCGACGCGTCGATGCCGCAGGAGATCGCGAGGACCTGCTGCCCGGCGATGGCCTCGCGGAGGTAGTCCGCGGCCAGCACCGTCGGCGTCGTGATGGCGTCGGCGAGCCGGTAGGTCTTGGCGGCGTCGTTCCACGCGATCTTCAGCGCGATCGGCAGCGTGCGACGGCCGAACGGGACGTACTCGAGCAGGTTCTCGGGCATGAAGTGGTTGGTGCCGACGATGCGGATGCCGCGCTCGTGGGCCTCCTGCACGATGCCGCGCCCGATGACGATGTGCGACTGGATGTGCAGCACGTCCGGCTGGACGGCGTCGAGGATCGGACCCGTCCACTTGCGGACGCTCCACGGCCACACGAAGCGGAGCCACGCGTGCCACGGCCACTTGTACGACTTCAGCCGGTGGACGGTGAGGACGACGCCGCGGTGCTCCTCGTCGAACGTGCCGTGGTGGGCGCTCGACGCCGGGGCCACGACGTGGACCTCGTGGCCGCGCTCCGCGAGCCCGACGGCGAGCTGCTCGGCGAAGGTCGCGGCGCCATTGACGTCCGGCGGGAAGGTGTCGGCCGCGATCATGACGCGCAGCGGTCGGGACCCGCCCGTCGCACCCGTCGACTCGGCGGTGGCGGTGGTGGCGTCCTCTGACACGGCTGGCATCGTCCTCTCGTGGGCGGTTGCTGGTCGGGCCTCGACGGTACCGCACGGGCCCGAGCGCCCGCGTCAGCCGCGCGGACGACGCCGATGGCCGACAGCGACCACCGACGCCGTCAGCAACCGCGTCAGCCGCGCGGACGACGCCGACGGCTGACAACGACGACCGACGCTGTCAGCAACCGCGGACACGACCGCCCACGCCGCGAGCCGACCGCGGTCAGCGCCGCGTCTCGGGGTGGTGCTTCGCGAGCAGGAACACGCCCGTGATGGCGATCACCGCAGCGACCAGGAAGCCGACCACCGCGATCCACGGCGCCCCGGCAGCCTCGCCGAGCACGATCACGCCGATGCCCACGGCGACGATCGGGTCGATGACGGTGAGGCCGGCGATCACCAGGTCGGCGGACCCGCTCGAGTACGCGTTCTGCACGAAGTACCCGCCGAGCACCGCGGCGACGATCACCCCGACGACGGCGATCGCGGTCAGCCAGTCGAACGTGCCGTGCAGGAACCGGTTCAGCACGACCTTGGCCAGCGTCGCGACGAAGCCGTAGAGCACCCCGGCCACGACGATGTAGTACATGGCGCTCGCCCGCTTCGCCGCGAAGCGGAACGACAGGAACACGGCCACCAGGACGATCGCCAGCACCACCAGGATCGTCACGAGCTGCTCGTGGGTGATCGCGCTCTCGCGGCCGACGACGGCGGCGATGCCGACGAAGATCCCGACACCGATGATGCAGGTCCAGACCGCCCGTCGCGCCTGCTGTCCGAGCGGCACCCCGGAGGACCGTGACGAGAACCACGTGGTGATGACGAGCGCGACGGCGCCGAGCGGCTGCACGACGATGAGCGGGGCGTTCGTGATGCTGATGAGCTGGAGCACGACGGCCAGACCGAGCATGAGCGTGCCGAGCACCCACCAGCCGCTGCCGAGCAGCCCGAGGACGTGCCGCACCGACAGCCCCTTCGACTGCCGACCGAGCCGGGCCTCGACGCGCTGCACCCCGCGGCTCTGGAACTGCGCTCCGAGCGACAGGAAGACCGCACCGACGAGCGCGACGGGGATCATCAGGGCCTGGAACGGGGTCAGGTTGACCGCGTCCGGGATCGGGAGGTCCGTCGTCACGCGACGAGGCTACCGGTCCTCGCCGGATAACCTGGGTGGATGCCCGTCCTCCCCATCCGCATCACCGGCGAACCCGTCCTCCACGAGCGCGCTGCCGAGGTCACCGCGTTCGACGACGACCTCCGCGCACTGGTGCAGGACATGTACGAGACGATGGACCTCGCCCCCGGGGTCGGTCTCGCGGGTCCGCAGGTCGGGGTCGGCAAGCGCCTGTTCGTGTACTCGTGGACCGACGACGACGAGGTCCTGCACCGCGGGGTCGCGATCAACCCGGTGCTCTGGACCACTCCGCCCGTGCCGGAGACGGTCGAGGAGCTCGACGAGGACGAGGAGTCCGAGGGCTGCCTCTCGATCCCGGGTGAGCGCTTCCCGCTGCGTCGGGCCGAGGGCGCCCTGCTCCGTGCGGTCGACGAGCACGGGAAGCCCTTCGAGGTCGAGGCCCACGGGTGGCTCGCCCGCGTCTTCCAGCACGAGTACGACCACCTGGACGGCTACCTGTACGCCGACCGGCTCGTGCACCCGTACGGCAAGCAGGTCGCGAAGGCGATCCGCAAGAGCAGCTGGGGCGGCCCGGGCAAGTCCTGGCTCCCCGGTCGCGACCACCCCGAAGGCTGACCGCGCGGTCGGCTCCGGCGCACGTCCCAGGGCGGCACCGGCGGTCGGCCGGGAGGCCCGGCTCAGCCCCGGTAGGCCGTCAGCGACTCCTGCAGGCGGTCCCGGTCGGGGTGACCGGGGCAGTACGCGACGAGTCCGGCCGCCAGCTCGGCCTGGTCCGGCGTCGAGACGCCGTCACGCCACGGCGACGCTCCGCGCTCCGCGCAGGTCGCCGCGAGCTCCTCGAGCGTGGCGGTACCGTCGGCCGCCCGGACCGCGGCCCGCTGCTGCGCCGACATCTCGGTGCCGGTGATGCGCTCGGCCCGGCAGTCGGTGCGCTCGGCCTCCCACACGGCGGCGTACGTCGTGTACGTCTCCCCAGTGCCGTCGGCGTCGACACCCGTCGTGTCGCTGCTGCCGTCCGCGGCGCCGCTGCACACGAACGCGAAGACGATCGGCGCGCTGCCCGTCGCGGAGACCTCGGACCGTGCTGCGGAGTCGAGCGAGTCCTCCGGCTCCGGTTGCCCGGCGGTGCACGCGGTGAGCGCCACCGCTCCGAGGACGACGAACGCCGCGGCGAGGGTCCGGCGCACGGTGATCACCTGTGAACGCTAACAGCTTGCGACCGGGCGGCGCCTGCGAGCCAGCCGGAAGCCGAACACCGGCCGCCGCCCAGCGCCGGCTCCGCGCGAGACTCGGCCGTGCGGACACGTTCGTGGTCCGGTGCCCGAGAAACCGTCCGCGGAGCCGAGTCTCGCGGTAGCGGCAAGGGCGCCGAACCCCGGGAACGCAAGAGGCCCCCACCCCGGAGGGTGAGGGCCTGTCGCTCCCCGAGTTGGACTCGAACCAACAACCTGCCGGTTAACAGCCGGCTGCTCTGCCAATTGAGCTATCGAGGATCACTGTCCGCTGGCGAATGTGGTGCGAACAACGGGTAACAGCATAGCAGCACCCCGAGCCCGCTCCGCGCATCGGCCGCGCATCCCGGGCGCGCCGCGTCGTCGAGCTCTCCGGCCGGGCCCGGCACCGTCGGTGCTCAGTAGCCCGCGACGGGGTCCACGACGCCGACGAACCCGTCGCCCGAGCCGGACAGGAACGCGGCGGTGTTCGCCCGGACGCGCTCGGCCAGCAGCGGCGCGACCATGTCCGGGGTGTCGGCCTGGTGCGGCGTGACGACCACACCCGGCTCGTCCCAGAGCGGGTGGCCGTCGGGCAAGGGCTCCGGGTCCGTCACGTCGAGGCCGGCGGCGGCGATCGTGCCCTCGCGCAGCGCCGCGACGAGCGCGTCGGTGTCGACCAGTCCCCCGCGCGCGATGTTCACGAGACGCGCCGAGGGCTTCATGAGTCCGAACCGGCGCGCGTCGAACAGCTTCGCCGTCCCCGAGGTCATGGCCGCCGCGACCACGACCACGTCGGCGTCGGGCAGCACCTCGTCCAGGGCGTCGGTCGTGACCGTGCGGTCGGCTCCCGGCACCGGGTCGTCCGAGCGGCGCACGACCGTCACGGAGACCTCGAACGGGGCGACGAGCCGGATGTACTCCAGGGCGATCCCGCCCGCGCCGATCAGAACGACGTTCCGCCCGTAGAGCGACACGCCCTCCGGCTCGGTCGCCCAGGACGTCGCGCGGGCGCGCTTCTGCAGCACCCGGAGCGTCGCGAGCGTCAGCGCGAGGGCGTGCTCGGCGACGGGTTCCGCGTAGGCACCCTTGGCCGACGTGAAGAGCACCCGGTCCCCGTGCTCCTGGATCAGGTGGGCGAAGGCGTCGACGCCCGCGAAGGGCAGCTGGACCCAGCCGACCGAGGGCCCCTGGTCCAACGCTGCCGCGAGCCCGTCGGGGTCACGGGCGTCGAGCCAGACGATCCCCCGCGTGTCCGCGCCGAGGTCGCCGACCGTGCCGCCGGCGGCCCGCACGGCGTCCGCGTGCAGGTCGGCCGCGGTCGGCAGGATCGCGACCGGTCCGGCCGTGGGTGCGTCGACGGGGAGCGGCGCGCCCGCGTCGGTGACGACCGCGCGGTGTCCGCGGCTGCCCGCGGTGTCGGGTGCGGTCGTGGTGCTCATGCGTTCTCCTGACGCTCGGTCCGGGGAGCGGTGCCCGCCCCGGCACCGACCGGACGACGGGGGGCGGACGAGCGCCGCGGGGCGGTGGTCGCGGTCGGACGACGCTTCACGGGGCGCGACGCGGTCGCGGCGAGCGTCTGCACGTAGGGGTCGACGGGGTTGTCGAGGACCTCGTCGAAGGTGCCGAGCCCGACCAGGCGGCTCTCGGCGAGCACACCGACGCGGTCCGCGAGCGCCCGGGCCTCGCGGAGGTCGCTCGACACCACGACGGCCGAGAACTGCCGACCGCGCTGCAGGTTCGTCAGGGCCTCGAGCACCGACTGACGGACCAGGACGTCGACGCCGCGTGCGGGTTCGTCGGCGACGAGGAGCTGCGGCTCGAGGATGAGCGCGCGTGCGAGGGCGACACGCTGCCGCTGCCCGCTCGACAGCTCCCACGTGTTCAGGCGCATGACGCCGAGGGGCAGGTGCACGGCGTCGACCAGTCGCGCGACCATGAGCCCGGCCTCCTTGCGGTCGAACCGCCGGTCGCGCAGGTAGATCGGTTCGGCGATCGCCTCGCCCACGGTCAGGTCGGGGCTCAGCCGGTCGGCGCCGTCCTGCGGCAGGTACCCGATGCGGCCGGTCAGCCGCTGCGCCTTCCGCGAGGACGGGCGGAGCCCGCGCACGTGCTGACCGAGCACGGTGAGCTCACCGCCGACGATCTGTCGCCGGTGCGCACCCTCGCCCTCGCCGGTCGCACCGAGCTGCCCGGCGATCGCGGCGGCGAAGGTGCTCTTGCCGGAACCGGACTCACCGATGAGCGCGAGGATCTCGCCCTGGCGAACGGTCAGGCTGACCCCGTCGACCGCGCGGATCGGCTCCGATCCGCGCACGCCCCGGTACTCGATCGAGACGTCGTCTGCGACGACCGCCGGGCCGTTCACCGCGATCATGGGTCCCCTTCCGCGCCGCCCCCTGGCGGCGGTTGCGCGACGGACCGGTGTCGCGTCGTCGGTGGTTCGCCGGAGGTGACCGGCCGGGAGGCGCGGCGTGCGTCGACGACGCAACGCCGTGCCTCCAGGCCGGTCGCGTCGGGTCAGGACCCGGCGTTCTCCAGTGCCACCAGCGTACGCCGTCGCTCCGCCTGTTCCGCCGGGTCCGGCACGGGCAGCGACGCGAGCAGCCGCTGCGTGTAGGGGTGCTGCGGCGCACCGAGGACCTCGGCGGTGGTGCCCGTCTCCACCAGGTCGCCGCGGTACAGCACCGCGATGCGGTCCGACAGTGCGCCGACGACCGCGAGGTCGTGGCTGATGAACAGCGACGCGAACCCGAGGTCCTGCTGCAGCTCGAGGAAGAGCTCCAGCACGCGGGCCTGCACCGACACGTCGAGCGCGCTCGTCGGTTCGTCCGCGATGAGCAGCTTCGGCCGGAGTGCGATCGAACGCGCGAGCGAGGCGCGCTGCCGCTGGCCACCGGACAGCTCGTGCGGGTACCGGTCGCCGTAGGACGCCGGGAGCTGCACCATCTCGAGCAACTCGCCGACGCGCTTGCGGGCGGCTCGGGGGTTCCGCACCTCGCCGTGCACGACGAGCGGCTCGGCGACGCACTCGGCGATCGTGAGCAGCGGGTTGAACGAGGTCGCCGGGTCCTGGAACACGAACCCGATGTCCTTGCGGTGCCGCTTGAAGTCCCGCTCGCGGTACCCGAGCATCTCGGTGCCGAGGACCTCGAGCGACCCGCCGGTGACGCGGGTGAGCCCCGCGATGGCCCGACCGATCGTCGTCTTGCCGGAGCCCGACTCCCCCACCAGCCCGAGCACCTCGCCGGGACGGACGTCGAGGTCGACGCCCTTCACGGCCCTGAAGGCGGGTGAGCCGAGGCGGCCCGGGTACTCGATCTCGAGCCCCTTCGCGCTGACGAGGGGCTCGACGTCGGTCGCGACCACCGCTCGGCGGGCCGTCCCGGTCGAGGCCTCCAGCCGGGGCACGGCGGCGAGCAGGCGCTTCGTGTAGTCGGCCTGCGGGTCCGCGAAGAGCTGCGCGACCGGTGCCTCCTCCACGACCTCGCCCTGGTACATGACGGCGACCCGGTCGGCCAGGTCGGCGACCACGCCCATGTTGTGCGTGATGATGACGATGGCGGCGCCGAACTCGTCGCGGCAGCGCCGGAGCAGGTCGAGGATCTCGGCCTGCACGGTGACGTCGAGCGCGGTGGTCGGCTCGTCGGCGATGATCACGCTCGGCTCGAGGGCCAGTGCACTCGCGATGACCACGCGCTGCTTCTGCCCGCCGGAGAACTGGTGCGGGTAGTGGTCGACCCGCGTCTCCGGGTCGGGGATGCCGACGCGTCGCAGGTAGTCGATCGCCTTCGCGCGGGCGTCCTTCTTCGAGACGCCGCCGTGCGCCCGGAGGCCCTCGGCGATCTGCCACCCCACCGTGAAGACCGGGTTGAGCGCGGTCGACGGCTCCTGGAAGACCATCGCACCGGCCGTGCCGCGGAGTTCGCGGAGCTTGGCCGACCCGACGCTGACCACGTCGGTGCCGTCGAGGTACACCGCACCACCGAGCGTCGCCGTCTCGGGCATCAGCCGCAGCATGCTGCGGGCCGTGACCGACTTGCCGGAGCCGGACTCGCCGACCAGCGCGAGGACCTCGCCCGGACGGACGTCGAGACTGACGCCCTTGACCGCGTCGACGGCACCGCCGTCGGTCGCGAAGGTGACGGTCAGGTCGTCGACGACCGCGACCGGTCGGTCCTGCTGGTCGTTCGCTGCGTCGGTCATGCCGTCGCCCCTTCCGTGCTGGCGGCCTGCTTCCGCGAGACCAGCTGCTTCAGCCTCCTCCGGGCGCGCAGGCGCGGGTCCGAGATGTCGTTGAGGCTCTCGCCGATGAAGGTCACGCCGAGCACGAGCACGACGATCGCGACGCCGGGGAACACACCGGTCCACCAGACGCCCGACGCGACGTCCGACAGCGCGCGGCTGAGGTCGTAGCCCCACTCCGCGCCGCTGGTCGGGCCGATGCCGAACCCGAGGAAGCCGAGGCCGGCCAGGGTGAGGATCGCGTCGGAGGCGTTCAGCGTCAGGATGAGCGGCAGGCTCCTGGTGCTGTTGCGCAGCACGTGGCGGGTCATGATGCGCCACGGGTTCGTGCCGATGACCCGCGCGGACTCGACGAACGCCTCGTTCTTCAGGCGCACCGCCTCGGCACGCACGACCCGGAAGTACTGCGGGACGTAGACGACGGTGATCGAGATCGCCGCCGCGACGATGCCGCCGGTGTAGCTCGAGTTGCCGCCGGAGATCACGATCGACACGACGATGGCGAGCAGCAGCGAGGGGAACGCGTAGATCGCGTCGGCGACGACGACGAGGACCCGGTCGAGCCAGCCGCCGACGTACCCCGAGACCATGCCGAGGATGACCCCGATCGTGATCGACACGACGACCGCGACGATGACGACGAGCACTGCGGTGCGCGCGCCGAAGACGACGCGGCTGAACACGTCGAAGCCACCGACCGTGGTGCCCCAGACGTGCTCGGCGCTCGGCGGGGCGGTGCGCGGGAAGCCCTGGCCGTCGGCGCCCTGCAGCTGACCGAAGCCGTACGGGGCGATGAGCGGCGCGGCGAGGGCGACGATCAGGTACAGGGCGCAGATGACCACGCCGGTGATGAGCATGGCGCGCTGCCAGCCGGTGCTCCTGCGGAGCTGGACCACCACGGGCAGCCGCTTCCAGAGCGGCTCGTGGCGGTCGACGAGCGAGGTGTCGGCCATCGCTAGAACCTCACTCTCGGGTCGATCAGCGCCGCGACGACGTCGACGACGAAGTTCGTCACGGCGACGATCACGGCGAGCATCGCGACGATGCCCTGGACCGCGACGAAGTCGCGGGCCGACAGGTACTGGTTGAGCTGGAAACCGAGCCCGCGCCAGCCGAACGTGGTCTCGGTGAGCACCGACCCACCGAGCAGCATGGCGATCTGCAGACCCATCACGGTGATGATCGGGACCAGCGCCGGACGGAAGGCGTGCGTCCGGACGAGCCGGGCCTCCCGGACGCCGCGCGAGCGGGCCGCGTCGACGTACTCGGACCCGAGCGAGCCGATCATGTTGGCACGCACCAGACGCAGGAAGATGCCGGCGGTGAGCAGACCGAGCGTCAGCGCGGGCAGGACGGCGTGCGACAGCACGTCGCCGATCACCTGCGCGTTGCCGGTGCGGAGTGCGTTGATGAGGTAGATGCCGGTCGCACCCGGGATGTTGTCGAGGATGAGCGACACCCGGGTGGAGGCGCGGTCGCCGAGCGGCAGCCAGCCGAGCCAGACCGAGAAGACGAGCTTGAGGAGCAGACCGCCGAAGAACACCGGCGTCGCGTACGTCAGGATCGCGAGCGCTCGGAACAGCACGTCCGGCCACTTGTCGCGGACGTACGCCGCGAGCATGCCGAGCGGGATGCCGAGGACGAGGGCGACGATGAGCGCGTAGAAGACCAGCTCCGCGGTCGCGCCGCCGTACGTGACGATGACCTCGGTGATCGGACGGTTGTCGGTCGACGTCGTGCCGAAGTCCCCGCGCACGATGCCGCCGAGGTACTCGAGGTACTGGACGATGACCGGCCGGTCGTAGCCGGCGGCGTGCAGACGTTCCTGGAGCTGCGAGGGCGTCAGACGGCCACCGACCGAGGCGGTGATCGGGTTCCCGATGACGCGCATCAGGAAGAAGACGAGCGTCACCAGGATGAACACCGTCGGGAAGATGAGGAGGAAGCGGACCAGGATGTACCGACCGAGCCCGCCGCCCTGCCCACGGGCACGTCGCTGTGCCTGGGGCTTGGTGGGGTCGGTGGCCAGCTCCGGTGTCGCCTCGGGGGTGCTGAGGGTCACGGGGACGGGTGCCTTTCGGTGCCGTTCGGGACGTGGCCACGGGGGCGCTCCTCGTGGGAACGCCCCCGTGGGCCGACGCCGGTGTTACTTGGAGAGGGTGGCGTAGCGGAACTTGTACGAGGAGTCGAGGGTCAGGCCCTTGACGTCCTTGCCTGCGACCGCCACGGACTTGCCCTGCAGGAGCGGCAGCGTCGAGATCTGCGTGGCCTCGCGCTCCTGCGCCTGCTCGATGAGCTGCGCGCGCTTGTCCTTGTCGGACTCCTGCTGCTCCTCGGAGATCAGCTTCTGGATCTCCGGGTCGTCGTAGTGGTTCTGCACGAAGTTGTCCTTCGTGAAGAACGGCGACAGGTAGTTGTCGGCGTCCGAGAAGTCCGGGAACCACCCGAGCTGGTACACCGGGTAGGAGTCCTTCGTCCGCTCCTGCGCGTAGGTCGTGTAGACCGTCGACTGGATCTTCACGGAGAAAAGGCCCGAGTTCTCGAGCTGCGTCTTGAGCTCGGCGTACTCGTCGTCCGACGTCGAACCGTAGTGGTCGGGCGCGTACTGGATGTCGAGCTGCACCTTGCCGGTGACACCGGCCTTCGACAGCGTCTCCTTCGCCTTGTCGACGTCGGGGCCGCCCTTGCCGTTGCCGTAGAGCTCCTCGAACGGCTTCGCGGCACCGGTCAGGCCGTCCGGCACCATCGAGTAGACCGGCGAGTACGTGTTGTTGTAGACGTCCTTCGCGATCTTCTCGCGGTCGACGACGTCGGCCACGGCCTGGCGCACGGCGAGGGCCTTCGCCTCGTCCGCGTCGGACTGGCTCGCGCCGAACGGCTGCGTGTTGAAGTTGAAGACCAGGTAGCGGATCTCGCCACCGGGGCCGTCGGTGACCTTGACGGAGTCGTCCTTGCGCAGGTCGGCGATGTCGGTCGGCGTCAGCGAGCGGTACGCCACGTCGACGTCGCCCTTCTGCACGGCGAGCTTCAGGTCGGTCTCCTTGGTGTAGTAGCTGGCGGTGACCTCCTTGGTCTTCGCCTTGCCGAGGAGCCCGTCGTACTCGGGGTTCGCCGAGTACTGGATGGTGTCGTTCTCCTTGTACGAGGTGATCTCGTACTGCCCGGCGAACGCCTTGCCCTTGACGATGTCCGCCGCCGGGGTGAGCTCGTCCGCCGAGAAGACCTGCTCGTCGACGATCGGGCCTGCGGGGCTCGAGAGCACCTGCGGCCAGGTCTGGTCGGCGTGGTCGAGGTTGAAGACGACCGTGGTGTCGTCCGGGGTCTCGATGCTCTTGAGGTTGGCGAGCAGCGACTGCGGACCGTTCTCGTTGTTGATCTTCAGCTCGCGCTCGAACGAGAACTTGACGTCACTCGAGGTGAGGTCGTTGCCGTTCGCGAACTTCAGCCCGCTCTTGAGCTTCACCGTGTAGGTCGTGTCGTTCGTGAACTCGCCGCTCTCGGCGATGTCCGGCTTGACGTCGGGGCTGCCGACGGGGGTGTTCATCAGGAACGGGAACACCTGGTTCTGCACGGCGAAGGAGCCGTTGTCGTAGGACCCGGCCGGATCGAGGGACGTGACCTTGTCCGTCGTGCCGATGCTCAGGCCGTTGAGGTCGGTGTCGGAGACGCTGCTGCTCGCGCAGCCCGTCAGCACCAGCGCCGTCGCTGCTGCCCCGGCGCCGAGCGCGATGCCGCGCCTGCCCCACTTGGATACGGATGCCATGTCCGCTCTCTCTCTCGGTGATGGTTCGCAAGGGGTCCCGCGGAGGGCGGTGGATCGACTGTGAGGCCCGCCGGGAACGCTCATTGGTACCACCCTGACACGGAACTCCACGATTCGAGGGACATTTGTTTACACCCTTGTAATGCACGACCGCGTCGCGTGGCGCATGATGCGCGCGTCACCGAGCGGCGTGTCGCGCACGAAAGTTGCGTGGTGCAACGGGGGCCGGAGGTCGGGCCGCTGCCTGCCACCGGGCGGGCGAGCGGCTGCCCGCTGCCCGCTGCCCGCTGCCCGCTGCCGAGCGGGCGAGATCCGTCACGCTCGACCTCCCCGGCCGACATATCCCACCCACCCGACGTCACGCGCGCGGCACGTCCTGCCCGCCCGGCGCCGGTCGGTGGTGCTCGCGTTCGGGTTGCACGACTTGCCGCTCAGTTCGGGCCGCGGCGGCGGGTCGTGCGACCAGGACGACCGCACACGGCACGTCGTGCGACCGGAACGGCCAGTGCGAGTGGCCGGGCCACGGCGGGACACCGAGCGGGCGGAGTACGGCACCCTCGGCGTCTCCGGGCACCGATCCCCACCCGCTCGACGTCGTCCACGCGGCGATCCCTGCCCGCTGCGGCGGCTGCGGTGGATGACGCTCGTGTCCTGGTCGCACGACCTGCCGCTCAGTCCGGGCCGCGGCGGCGAGTCGTGCGACCAGATCGACCGCACGTGCAGGTCGCGCGACCGTGAGGTCCAGCACGAGTGGTCGCGCGACCCTGGGGTCCAGCACGAGTGGCCGGGCGACCGTGGGGCCCAGCACGAGTGGTCGCGCGACCGAGCGGCCCAGCACGAGTGGCCGCGCGACCGAGCGGCCAGCACGAGTGGCCGGGCGACGACGCGCTGCCGCCCCTCGCAGGACGGCTCAGCCCTGCGCTGCCGCCTCGGCGTCGGCGCGGAGGCGCATCCGCTGCGCGTCGATGTCGACGAGCTGGCGCTGGATCTCGGCGCGCCGGTCGGACTGCTCGTGCGGGTCGGCCCGCTGCAGCTGCCCGAGCAGCGAGGCCTTGCGGGCGAGCAGGTCCCGCTCGACCAGGGCCACGACGATGCTCCGGGCGTAGAGCGCCAGGTCCTCGTCGGTGCGAGCCGGGATCGGTGCGAGTGCGAGCTCCTGCACGAGACCGCGGAACGGCGCCGGCACGTCCTGCAGCAACCGGTCGAGCCAGTCCCCCGCACCGATCGAGTCGACGTTGGCGACCACGGCGTCCCGCACGACCGACAGCATCGGCGCCGAGAACGTCGCGCCGGCCGCGAGCCAGATGAGCGGTGCGCCCACGTACCCGGGCTGCTGCACCATCGCCATCACGGCATCGCGCTCCATCCGGGTGATCGGGTCGTTCGGCAGCAGCCGCAGACCGGCCACGGGCTCCTCGGGCGGGGCGACCAGCTCACCACCGGGACCGGCCTGACCGACCGGCACCGGGCCTCCCGTCCGGTCGGTGCGCGCTGCGGACGCGCGCTGACGCGCCGAGTCGACCGCCCGCCGGACGTCCGGGATGTCCATGCCGAGCCACCCGGCGAGTTCGCGGACGTACCCCTGCGTGAGGGAGCGGTCGCGGATCCCGGCGAGGACCGGCGCGGCGGCCCGCAGTGCGCTGACCCGCCCCTCGACGGTCTCGAGGTCGTGGCCGTCGAGCGTCCGACGGATCATGAACTCGAACATCGGGCGCTTCGCGCTGACGAGCCGGCGGATCGCGTCGTCGCCCCGCGCGAGTCGGAGGTCGCACGGGTCGAGTCCGCCGGGAGCCACCGCGACGTAGGTCTGCGCGGCGAAGCGCTGCTCCTCGGCGAACGCCCGCGAGGCGGCACGCTGCCCGGCCTCGTCGGGGTCGAACGTGAAGACCACCTCGCCGTTGGCGTTCGGGTCGGCACCGCTGACGTCGCCGAGCATCGGCCGGAGGACCTTGATGTGGTCGACACCGAACGAGGTGCCGCACGTCGCGACGGCGGTCGTCACACCGGCGAGGTGGCACGCCATGACGTCGGTGTAGCCCTCGACGATCACGACCTGCTTGCCCTTGGAGATGTCCTTGCGGGCGAGGTCGAGCCCGTAGAGGACCTGGCTCTTGTGGTAGATCGGCGTCTCGGGGGTGTTGAGGTACTTCGGGCCCTTGTCGTCGTCGAGCAGCCGACGCGCGCCGAAGCCGATCGTCGCACCGGTCACGTCGCGGATCGGCCACACGAGGCGTCCGCGGAACCGGTCGTACGGCGAGCGGTCGCCCTGTCCGGCGAGTCCCGCCGCGAGGATCTCGTCCATCGAGAACCCACGGCCCCGCAGGTGCTCACGCGTGGCGTCGTACGACTGCGGCGCGAAGCCCACGCCGAAGTGCTGTGCTGCCGCGGGGTCGAAGCCGCGCTCCCCGAGGAAGCGTCGCGCGGGCTCGGCAGCCGCCGAGGTGAGCTGCGACTGGTAGAACTCGAGCGCTGCCTCGTTCGCGGCGATCAGCCGCGCGCGCTGGTTGTAGTCGGTGCGCGGGCCGTCGCCCTCTTCGTAGTGGAGCGTGAAGCCGATCTTCGCGGCCATCCGCTCGACCGCTTCCTGGAACGTCGTGTGGTCCATCTTGATGATGAACTCGAAGACGTCGCCGTCCTCGCCGCACCCGAAGCAGTGGTACCGGCCGACCTGCGGCCGCACGTGGAACGACGGGGAGCGCTCGTCGTGGAACGGGCAGAGCCCCTTCAGCGAGCCGACGCCCGCCGACTTCAGCGTGACGTGGTCGCCGACGACGTCGGCGATGTTGACACGCGAGCGGACCTCGTCGATGTCGTTCCGCGCGATCCTGCCAGCCACCCCTCGATCCTAGTTCGTGCGGCCGGTGCCGGAGGACGGTCCGTGTCCGCCTGTGGAGAGCACGACGGCCGGGAGGCGCGGTGCACGATCAGCACGCGCCCCACCTCGGTCGGTGCGCACGTCGACACGCGCGGCGGCCGGGCAGGAGCCACTTCGGTCCCACCGAGACGGCGCCGTCCGCCCGAGACGGTGCCGGGTCGGCGAACCGGACCCAGATCCGGCGGCGTCTCGCCCTCACGGCGGCGTCGCGTCCACACGGCGGCGTCTCGCACGCCGGCGTCAGACCGCGATGTGCGTCGTCTCCCGGTCCCCCACCACGAGTCGCTTGTGCCACGCCAGCGCCCCCTGGTCCGTCAGGCTCGCGACCTGGTCGACCACGGCCCGCAGCCGCCCGGCGTCGTCGGACGCCGAACGCCAGTCCGCCGCGAAGCCCGGCTCGAGGTCCGCACTGCCCGTCGCCGCCAGGGCGTCGAGCAACTCGGTGAGCACGCGACGCTGGTCCTCGTACACGGGCTGCCGATTGCCCTGCGTCATGACGAACGCCGCGACGATGCCCTTCAGCACCGCGATCTCGCCGATGATCTCCGGCGGGGTGACGACCGAGGCCGCGAACCGCACGAGGGACCCGGACGCGTAGGACTCGCGAGTCGCCGCCGTCGCCGTCCGCGCGAACCGTCCGATGAGCTGCGAGGTGAGGTTCTTGAGCCGCGCCATGTCCCGCCGCGACCCGTCGTACGACGTCATCCACAGCGGCAGCGACCGGAGCCGGTCGAAGGCCTCGAGCAGTTCGTCACGGCTGAGGTCCGACCCGACCCAGGCGTGCATGGCGGTGACGATGTCGTTCTCGCCGACCCGGTCGCCCAGGGCCGCGACGTCGATGAAGCCCGCGACGACGGCGTCCTCGAAGTCGTGCACCGAGTAGGCGATGTCGTCGGACAGGTCCATGACCTGCGCCTCGATGCACCGCTGCCGACGCGGAGCACCGCGCCGGAGCCACGCGAAGGCGTCGTGGTCGTCGTCGTAGAACCCGAACTTGGTGCGCCCCGACGATGCCTCGGCGACGCCCTGCGCCGCCGGCCACGGGTACTTGCAGCTCGCGTCGAGCGAGGCCCGGGTGAGGTTGAGCCCGTACGGACGCTCGTCGTCCGGCCCGTCGCCGTAGACCTTCGGCTCGAGGCGGGTCAGCAACCGCAGCGTCTGGGCGTTGCCCTCGAAGCCGCCGATGTCCGCCGCCCAGGCGTTGACGGCGGTCTCGCCGTTGTGCCCGAACGGCGGGTGCCCGATGTCGTGCGCCAGGCACGCGGTGTCGACGACGTCGGGGTCGAGCCCGAGGGAGTCGGCGAGCTCGCGCCCGACCTGCGCGACCTCGAGCGAGTGCGTCAGGCGGTTGCGGGCGAAGTCGAGTCCGGTGGTCGGGCTGAGCACCTGGGTCTTCGCGGCGAGGCGTCGGAGCGCGCTCGAGTGCAGCAGGCGGGCACGGTCCCGGGCGAAGTCGGAGCGACGGCTGCCGTGGGTCTCGGGCAGCCAGCGCTCCGCGTCGGCCGGCCCGTACGAAGCGGTGGCGCTCATCCGCCGCTGTGGTGCAGCTCGGCGGCGGCGAGGACCTTGCGGAACTCGGCGTCCACGTCGCGCGACTCGAGCCAGCGGTCCGGCAGCGCCGTGCGCTTCGGGTGGCCGGCGCGGCCTCGCGGGCCCTCGACGTCGGCACCGGGGTACGGCGCCGACCAGTCGAGCTGCCCGAGCAGGTCGTCGATCTCCTGCAGGCTCGAGGCCATGGAGAGCGCCGAGCGGACGTCGCCGCCGATCGGGTACCCCTTGAAGTACCAGGAGACGTGCTTCCGGGCGTCGCGGCACCCGTGGTCCTCGGACCCGAAGAACTCGACGAGCAGCTCGGTGTGTCGACGGAAGGCGGTCGCGACGTCGCCGAGCGAGGGCATCGCGCGCACGTCCTCACCGCGGAACGCCGCCGCCAGGTCGCCGAACAGCCACGGCCGACCCAGGCAGCCGCGGCCGACCACGACACCGTCGCAGCCGGTCTCGTCGACCATGCGCAGGGCGTCGGCGGCGGACCAGATGTCGCCGTTGCCGAGCACCGGGATGTCGGTGATCGTCTCCTTCAACGTGGCGATCGCGGACCAGTCCGCCTGCCCCGAGTAGTGCTCGTTCGCGGTGCGGGCGTGCAGCGAGATCGCGGCGACACCGGCGTCGCGGGCGATGCGTGCCGCGTCGAGGTAGGTCAGGTGGTCGGCGTCGATGCCCTTGCGCATCTTCACCGTGACCGGGACGTTGCCGGCGGCCTTGACCGTCTTCTCGACGAGGTCCTTGAAGAGGTCGGTCTTCCACGGCAGGGCCGCTCCCCCGCCCTTCCGCGTGACCTTCGGCACCGGACACCCGAAGTTGAGGTCGATGTGGTCGGCGCGGTCCTCGCCCACCAGGATCGTCGCCGCCTCGGCCACGGTGTTCGGCTCGACGCCGTACAGCTGGATGGACCGCGGCGTCTCCGACTCGTGGTGCTGGATGAGCTGCATCGACACCGGAGTCCGTTCGACCAGCGCCCGCGAGGTGATCATCTCGCAGACGTACAGTCCGGCGCCGTACTCGCGGCAGAGCCGGCGGTAGGCCATGTTCGTGATGCCCGCCATCGGCGCGAGCACGACCGGCGCCTCGACCTCGATGGGGCCGATGCGCAGGGGCTTCGCCGTGCGGGGCGCCGTGGTGGGCGCGTCGGTGATCGTCATACGTGCTCCATTCTCCCACGCGTGTCCGCGCCGGTAGCGTTCTCCACATGACCGACTCCGCGATCGCCCGGTTCGACGCCGACGCCGCCGCCCGAGGGCTCGCGGTGGACGTGGTCCAGCGCCCCGCCGCCGACTCCCTCGAGGGTGCCGCAGCCCTGCTCGGCATCGACCCGGGCGACATCGTGAAGACGCTCGTCGTCAAGCGTCACGACGGTGGCTTCCTGCTCGCGCTGGTGCCGGGCGGCCGCAGCATCGCCTGGAAGAAGCTCCGCACCGTCGTCGGCGTCAACAAGCTGTCGATGCCCGACGCAGCCACCGCGCTCGAGGCCTCGGGCTACGAGCGCGGCACGATCACGCCGATCGGCGCGAGCGGCGACCTGCCGGTGTACGCCGACGAACGCGTCCTGGGCCGCCGCATCGCGCTCGGTGCCGGTCGCCACGGCGCGAGTGCCTTCGTCGACGGCGACGCGCTCGTCGCCGCCTACGACGCGACCGTCGCCGACATCACCGACGAGGAGCCCGTCCGCTAGCGGACGGCTCAGTCGGGGACCTCGGTCCAGTCGCCCTCGGCACCGGGGACGAAGCAACTGTCACCCTCGCAGACCGGCGCACCGCCGGGCGTGACGAGCGTGAGCAGGGCGGGTCGCGCCTCCCGGTCGTCGGCCTGGAGGCCCGGCTCGACCGGGCCGGTCGTCGTCACGCCGGTCACCGGGTCGCCTCCGCGTCCGCGGTCGCGTCGTCCGCGGCACGCTGCTGCTGCGCCGCGAGCTCCTCGGGCGTCACGTCGCGGAGCGCGACGACCTGGCGGAGCACCTGCTCGAACGCCGCCGGGTCCTGTGCGCCGGAGACGCCGTACTTGCCGTCGATGACGAAGAACGGGACGCCGTTGATCCCGAACGCCTGCGCCTGGGCCTGGTCGGCCCGGACGGCGGCGAGCTGGGCGTCGTCGCGCAGGGTCGCCAGGACCTCGTCGCGGTCCAGACCGATCGAGGCGCCGAGGTCGGCCAGGGACTCGTCCTGTCCGACGTGCTCGCCGCGCTCGAAGTACGCGGTGAAGAGGCGCTCGACCATCTCGAGCTGCTTGCCGTGCTGCTTCGCCAGGTGGATGACCTGGTGCGCCTTGACGGTGTTCGTGTGGCGCAGTGCGTCGTAGTCGTAGTGCAGCCCGACGGACGAGGCGATGCCGGCGACCTGGTCGATCATCTGCTGTGCCTGCTGCACCGGCAGGCCCTTGTGCTGCGAGAGGAACTCGGCCTCGGTGCCCTCGAAGTCGACCGGGGTGTCCGGGCTCAGCTCGAAGGAGTGGTACTCGACCTCGACCGGCTGGGCGTCGGGCGAGGAGGCGAACGCGGCGACGCCGGCCTCGAACTTCCGCTTGCCGATGTAGCACCAGGGGCATGCGACGTCCGACCAGACATCGACCTTCACAGACTCGTTCACACGAGGTGCAAGCCCGGCCCCTGCCCGCGCATTCCCGCGGTCACGACCCGCTCCTCGCGCACCGTGTCTCGTGCGCCGTGTCTCGTGCGCCGTGTCTCGTGCGCCGTGTCTCGTGCGCCGTGCACAACGAGAGGCACCCCGAACAACGGGATTCCGTGGTCCGGGGTGCTTTCGGTTGTGCAGCGGCAGGTCGCACCGGCGATCGCTGACCGCGGCAGCGGCAGCGGCAGCGGCAGCGGCTGCCGCAGCAGCCGCGCGCGCTACGCGCCGAGGAGGCGCTGCGCCAGGTAGCCCTGCAGCTGGTCGAGCGAGACGCGCTCCTGCGACATGGTGTCGCGCTCACGCACCGTGACCGCCTTGTCGTCGAGCGTGTCGAAGTCGACCGTGATGCAGAACGGCGTGCCGATCTCGTCGTGGCGACGATAGCGACGACCGATCGCGCCGGCGTCGTCGAAGTCGACGTTCCAGTGCTTCCGCAGGTCGTCGGCGAGCCCGCGCGCCACCGGCGACAGCTGCTCGTTGCGGGACAGCGGGAGCACCGCAGCCTTCACCGGCGCCAGCCGCGGGTCGAGGCGCAGGACGGTGCGCTTGTCGACGCCGCCCTTCGCGTTCGGGGCCTCGTCCTCGTGGTACGCGTCGAGCAGGAACGCCATGAGCGCACGGGTGAGCCCGAACGACGGCTCGATGACGTAGGGCACGTACTTCTCGTTCGCGGCCTGGTCGAAGAAGCGCAGGTCCTTGCCCGACGACTCGATGTGGTTGTTCAGGTCGAAGTCGGTGCGGTTCGCGACGCCCATGAGCTCGCCCCACTCGGAGCCGGCGAACCCGAAGCGGTACTCGATGTCCGCGGTGGCGTCCGAGTAGTGCGCGCGCTCGCCGTCGGGCACGTCGAAGCGCCGCAGGTTCTCGGGGTCGATGCCGAGGTCGGTGAAGAACGCCACCGCGTCGGCGATCCACTGCTCGTAGTGCGTGTCGACGTCGGCCGGCGGCACGAAGTACTCGATCTCCATCTGCTCGAACTCGCGCGTGCGGAAGATGAAGTTGCCGGGCGTGATCTCGTTGCGGAACGCCTTGCCGACCTGGCCGATGCCGAACGGGGGCTTCATGCGGCTCGTCGTGACGACCTGCGCGAAGTCGACGAAGATGCCCTGCGCCGTCTCCGGGCGGAGGAAGTTCAGCCCTTCCTCGGACTCGACCGGGCCGAGGTAGGTCTTGAGCATGCCGGAGAACTCGCGCGGCTCGGTCCACTCACCCCGGGTGCCGCAGTTCGGGCACGGCACCTCGGCCATGCCGCCCTCGGGCGCTCGACCCTTCTTCGCCTCGAACGCCTCGAGCAGGTGGTCTTCGCGGAACCGGTGGTGGCAGTGCAGGCACTCGACGAGCGGGTCGGTGAAGGTGGCGACGTGACCCGAGGCCTCCCACACCTTGCGGGGCAGGATCACGGCGGAGTCGAGGCCGACCATGTCGCCGCGGCCGCGGACGAACCGCTGCCACCACTGGCGCTTGATGTTCTCCTTCAGCTCGACGCCGAGGGGCCCGTAGTCCCACGCGGAGCGGGATCCGCCGTAGATCTCCCCCGACTGGAAGACGAAGCCACGGCCCTTGGCCAGGGCGATGACGCTGTCGAGACGGGAGGACGGTGCCAAGAGGACTCCTGAGTTCGCCGGACTGGGTGCCCGGTGCGGGAACGGTACCGGGCAAGCGTACCGGCCCCGCGGCGACCGACGGACGCCGGTCGCGGCACCCGTGGACGGGCCGGCTCACCCCGCGGGACGGAACCCCTCCACCGCACCCAGCACCGCGACGACCCGGTCGACGTCGGCGTCGTCGTTCCACAGGTGGAAGGCCAGGCGCAGCCGGCCCGCCCGTCCGCTCGCCGTGACCCCCGCCGCGGACAGGGCGCGGAGGGCCGACCCGTCCGGGTCGGGGAAGGTCGTGATCGCCTGACCGGACCGGGGCGTCCCGAGCGCGTCGGCGAGCCGGTCCGTGCGACCGGTCGCGTGCCTCCAGGCCGAACCGGCGTCGACGGACGCGAGGTGTCGCAGGGCGGCGACCGCCCCCGGCCACGCCTGCCATGCCGGGGACACGTCGAAACGGCGGGCGTCGTCGGCGAGCTGCATGGTCGGGCCGTAGCACGATGACCAGACGTCCGCTCCCGCGTACCAGCCGGCCTGCACGGGGCGGACGCGCTCCAGCGCCGCGTCGGAGAACGTCGCGAAGGCGACGCCGCGCGGTGCGCACAACCACTTGTAGGCGTGCGTGACCGTGACGTCGAACGGCGCGGCGGACACCGGCAGGACGCCCGCGGCCTGGGTGAGGTCGCAGAGGGTGAGGGCACCGGCGGCGCGCGCCGCGTCCAGGACCGGGGCGGGGTCGGTCACCACGCCGGTGGCGGACTGCACGGCGGACCAGGCGACGAGCGCGGTGCCCGGGCGGACGGCGTCGGCGAGTCGCTCGAGCGGGACACTGCGGACGGTGACGCCGCGGTGCGCCTGCACGAGGAACGGGAAGACGACGGACGAGAAGTCGCCCTCGGGGACGACGACCTCCGCCCCGTCCGGCAGCGACGCGGCGACGACCGCCACCATCGCCGAGGTCTGCGACCCCGTCGCCACCCGTGCGGCGTCCACGCCGACGATGTCGGCGAAGAGCGCGCGGCCCTCCTCGACCAGGGCACCGTACGTCGCGGGCGAGGTCGCGGCGCGCGACCACGCATCGAGGTCCGCCCGCTGTGCGGCCAGGGTGCCGAGCGTGGGGAGCCCGGCGGTGCAGGCGGCGAGGTAGCCCGATCCGTCGACGAAGGAGTCCATGCCCCCAGGCTCCGACAGCCGGCGCCATCACGCCAGGGCAGGCTTCTTCGGGGACCCATAACATCGTGTTGTGGAGTCCATCGAACCGCAGCTGCTCCGGGTCCTGCTCGCCGTGCGTGACGGCGGGTCGATCAGCCGTGCGGCCGCGGCGCTCGGCTACAGCCAGCCCGCCGTCAGCCAGTTGCTCACACGCGCCGAACAGCGGCTCGGGCACGACCTCGTGCTCCGCGGCGGCCGCGGCGCGACCCTGACGGAGTCCGGGCGCGTCCTCGCCGACCACGCCCTGCACGTCGAGGCGGCCCTGGCCGCAGCACGCGAGGACCTCGACGCGGTCGGCGGTCTCGCCCGCGGGCGGGTGCGGCTCGCCGGCTTCCCGAGCGCGTCGTCGACCCTCGTGCCCCCGGTGCTCGCGGCGCTGGCGACGGACAGCCCCGGGGTGGTGACGTCGTACGTCGAGGCCGAGCCGCCCGAGGCCGTCGAACTGCTCCGGCGCGGCGAGGTCGACGTCGCCCTGACCTTCTCGCACGCACTGCAGGACGACGCCGCGAACGATCCGACCCTGACCACGCGCGTGCTCGGGCGCGATCCGCTCGCGCTCGTCACCGCCGCGGATGCGGTGCCGACCGGGGACCGGGCAGCCGACCTCGCCGCGTTCCGGGAAGCCCGGTGGATCGGCGGTTGTCCGCGGTGCCGCGGGCACCTGCTCGCGTCGTGCGCGGCGTCCGGGTTCACGCCGGAGATCGTGCTCGAGACCGACAACGCCGCGGCGGTCGTCGGGCTGGTCGCGGCCGGACTCGGCGTCGCGCTGCTGCCCCGGCTGGCGCTGTCGACCACCGTCGTGCCGTCCGGTGTGGCGGTCACGCCGGCCGACGACGCGCTGGCACGACGGGTCGAGGTCGTGGTCGCCCGCGGCGCGGACCGCGTGCCGAGCGTGCGGGCGGCGCTGGAGGCGGTCCGTGGGGTGGCGCACCTGCTCACGTGAGGCGCGGCGCGCTGTCCGTGGCACGGGTCTCGCGTCGGCACCGACGGCCGCCCGGCCGGCCACGGGTCGGACGGGAGGCCCGTGGCGGCGCCGCCACGGGCCTCCCGTCAGGCGGTCGGTGCGTCCACCGCGCCGCCGTAGCGTCGGTCGCGGCGCGCGTACTCCTCGATCGCTCCCCACAGGTCGGTGCGGCGGAAGTCCGGCCAGAGCTGGTCGAGGAACACCATCTCCGCGTACGCGGACTGCCACAGCATGAAGTTCGACGTCCGCTGCTCGCCCGAGCTCCGCAGGAACAGGTCCACGTCGGGCAGCTCGGGCACGTAGAGCCGCTTCGCCAGGGCCTTCTCCGTCACCTGGCTCGGCTTCATCCGACCGGCGGCGACGTCCTCGGCCATGCCCCGGACCGCGTCGACGATCTCGTTCCGCCCGCCGTAGTTGACGCACATCGTGAGGGTGCAGACGTCGTTGTCGGCGGTCATCCGCTCCGCGGTCTGCAGCTCGTCGACGACGCTCCGCCAGAGCCGGGGTCGCCGGCCCGCCCACCGCACCCGGACACCCCACGCGTGCAGCTGGTCGCGACGGCGGTGGATGACCTCGCGGTTGAAGCCCATCAGGAAGCGGACCTCGTCCGGCGACCGCTTCCAGTTCTCGGTCGAGAACGCGTACGCCGACACGTGCTTGACGCCGATCTGGATCGCGCCCGCGACGACGTCGAGCAGCGAGGCCTCGCCGGCCTTGTGCCCCTCGACCCGCGTCAGGCCACGCTGGTTCGCCCAGCGGCCGTTGCCGTCCATGACGATCGCCACGTGCTCCGGGACGAACTGCGCCGGGATCGCCGGCGGCTGCTCCCCCGTCCAGTCGACGGGTCGCAGTCCCTCGGACACGGCTTCGGACGCGGACCGGCGTGGGCTCATGCAGGTGTTCCTTCGTGATCGGACGTGACGGGCACGGCGGGCGCCGGGGTGGCGGCCACGGCTGCCAGAACCCCACCGGGGGTCGGTGCGACCGGAGCGGGGTGTTCACTGCGGTCCACGTGGGGCAGTGACCGGAGCGATCGTTCCAGGTGCCACTGGGCGTAGGCCGCCACCACGCCGGAGGCCCGCGACCGCGTCCGCTCGTCGGAGGCGTCGACGGTCGACCAGTCCCCGGCGAGCAGTGCCCCGAGCAGGCCGAGCGTGTCGGTGTCGAGCCGGGGCGTCCCGGGCGGCGCTGCACGGTCCGCCACCACCCCGCCGAGCTGCACGACGAAGGCGGTGTGCGGCCCGGGCTCCCCCGTCACCGCACAGTCGCCGAACGACGGCGCCCACCCCGCGATGCTCATCGCCCGGAGCAGGTACGAGTCGAGCGTGGCGCTGACGACGTGCTCGTGCCTGGACAGTGAGCGCAGGGCACCGACGAGCAGCAGGTACTGCTGGAGCCCGGCGTCCGCCTCGCTCAACCGGTCCGCCGTCTCGACCATGGCGCTGGCCGCCGTGTAGGCGCCGTAGTCGGTGACGATCTGGGCACCGTACGAGCCGAGGCTCTCGGCCTGGGTGACGATGTCGAGCGACCGACCCTCGTAGAACTGCGCGTCGACGACCATGAACGGCTCGAGTCGCGACCCGAACTTCGACGCCGTGCGCCGTACCCCCTTGGCCACCGCCCGGATCTTGCCGTGCTGCCGGCTCAGCATGGTGACGATGCGGTCGGCCTCGCCGAGCTTGTGGGTGCGCAGCACGACGCACTCGTCCCGGTACAGCGGCATTGCCCCAGTATCCCCCGCGGCGCCGACAGCGGGTGCCGGCGGCGCGGCCGGCGCGGAGCGCGGTCTCAAGAGCGGCGAGCGCGGAGCGGCGAGCGCCGAGCGAGCGGGACGCGCCGCGCGCGTTCTCCCGAGAGGGCAGATCCCGTCGCCGGACGACGCCGAGCGTGACCGAATCCGCCCGCTCGACGCACCGCCGTCGCCGGACGACGCCGAGCGTGACCGAATCCGCCCGCTCGAGGCACCGCCGTCGACGGACGACGCCGAGCGTGACGGGATCCACCGGCTCGCGGCACCGCCGATGCCGCGCGACGACCGGTCGTCGGCGTCCTGTCCGGTCGGCGCCGAGCGGGCACGACACACCGCGTGAGTTCCGTCCGGCGGGCAGATCCCGTCGACGGACGACGCCGAGCGTGACGGGATCCGCCCGGTCGACGACGCGTCCACAGACGGGAGGCGCGGTGTGGGACGGACCCGCACCGCGCCTCCCGAGAGCGCTGGCGTCCTACGCCGTGACCAGCTCCGGCGTCCCGGTCGCGGCTCCGGCGCGTACGGCCCGGTTCACCGCGGAGACGATCGCCTTGAGCGAGGCGGTCGCGATGTCGGCGTCGATCCCGACGCCCCACAGCCGGGTGCCGTCCACGTCGAGCTCGACGTAGGCGGCGGCCTTCGCGTCACCCGAGGCGCTCATCGTGTGCTCGGAGTAGTCGTACAGCGTGACCGCGACGCCCTGCTCCCGCATGACGGTGAGGAACGCGTCGACCGGACCGGTGCCGACTGCATCGGCGGCGACGGACCCCTCGTCGACACGCATCGCGACGTGGAGCTCCGTGGTGCCGTCGAAGTCGCTCGACGTCGCCGTCTTCGTGATCTCGTACCGGCCCCACTTGTCCGACTCGTCGTCGGCGGGCAGGTACTCGTCGCGGAACAGGTCCCAGATCCGGTCGGACGAGAACTCGCCGCCCTCGGTGTCGGTGCGCTGCTGCACCACGCCGGAGAACTCGATCTGCAGCTTGCGGGGCAGGTCGATCGCGTGGTCGGTCTTGAGCAGGTACGCGACGCCGCCCTTGCCGGACTGCGAGTTGACGCGGATGACGGCCTCGTACGAGCGGCCGATGTCCTTCGGGTCGACGGGCAGGTACGGCACCGCCCAGGCGATGTCGTCGACGGACTTCCCCGCGGCGGTGGCCTTGGCCTGCATCGCCTCGAAACCCTTGTTGATGGCGTCCTGGTGCGAACCGCTGAACGCCGTGTAGACCAGGTCGCCGGCCCAGGGCTGCCGCTCGGGCACCGGCAGCTGGTTGCAGTACTCGACGGTGCGCTTGACCTGGTCGATGTCCGAGAAGTCGACCTCGGGGTCGATGCCCTGCGTGAACAGGTTCATGCCGAGGGCGACGAGGTCCACGTTGCCGGTGCGCTCGCCGTTGCCGAACAAGCACCCCTCGATGCGGTCCGCCCCGGCCATGTAGCCGAGCTCGGCGGCGGCGACGGCGGTGCCGCGGTCGTTGTGCGGGTGCAGCGACAGGATGACGTCCTCGCGGTGGTCGAGGTTGCGCGACATCCACTCGATCGAGTCGGCGTAGACGTTGGGCGTGGCCATCTCGACCGTCGCCGGGAGGTTGATGATCACCTTGCGGTCGGAGGTCGGCTCGAAGACCTCGAGCACGGCGTTGCAGATCTGCGCCGCGACCTCGAGCTCGGTGCCCGTGTAGGACTCCGGCGAGTACTCGTAGAACACCTGCGTGCCGTGCTGCAACCGGGCCTCGGCCGCCTTGCACATCCGGGCGCCCGCGACGGCGATGTCGACGACGCCCTGCACGTCGGTGCGGAAGACGACCTCGCGCTGGACGATGGACGTCGAGTTGTAGAGGTGCACGATGGCCTGCTTCGCCCCGTCGATCGCCTCGTACGTGCGGTCGATGAGGTGCTCACGCGCCTGGGTCAGCACCTGGATCGTGACGTCGTCCGGGATCGCGCCGTCCTCGATGAGCGACCGGACGAAGTCGAAGTCGGTCTGCGATGCGCTCGGGAAGCCGACCTCGATCTCCTTGTAGCCCATCCGGACGAGCAGGTCGAACATGGCCCGCTTGCGCTCGGAGTCCATCGGGTCGATCAGGGCCTGGTTGCCGTCACGGAGGTCCACCGCGCACCACCGAGGCGCCCGGTCGATGCGCTTCGTCGGCCAGGTGCGGTCGGGCAGGTCGACGCGGATCTGCTCGTGGAAGGGAACGTACTTGTGGATCGGCATCCCGGAGGGGCGCTGGGTGTTCTGCATGGTCGTCGCTTTCGTCGTCTCGCCGGCATCGGCGCTGTGGGGGGCCACGACGGACTCCGCGACGAGGTGGGCCGTGTGTCAGGCCTCGTCGCGGCAGCGAAGGAGGAGGAGCGCCGAGTACATCGCTGCCACCGTAGCACTGGTACACCAGCGCGGTGCAAGTGGATGACGTCCCGGACGCTCCTCCCGACCCGTGCGATCAGTCGACGGCGAGCGCCTCGGTCGGCGACACCCGCATGGCCCGCCGGACCGGTGCGACCGTGGCGACGACCGCGAGCACGAGGGCCCCCACCACCACGACCGCGACGGTCAGCGGCGGCAGCACGGGCGTGACGACCGTCCCGAGCGAGCCGAGCATCGTCTGCCCGCCGACCCAGCCGTACAGGGTGCCGAGGACGAGTCCGGTGACGACCGCGGCGACGACCATCTGCACGGCCTCGGTCACGATCATGCGTCGGACCTGCGCTCCGGTCAGCCCGAGGACGCGCAGCAGGCCGAGCTCACGACGACGCTGGAGCACGCCGAGCGCGAGGGCGTTCACGACGCCGACCGCGGCGATCACCGCGGAGAACCCGACGATCACGCTCACGACGGCGTTCAGCTGCACGAAGAAGTCCCGCTGCGCCTGGACCGCGTCCGCCGGCAGGGAACCGTCGCCCATCGCCGCCATCTGGGTCTCGACCACGTGCTGCATGATCCCGAGCGCGACCGCGAAGGTGACGAGCAGGGTCACGCCGATGACGAGCCCGATGGTGGCCCGTGACGACCGGCCCGGAGCCCGCATCGCGTTGCGACCGGCGAGCAGGACGACCGGGTCACGGGACCCGATCCGACCGATGAACTGCAGGACCGGGGGCATCACGATCGTCGCGCCGACCGCGACCCCGGCGAAGGAGACGAACCCGCCGAGGGCCGCCGGCAGGACGGCCGCGGGCGTGGCGGGGCTGAGGACCAGACCGAGCACCATCAGCAGCGCACCGACCGTCATGAGCAGGACCGCCCAGACCGTCCGCGCCCGGCCCGACCGGACGTCGGCGTGGCTCGGCTCGACGGTCGATGACAGCGCCTGCAGCGGCGTGACCGTCAGCACCCGGCGGGACCCGGCCGCGAACGCGCCCCAGGTCGCCAGGACCACGGCGACGAGCGGCAGCACGAGTTCCCACGGGACGAGCGTGTAGGTGGTGTCGGGGATAAAGCCGGTGCTCCGCAGGACCGCGACGAAGCATGCGGCCAGCCCGGTGCCGACGACGGTGCCCACCGCGCCGCCCACGGCACCGACGACGAGGCCGGTGCGGGTCGTCCGGGCACGCAGGGTGGCGCCCGTCGCCCCGATCAACCGCTGGAGTGCGATCGTGCGGGTCTGCCCCGCGATGATCGTGGCGCAGGTGTTCGCCGTCACGATCGCACCGACGTAGAGGGCGATGCCGAGGAAGAGCCACCCGACGACGGACAGGATCGCCCGGACGGGTGCGAGGCCGTCGAGACCCGCGGCAGCCATCGCCTGGGTCACGATGCCGGGAGCGATGACGAGGGCGGACCCGAACGTCGTGCCGAGGGCTGCGACGAGGACCGTCGGGGCGAACGTGCGCAGGCCGGTCACGCGGCTGCCTCCATCCCGAGCATCGTCGCCGAGATCTCGGCGGCGGTCATCGACGGGCGGTCGTCCACGATCCGCCCGTCGGCGAGGAAGAGGATGCGGTCCGCGTTCGCGGCGGCCGTCGGGTCGTGCGTCACCATGACGACGCTCTGCCCCCACTCCTGCACGGCGCCGCGGAGGATCGCGAGGACGTCACGCCCGGTGCGCGAGTCGAGGGCGCCCGTCGGCTCGTCCGCGACCACCACGGCGGGACGCGACGCGAGCGCACGCGCGATCGCGACGCGCTGCTGCTGTCCGCCGGAGAGTTGGTGCGGCCGGTGGGTCAGACGGTCACCCAGGCCGAGCAGGTCGACGAGCCGGTCGATCCACGCCGACTCGTCCCGGCTCGGCTGGTGCCCACCGAGCAGGAACGGCAGCCGGATGTTCTCCCGCACGTCGAGCGTCGGGACGAGGTTGAAGGACTGGAACACGAACCCGAGCCGGCGACGGCGCAGTTCGGTGAGCTCGCGGTCCCCGAGGCCGGTGATGTCGACCCCGTCGATCGTGATCCGCCCGGTGCTCACCGCGTCGAGCCCCGCGGCGACGTGCATGAGCGTCGACTTGCCGGAGCCCGACGGCCCCATCACGGCGGTGAACTCCCCCGCCCCGATGTCGACGCTGACGTCGTCGAGCGCGGTGACGCGGCGGGCGGCGTCGCCGTAGTGCTTGGACACGTGGTCGAGCCGGATGATCGGGGTGTGGTTGGTGGTCATGCTCCGAGCCTGGCGGCCGGGAGGCGCGTCCCGCGTCCGTCGCGCGGCTCCTGTGGATGGTCCGCTCGGCTCGACGTGCTGTGGAGGGGTCATCCTGTCGGATGACAGCGGGTCGCTCCGCCGGTCGACGCCGGGGTCAGTCGGCCCTGGGCACCAGCCCGTGCTCGTGCGCGAACACGACGAGCCGGACGCGGTCCCGCAGGTCGAGCTTGCTGAGCACGCGCGAGATGTGCGTCTTCACCGTCGCCTCGCTGACGTACTCGTGCTGGGCGATCTCGCTGTTGCTGTACCCGCGTGCCGCGAGGTCGAAGATCTCCCGCTCACGGGGCGTCAGCTCGGCGAAGGCGGCGGGCACCGCGGCGGCCTGGGCCGCGCCGTCGTCGTACCGGCGGAGGAGCTCGCGGGTGGCGGAGGCGGCGAACACGGCGGTGCCGGCGTGCACGGTCCGGACCGCGGCGAGCAGGAACTCCGGGTCGGCGTCCTTGAGCACGAAGCCGCTCGCGCCCGCCCGGATCGCCTTCGCGGCAGCCTCGTCGAAGTCGAAGGTGGTGAGCACGAGCACCTTCGCGGCGTCTGCCCCGCCCTGCTCGACGATCCGTGCGGTCGCGGTGATCCCGTCCATCACGGGCATCCGGACGTCCATGAGCACCACGTCCGCCCCGGTGCGCCGCACGAGCTCGGCGCCCTCGGCCCCGTCGCCGGCCTCACCGACGAACTGCAGGTCGGGCTGTGAATCGATGAGCATCCGGATCCCGGTGCGGAAGAGCGCCTGGTCGTCGACGAGGGCGACCCGGATCGGGCCACCGGTCGGCTGGGACGTGGTCATCTGGTGCGCTCCTGCTCCATCTGGGTGATGCGGCCGCGGGGGAACTGGCCGCTCGCGGGGACCGCGGGCATGCGCACGGCCACCACGAAGTCGTCACCGCGGTGCCCGGCCGTCATCGACCCCCCGGTCATCGTGACACGCTCGCGCATGCCGACCAGTCCGTGCCCGGTGCCGGGGCCGCTGGAGCCGTCGTCGGCGCGCCGGTTCACGACGGTGATCTCGACGGTGTCGGGACGGTAGGTCAGCGCGGTGTGGACCGGTGTCCCGCTCTCCCCGTGCTTCCACGCGTTCGTCAGGCTCTCCTGGACGATCCGGTACACGGCGAGCTGGGTCGTCGTGGGCAGACCGGTCGGGTCGCCTTCCCGGTCCACACGGACGTCGAGGCCGACCTCGCGCATCTCGGCCACGAGCACCTCGAGGTCGGCTGCCTCGGGCGTCGGGGCGGTCCCCTGCTCGTGCCGCAGGGCGCCGAGCAGCTCGCGGACGTCACCGAGGGCACTGCGAGCGGTGCTCGAGATGGTCTCGAGCGCCTGGTCCGCGATCGCGGGGTCGGTCTTGGCGGCGTAGCGTGCCCCGTCCGCCTGGGCGATGACGACAGCCAGCGAGTGCGCGACGATGTCGTGCATGTCGCGGGCGATCCGCACCCGCTCCTGCTCGACCGCGACCGCACGGTCGGCGCGTGCGGCATCCCGTTCGGCGACCAGCTGGGCCTCCCGGCTCATGCTCGCGGACCGGCGGGCGCGGCGGACGAGTCCGGCGAGCCACGGCAGCAGGAGCAGCAGCAGGACGCCGGCGAACGTCGCGAGCACGACCTGCAGGGTCTCGAGCGTGGGCGACGAGGCGGTCTCGATGCCGGAGCGGCGCTGGTGGTCGTACAGCCCGACGTACGCCGCCGCGACCGCGGATCCGCCGATGGCCGAGACCAGGCCGGCGATGCGGACGCGCTTGCTGCCGTAGGCGCTCGTGGTGAAGAGCACGCCGGCGAGCAGCGCGTTCGAGTAGTCCGGCACCTGCATGGTCACCATCTCGAAGACGGCGATCACCCACGAGAGTGCGAGCGACAGCCCCGGCGACAGGCGACGGATCGCGAGGGCGATGCTCAGTCCGACCACCGTCACCAGCCAGAGGGACGGCAGGTCGGCGGACGCACGCAGGAGCGTCAGCAGCCCGCCGAGCAGCACCGCTGTGGTGACGTCGGTGACGAGCTGCGCGCGCAGCAGGGGGCGGAACACCACCCCACGGTACGACGCGGCCGGAGGACGCGCGTCCGACCAGGGGATGACCCGGATCAGAAGCCCAGACGGCCGAGCTGCTTCGGGTCGCGCTGCCACTCCTTGGCGACCTTGACACGGATGTTCAGGTAGACGTGGCGACCGCCGAGCAGCGACTCGATCTCGGCCCGGGCACGTGATCCGACGTCCCGGAGCCGCTCGCCGCCCCGCCCGATGACGATCGCCTTCTGGCTGTCGCGCTCGACGAACAGGTTCGCGAAGATCCGCAGCGGTCCGTCGGGGTCGTCCTCGTCGTCGGGCTCGACGACGTCCTCGATGACGACCGCGAGCGAGTGCGGCAGCTCGTCGCGGACGCCCTCGAGCGCGGCCTCGCGGACGAGCTCGGCGATGCGGTCCTCGTCGGTCTCCTCGGTGACGGTGGAAGCGTCGTACAGCTGCGGCGACTCGGGCAGCAGCTTCGTGATCTCGGCGAGCAGCACCTCGAGCTGCAGGCCCTTCGTCCCCGACGTCGGGATGATCGTGTCCCACTCCCGCAGCTGGGACACCGCGAGGAGCTGCTCGCCGACGCGGTCCTTCGGGGTGCCGTCGATCTTCGTGACGATCGCGATCTTCCGCGCCCGCGGGTACTGGTCGAGCGACTCGTTGATGAACCTGTCGCCCGGCCCGATCGGCTCGTCGGCCGGCACGCAGAAGCCGATCACGTCGACGTCACCGAGCGTCGACTGCACGAGGTCGTTGAGCCGTTCGCCGAGCAGGGTGCGGGGCCGGTGCACGCCGGGGGTGTCGACGATGATGACCTGGCCGTCGGGCCGGTGCACGATGCCCCGGATGGCGCGTCGCGTGGTCTGGGGCTTCGACGAGGTGATCGCGACCTTCTCGCCGACCAGGGCGTTCGTCAGCGTCGACTTGCCGACGTTCGGACGCCCGACGAAGGAGACGAAGCCGGCGCGGTACGGCTGGCCCGGTGTGTCGGTCCCCGTGGTCGCGTCGGTGTCCGTACCCGTGTCGGTGCCGTGGTCGGGTTCGTGATCGGTCATGCGTTCGGGGTTCCCGTCGTGCTCGGAGTGGTCTCGTCGAGGGCGTCCTCGGCGTCCTGCAGGGCGGCGCTCCGCTCGGCGAGGACGGTGATCAGGTGGCGGCGCTTGCCCTCGACACGGTCGGCGGTCAGCGCGACCCCGGAGACGGTGACCTGCTCGCCGCGGACCGGCAGCCGGCCGAGCTCCTTCGTCAGCAGGCCACCGGCGGTGTCGACGTCGTCGTCCTCGAGCTCGACGCCGAAGAGGTCGCCGAGCTCGTCGATCGGCATGCGGGCGGAGATGCGCCAGACGCCCGGGCCGACCTCGGTCCGGTCGACCACGGTG
This sequence comes from Curtobacterium uvaldense, assembly GCF_028307415.1. Classification (NCBI taxonomy): domain Bacteria; kingdom Bacillati; phylum Actinomycetota; class Actinomycetes; order Micrococcales; family Microbacteriaceae; genus Curtobacterium; species Curtobacterium uvaldense. The sequence goes on along the minus strand of NZ_JAQMHU010000002.1, from coordinate 16,912 downwards.
CGGTCGTACTCGTCGGAGATGTCGCCGACGAGTTCCTCGATGAGGTCCTCCATCGTCACGAGCCCGGCGACGCCGCCGTACTCGTCGACCACGAGCACCAGGTGGTTCTTGGCGACCTGCATGTGCCGGAGGGTGTCGTCCGCGGGCTTCGACTCGGGGACGAACTCGGCCGGTCGCAGCAGCGCCGTCACCGGTTCCCGCTCGCTGCCGGGCTGCTCGTACAGGGCGCGGGAGACGTCGCGCAGGTAGAGCACGCCGAGCACGTCGTCGCTGTCCTTACCGGTGACCGGCATGCGCGAGACGCCGGCGACCAGGAACCGTTCCATCCCCGCGGCCAGGGTGGCCTCCCCGTCGACCGTGAGCATGTCGGTCCGGGGCACCATGACCTCGCGCACCAGGGTGTCGCTGAACTCGAAGACCGAGTGGATGAGCTCGCGGTCGTCCTGTGCGAGCACGTTGCTCTCGGTCGCCTCGTCGACGAGCGAGAGCAGTTGCTCCTCGCTCGACACCGTCGATGCGCTGCGGCCACGGCCGGGGGTCACCCGGTCCCCGATCGCGACGAGGAGCCCGGCGAGCGGACCGAGCACGATCCGGACGGCGCGCACGAGTCCTCCGGTGGCGCCGATGAGGCGCTCGGCGTGTGCGCGTCCGACGCTGCGCGGGCTCGACCCGACGAGCACGAACGACACGGCCGTCATGATCGCAGCGGACACGACCAGGGCCACCCACCAGGTGTCGAACACCGTGACGAGGGCGATCGTGACGAGCACCGCGGCGGCGGTCTCGGCGAGCACGCGGACGAAGTTCAGGGCGTTGACGTGCGCGCCGACGTCGTCGGCCACGGCCTCGATCGCACGACGGTTACGGCTGCCACGGGCGATCTCGTCGAGGTCGGCGCGGGACAGCACGGTGAGCGCGGCGTCGGACGCGGCGAGCAGACCGCCGACGACGACCAGGACGAACGCCGCCGCGAGCAGGACGGCGACGAGCACCATCAGGTCACCGCCCGCGTCGCTGTGCCGCGAAGGCGGAGAGGATCTCGCCCTGCAGCCCGAACATCTCGGCCTTCTCCTCCGGCTCGGCGTGGTCGAAGCCGAGCAGGTGGAGGATGCCGTGGCACGTGAGCAGCAGCATCTCGTCGGTGGTGGTGTGCCCCGCGGTCTTCGCCTGCTCGGCGGCGACCTGCGGGCACACGACGATGTCGCCGAGCAGCCCGGCCGGTGTCGGCTCGTCCTCGGTCCCCGGACGGAGCTCGTCCATCGGGAAGCTCAGGACGTCCGTCGGACCCGGCTCGTCCATCCACCGGACGTGCAGCTGCTCCATCGCGCCCTCGTCGACCAGGACGATCGCGAGCTCCGCGTCCGCGTGGACGTGCAGCGCGTCGAGCGCGAAGGCGGCGAGGCGCTGGACGGCCTGTTCGTCGACCTCGACACCCGACTCGTTGTTGAGCTCGATGCTCACCGGTTGCCTCCTCGGGCGTCGTTCTGGGGGTACGTGGACTGCTGGCGGTCCTGCGGCGGGCGCCCGCGACGCTCGGCTCGGTTCGCTCCGGCGGGGTTGCCCGTCGGCGCGGTCCCCCGGCCGGCGGGGCGGTGCCCGGCCTGCTCCGCCAGACGTTCCTCGTCGTACACGGTGTAGGCGTCGACGATCCGTCCGACCAGGGTGTGGCGGACGACGTCCTCGCTGCCGAGCCGGGCGAAGTGGATGTCGTCGACGTCGCCCAGGATCCGCGTGACGAGCCGGAGACCCGACAGGTTGCCGGGCAGGTCGACCTGCGTGATGTCACCGGTGACGACCATCTTCGAGCCGAAGCCGAGGCGCGTCAGGAACATCTTCATCTGCTCGGGCGTGGTGTTCTGCGCCTCGTCGAGGATCACGAACGAGTCGTTCAGCGTCCGGCCGCGCATGTACGCCAGCGGTGCGACCTCGACGGTGCCGGCCGCCAGCAGCTTCGGGACCAGCTCGGGGTCCATCATCTCGTTGAGGGCGTCGTACAGCGGGCGCAGGTAGGGGTCGATCTTGTCGGTCAGCGTGCCCGGCAGGAACCCGAGCCGCTCGCCCGCCTCGACCGCGGGACGGGTCAGGATGATGCGGGTGACCTCGCGCCGCTGCAGTGCCTGGACGGCCTTCGCCATCGCCAGGTAGGTCTTGCCGGTGCCCGCGGGGCCGATGCCGAAGGTGATGGTGTGCTGGTCGATGGCGTCGACGTAGGCGCGCTGCCCGTCGGTCTTCGGCCGCACCGACTTGCCGCGGCTCGCCACGATCGGGGTGCCGAACGTGTCCGAGGGCTTGCGGTCCTCGTCGAGGATCCGCGCCGACGTCGGGATGTCGGCCGGACCGATGTCCTGCCCGCGCTTCACCATGCCGACGAGCTCGTCGACGAGCGCGTGGGCACGGGCGACGTCGCGCTCGGGTCCGGTGAGCGAGACCTCGTTGCCGCGGACGAGCACCCGGACGCCCGGGTACTGCCGCTCGACCGTCTTGAGCAGGCGGTCCTGCGGGCCGAGGAGCTGGACCATCGCGATGCCGTCGACCCGGATGTCGACGACGACGTCGGACGGGTCGGACACGGGTCGGGTCGTGGGTCGGTCCGGTGCGGGCGCGTCGGACGCGGGGTGGACGGAGTCGTCAACCGGCAAGGAGATTCCCTTCGTGCAGATCACCTGCGAGGACGTGCGCGTGCACGTGGAACACGGTCTGACCGGCGGCTTCGCCGGTGTTGAAGACGAGACGGAACTGGCCGCCGGCCCGCTCGTCCGCGATGCGGCGGGCGGTCGCGACGACGTGCGCCAGCAGCTCGGGGTCACCGGCGGCGAGCTCGGTGACGTCGCGGTACTCCTCGGTCTTGGGCACCACGAGCACGTGGACGGGTGCCTTCGGGGCGATGTCCTCGAACGCGATCACCCGGTCGTCCTCGGCCACGATGGTCGCGGGGACCTCGCGCGCGACGATCCTCGAGAAGATGCTCGGCTCGCTGCTGCTCATGGAGACCATCGTAGGACCCGCCTCCGACGCCGCTACCAGCGCCCGAGCATGGTCTGCAGGACGGCCAGGGCGGACGGTCCGGCGGTCGAGGTGCGGAGCACGGTGTCCCCGAGCCGCACGCGGACGGCGCCGGCGGCCTCGAGCCGGTCGAACTCGGGACCGTCGATCCCGCCCTCGGGTCCGACGACCAGGACGATCTCGTCGACGTCGGCCGGCGGCTCCCACGCCGAGAGCCGCACCGCGCCGACCGGGTCCAGCACGACCAGCGCACGCCGCGCCTCCCGGCCGACCGCGGCCAGCTGCGCCGTCGTCACCGGTGCGTCCACCGTCGGGACGCGCGACCGGACCGCCTGCTTCGCGGCCTCCTGCGCGATCGCCGCCCACCGGGCGCGTCCCTTCTCGACCTTCGCGCCGTCCCACCGCGACACGCTGCGCGCTGCCGCCCAGGGGACGATGCGGTCGACGCCGATCTCGGTGGCTGCCTGCACCGCCATCTCGTCACGCCCGCCCTTCGCGAGCGCCTGCACGAGCACCAGCGCCGGACGCGGTTCCGCCTCGACGTCGACGTCGGCGACCGTCAGGGTCAGCGTGTCCTTGCCGGTCGACGCGACCGCGCCCGTGACGACCGTGCCCCGGCCGTCGGAGAGGCGCAGCGTCTCGCCGACGCGGACCCGCGCGACCGAGACGGCGTGTCGGCCCTCCGCGCCGTCGAGCGACACCGCGTCACCGGCGCCGAGGTCGTCGAGGGTCCCCGGACCGACGAGGTAGAGCGATGCCATCAGAAGTTGAAGAAGCGGTCGCGGAGCTTGCCGAACATGCCCTGCTGGAAGCGGGCGAGCTGCGGTCCCGGTGCCTTGTGCGTCTTCGCGAGCTGCTCGACGAGCCCACGTTCCTTGTGCGAGAGCTTGGTCGGGGTCACGACCTGCACGCCGACGCGGAGGTCGCCCCGGCCGGTGCCGCGCAGCTTCGTCACGCCGCGGTCCTTGATGACCAGGACGTCGGCGCTCTGCACGCCCGGACGGATCTCGAGCTCGACCGGCCCGTCGAGCCCGTCGATCGTCGTGTGCGCGCCGAGGATCGCATCGGTCATCTGGACCTCGAGCGTCGCGAGCAGGTCGTCGCCGTCGCGGCTGTAGACGTCGTGGTGGCGCACCTTGACCTCGAGGTACAGGTCGCCGGACGGGCCGCCCGCGGGTCCGACCTCGCCCTGGCCCGGCATCTGCAGGCGCAGCCCGGTCTCGACGCCGGCGGGGACGTCGACGGGGATGGTCCGGCGGGCACGGACGCGCCCCTGGCCCTGGCACGTCGGGCAGGGACTCGGGATGACGGTGCCGTAGCCGCGGCACGTCCCGCAGGGCGCGCTGGTCACGACGTTGCCGAGGAGCGAGCGGACCTGACGCTGGATGTGCCCGGAGCCGCCGCAGATGTCGCAGGTGCGCGGGCTGGTCCCCGGCGCGCAGCACGAGCCGTGGCAGGTGTCGCAGACGACGGCCGTGTCGACCTCGACGTCCTTGTGGGTGCCGAAGACGACCTCGTCGAGGTCGACCTCGATGCGCAGCAGGGCGTCCTGCCCGCGCTCGGCACGGCTGCGCGGACCGTTGCCGCGTCCGCCGCCGCCACCCCCGCCGAAGAAGGCGTCGAAGATGTCGCTGAAGCCACCGGCGGCACCGCCGCCGAAGGGGCTCTCCTGCGGGCCGGCGTCGTAGCGTCGGCGCTGCTCCGGGTCGCTCAGCACGTCGTACGCGTGCGTCACGTCCTTGAAGCGCTCGGCCGCGTCCGGGCTCGGGTTGACGTCCGGGTGGAGCTCGCGCGCCAGCCGTCGGTAGGCCTTCTTGATGTCGGCATCGGAGGCGTCCGGCTGGACGCCGAGGACGTCGTAGTGGTCTGCCACGGTTCCCTCAGTCGGTTTCGGTTCGGTCGGTGGGTCGCGGCGGTCGCCGCGGTCCGGTCTGGAGGCGCGGAGCCGGTCCGCTGGACACCGCGCGTCGGGCGCAGGGTCCGGTCAATGTTCGCCCAGCAGCTTGGACAGGTACCGTGCGACCGCACGGACGGCCGCCATGTTCGTGCCGTAGTCCATGCGGGTGGGGCCGAGGACCCCGAGTCGGGCGACCGCTCCGCCGCCGGCGAGGTAGCCACCGGCGACGATGCTCGTCGCGTCGAGGCCGTACTCGGCGTTCTCGACGCCGATGCTCGCGGCCACGGCCACGTCGTCCACCTGCATCTCGCCGAACAGGCGGAGCAGGGTCACCTGCTCCTCGATCGCCTCGAGCACGGAGAACAGTCCGCCGGAGAAGTCGCGTTCGCTCTTCGCCAGGTTCGCCGCGCCGGCCATGACCAGGCGGTCCTGCCGGTTCGCCGCGACCTGCTCGATGAGCGTCGCGACGACGACGCCGCCGAGGGTCTGCGCGTCCGGACGGAGCTGCTGCGGCACCTCGCGCAGGGCACGCGGGACGTCCTGCAGCAGGAGCCCGACGCTCGCCCCGTTCACGACGGTGCGGAGCTCGGTGAGCGACCCCTCGTCGAGGGGGACGTCCGTCTCGACCACGCGCTGCTCGACCCGGGCGGTGTCGGTGATGAGCACGACCATCAGGCGGGTGTCACCGAGCCGGACGAGCTCGACGTGCTGCACGCGTGCGCGCACCATCGACGGGTACTGCACCAGCGCGACCTGGTTGGTGAGCTGGCTGAGCAGGCGGACCGTGCGACCGAGGACCTCGTCGAGGTCGTTCGGCGTGCCGAGGAAGGTCTCGATGGCGTGGCGCTGCGCGCTCGACAGCGGCCGGGCTGCGGCCAGGTGGTCGACGAAGAGTCGGTACCCCTTGTCGGTCGGCACCCGCCCCGACGAGGTGTGCGGCGCCACGATCAGCTGTTCGTCCTCGAGCTGCGCCATGTCGTTGCGGATCGTCGCGGCGCTGACCCCGAAGGCGTGACGCTCGACGATCGTCTTCGAGCCGACGGGCTCGCGCGAGGCGACGTAGTCCCGCACGATCGCCTTGAGGACCTCGAGGGAGCGTTCGCTGACCATCCGGACCCCTTCCGTTCGATGCTGGCACTCGGACGTGTCGACTGCTGATCCTACGCCCGACCGCCGACCGACCGGGACCGCCGGGGCCCACGCCGGTACGCTCACGGCATGAGCTACGGACAGCAACCGGGCGGCCCGCAGGACGGCCGCTACGGCCAGCAGCAGGGCGGACCCCAGAACCCGCAGGGACCGCAGTACCCGGCCGGCTTCACGCCGCCCCAGCCGATGTCGCCGGAGGACCAGCGACTCTGGGCGACGCTGACGCACGTCGGCGGCATCTTCTTCAGCCTGGTCGTGCCGATCATCGCCTACCTGGTGCTGCGCGACCGCGGGCAGTTCGTGAAGGAGCACACCCGTCAGGCACTGAACTTCCACATCACGATGGCGATCGCCGGGTTCGTGTGCAGCCTGTTGGCGTTCGTCGTCATCGGACTCGTGCTGCTGCCGATCCTGTACGTGATCGTGATCGTCTTCGCGATCATGGCCGCCCTCGCGGCGAACCGCGGTGACTTCTACCGCTACCCGCTCACCATCGAGTTCATCAAGCAGTAGCGCGCGAGCGACCGCCGGCGCGTCAGTCGAGCAGCTCGCGGACGACCGCGTCCGCGAGCAGCCGGCCCTGCAGGGTGAGCTCGATGCGTCCCCGCACCGCGGCCGTGCCGTCCACGAGGCCACGCGCGATGAGACCGGCGACCCGGCCACGTGCCTCCCGGCCGAGCTCCGCGGTGGTGAGCTCGCCGCGGACGCGCGCGGCGAGCAGCACCCGTTCGACGTACCGGGTGTCGGCGTCGAGCGTCTCGCGCCCCGCCGCGGGCGACTCGCCTGCCAGCACCCGGTTCGCGTACGCGGCCGGGTGCTTCACGTTCCACCAGCGGGTGCCGGCGACCGCGGAGTGCGCACCCGGGCCGACGCCCCACCAGTCGTGGCCCTTCCAGTAGGACAGGTTGTGTCGGCTCGCGTGGCGCTCCGGACCACCGGCCTCGTCGGTGCGCGCCCAGTTCGAGACCTCGTACCAGGAGTACCCGGCGTCGGCCAGGGTCCGGTCGGCGAGCTCGTACATGTCGGCGGCGAGGTCGTCGTCCGGGGCCGGCAGGTCGCCGCGGGCCACCATGCGCCCCATCGCCGTGCCGTCCTCGACGATGAGCGAGTACGCCGACACGTGGTCGGGCGCGCAGGCCAGCGCGGCCTCGAGCGAGGTGCGCCAGTCGTCGAGCGACTCCCCCGGGGTCGAGTAGATGAGGTCGAGGCTGACGTCGAGGCCCTGCTGCTTCGCGAGGTCCACCACGACCGGAACCCGCTCGGGGTCGTGGGTCCGGTCGAGCGTCGCGAGGACGTGCGGGACGGCCGACTGCATGCCGTAGCTCATCCGGGTGAACCCGCCGCGCTGCAGGGTCGCGATCGCGTCCGCGTCCACGGAGTCCGGGTTCGCCTCGGTGGTGACCTCCGCCCCCGGCAGGATGCCCCACGTGTCGTCGATCGCCCGGAGGATCATCACCAGGTCGTCCGCCGGCAGCATCGTCGGCGTGCCACCGCCGAAGAACACCGTCGAGACCGGGCGTCGCGGCACCCCGGAGCGGTCGAGGACCTCGGCCGCCCACCGGATCTCCTGCACCGCGTGGCCGGCGTAGTCGTCACGGCGCACCCCGCGCAGCTCGGACGCCGTGTAGGTGTTGAAGTCGCAGTAGCCGCACCGCACCCGGCAGAACGGCACGTGGACGTAGACGCCGAAGGGGACGTCGCCGGCGCCGGGGCCAGGGGTGAGCAGGCCGTCCGCGGGAGCGGGATCGGCGATCGGGAGCGCACTCGGCATGGACTCCATTCTCGGCCATGATGGAGCCATGGAGCACCACACCGTCCCCACCACGGTGCTGTGGGACATCGACGGCACCCTCGTGCTGAACGCGGCGTCGCCCGGCAACCTGTACCACCTGGCCGTCGAGCGCGCGGTCGGCCGCGACCTCGTGCTGAAGGTCGGACACCAGCACGGCCGGACCGACGCCGGGCTCATCGCGGACCACGTCCGGGCACACGACCTCGACGACGCGCTCATCCCCACGGTCAGCCGGCACCTGCGCGACCTGACCGACGAGCGCTACGGCCGGGGCGAACGCCGCTCCCCCGCCCCCGGAGCCGCCGCGCTCGTCCGCCGGTTCGCCGGACTCGGCTGGCGGAACGGCCTGCTGACCGGCAACTCCGAGCACCGGGCCCGCGTGAAGCTGGGCGGGGCGGGCTTGGACCTCGGCGCCTTCGACTGGGAGCACTCGTACTTCGGGGACGCGGAGGTCGAGCGCACCGGCGTCACCGCACGCGCCGCCGCCGCCCTGTCCGGGGAGCGAGCCGTCATCGTCGGCGACACCCCGCGGGACGGCGAGGCGGCCGACGCGGTGGGGATCCCGTTCGTCGCGGTCGCGACCGGGGTCTACGAGGTCGACGCCCTGCGTGGGACGAGCGCGGTGTGCGTCGCGCGGGACTGCGTGCAGGACGCCCGACTGCTCGAGGAGGCGATCGCCGCGCTGCCGCCGCTGCGCTGAGCGGCGGCGGCGGTGGCGGTCGGTCGGTGCGCCGTACCGAGCACGCGGTCGGACGCCTCGTGTCGACCGGTCAGTCGCCGCGCAGTGCGCTGAGGTACTTCGCTGCCATGACCCGCTGCTGTCGACGGAGCAGCGGCGCCACGAACGCCCACTTCCGGCTCGACGGCTGCGAGAACTGGCGGACCTGCAGCCACACCGAACCGTCGCTCGTGCGCTCGACCACGAAGGACTCCTCGCCGGACAGCGGGTGCCCCTCGAGCGTGCCGTAGGCGAAGCCCTTGCGGTCGGTCTCGTCGATGATCGACACGACGCGGACCGGCGCGTGCACGGTCTGCCCGAACGCGTGCATCTCGAGCGTCGCCGTGGTGCCCGCCGTCAGCAGCGGGGTGCCGTCGGCGGCGAACTTCTCCACCCGGGGCGTGCCGATCGAGGCCGGTGCGATCGGGACACCGTGCTCGTCGAACGTCACCGGGTTGTAGCGGACCTCGTCGTCGTCGGGATGGTCCTCGACCTGCACCCGGATGCCGCTGCGCTCCTGGATCTGCCAGGTCAACGCCTGCGTCACCGCGGTCTCGAACCGGGCGTCGCCGTGGCCGATGCGCGCCCGCGACTCCGCCGGGGTGAAGCCCTCCGGCGGGTAGGTCATGAGGTCCGCCGCCTGCGTGGCACCGACGGCACCGTAGGTCAGGGCGGTCCGGTAGCTGCCGCGGGAACTCATGGAGCCATCGTACCGGGGCCGCTCGGCCCGACCTGTGTCAGCGTGGCGTGACGGCGAGGTTCCGCCACTCGGCCTCGGTGCCCTGCTCGCGGATCCCGACCGCGCCGCTCGTCGACGAGCAGGCACCGAAGGACACGCGACCCTGGACGGGTGTCCCGCCGTCGGCCGGTGACGCGGTGGCCGTGATCGTGCAGCCGACCGCCTCGACGGTGAGGTGCCACCACTCCTCGGCCTGCACCGTCCGACCGAAGGACACGAACGACCCGACGAACCCGGGCGACCGGTGCTCGCCGATGGTCATCCCGGTCGCGGTGATGCCGACGGAGTAGGCGCGCATCGAGTCGATCCCCGTGGACGGGTCGTTCACCCGGACGACGAGACCCGCGTCGCTGCCCGACCTCGGGGTGCGCATCAGGCGCACGTCGCCCGTCAGGGTCATGTCGCCCCAGACCCGGTTCAGGACCTGCTTGTCCCCGGTGTTCGCGTAGGCCGTGCTGCGGATCCGTTCCTCCTGCTGGTCGATCGCCCACGTGCCCCCGAACACCCGCGCGGGCGCTCCGTCCTCGAACCGGCCCGTGGCGAGGGTCGAGTTGTACGGGTCCGCCGCGAGCGAGGGTGCGAGGGCACCCGCTGTGGCCGTCACGAAGCGGTAGCCGGCTGCGCTGCCGTTGCCGCGCAGCCCGATCGCGCCCGACGTCAGGCAGTCGGCCGACGACTCAGAGACGCTCGCCCGCGTCCAGTCGTTCGCGCCGACGGTGGTCGACCAGGCGGTGATGCCGCACCCGGCGGCCTGCACGACCACGTGGTAGAACTGTCCGTTCGCGAGCCTGCCGGGGATCGTCGCGGACGCCAGTCGGGTCGTCGCACCGTGCTTCGTCCGGCTGATCGACAGCGTGTTGTCCGTCCGGTCCAGACCGATCGAGTACCCCGTGAACGCATCGGCACCCGGAGCGGGATCCGTGACGCGGACCAGGAGCCCTGCGTTCGTCCCGCTGTTCACCTGGACGTCCGCCTGCATCGTGTAGTCCGTCCACGACGGGTCACCCGTGACGGCCTTGGGCCCGTCGGAGGAGCCTGCCGTCTCGGTGAACGTGCCGTAGCCGAACTGCGTCCGGGTCGTCCAGGAGCCGCCGTAGGTCCTCCACGCCCCCTGCCCTCCGGCGAAGGAGTCACGGAACGGCAGGCCCGTCAGGGCGTAGTCACCGACCGTGCTCGCGGTGCTCCGGTTCGACGACGCGGCCGTGTACGCGGCGAGGGTGGGATCGGCCGTCGTGGTGCCACCGGTCGCCACGATGAGCGCCACGACGAGCGCCCCGGTGAGCACGCCCGCCGTCCTGGCACTCACGACGACACCGCCGGGAGGTCCGTCGCAGGGTCCTCCGTGTGCCCGGGATCGGGGAGGCGGAGGCTCTGCGACCGGGCCAGGAGGACCCCGACGACGAGGGGTGCGGCACAGAGCAGGGCGAGCACCGCCCAACCGAGCGGGGAGAGGTCGAGTCGAGCGGCGAGCGCGACCGCGCCGTCCGACCCCGGAGGCAGGGGCACCTGACCGACGGCACCGCTGACGAGCCGGTCGGACGCACCGGACGGTCCGACCGCCCGGATCGGCAGCAGACCGGTCGAGACCACGTGTGCCACCGGCCGCGTCCCAGGGTCGACGCCGGTCACGACGAGGGCGGCGAACGGTCGGAAGACCGTCACCACGCCGGCCAGCACCGCGGCCGAGCCGAGCAGGCGAGCGGCGGTCCGCGGAGCGCCCGCGCCGAGGAGCCCGGTCAGGAGCCAGACGAGACCGACCCCGCCGACGGACCACGGCAGCATGCGGAGCGCCCACCCCGCACCGGGCAGGACTGCGACGACCCTGCCGACGACGTCAGCGCGGCTGACGGTCCAGCCGTCGGCGGCACCGTTCGCGTCGCCCTTGGTGGTGAACGCGCCGTCCTCCACCGCGCTGATGCGGTGCGTGTAGGGCAGTCGAGGCGCCGTCCCCCCGCCCTCGGCGTCCGGTGGGACGAAGGTGATGACGTCGCCGACGGCCAGCCGGTCCGGTCCGGGCGGCAGGGTGACGACGAGCGAGCCGACGGGTGCCGCGCGGCCCATCGACGGCGTCCGGACGTCGAACGTCCGGACGCCCGCGGCCGTCGCGGCCCCGACACCGAGCAGCACGAGCAGGACGACGGCGACGGTGACGACGAGCCGCACCGGCACCGCGCGGCCGGGAGCACGCCGGCGACCAGTCGCGGGGACGCCGATCGCCGCCCCGGTCTCCGCCACCGTCATGCGGTGAAGGTCCACACGAGCGACTGGCTCATGCTCTGCGCCTGCGAGTCGTTCGGAGCCGCCGGGTCGAGGGCGACCGACACGACGGCGGTACCGCCCTGACCGGCCGCAGGCGCCGGGCTGACGGGGAAGGTCCGCCCGCCGAGCGCCGCGGCGCTCTCCCCCGAGACCACGGTCGTGGTCCCCGTCGGCGTCGTCCACGTCACGGTGACGCGCAACCAGGAGCAGATGCTGTTCGACGTCGAGACGGTGCCGATGCAGGTGCCGGGGGTGAGCGAGAAGGCGGACGCGGTGACCCCTCCGGTGTTCCTGATCACCGTGGAGGTGCCGCGCGTCGTGTCCCCCGGCCGGAGGTCCTTGCCCGCGTAGAGGTCGGTCGAGCAGGTCGTGGTGGCCGTGGCGGTGCTCCTGCACGCCACGGTCGAGGCGTCAGGGCCCTGCGTCATCTCGATCGAGACGGTGTTGGCGGTGTTCGTGGTGTTCGAGATCGACGCCGTGTACGCCGACGTCGTGCCGGTCGCCGTCAGTGCGAGGGCGACCGAGGCGACGAGTCCCGCCGCCGTGAGGAGCCAGCCCGTGCGCACCGAAGCCCGCGGGACGATCGTCGAGTGCCTTCCCACGACGGCACCGTCAGGCCGAGAACGTGAACGTGAGGGCCTGTGAGAGGGTCACACCCGACGTCGGCGCGGTCGCCCCGTCCGGGAGCGAGACCTGCACGGCCAGCGGGTAGCGCTCGCCTGCGGCGGGTGGGTAGGGCAGCGTGATCGCGTTCGCCGCGAGGTACGCGGGCGTCGTGGACGCGGGCAGCACGTCGGCGCCGCGCCAGGTCATCTTCACGACGAGCTGGCGGCACAGTTCCGACCCGCTCTCGGGCCTGGTCGCGCACGGTCCGCCGATCAGCCGGAAGCCGGTGGGCGTCGCCGTCCCGGTGTTCTCGAAGAAGATTGTCTGGGATTCCGACCGGCCCCCTGGTCGCAGGGACTGGCCGCCGTAGAGGTCCGGGTCGGTGCAGCTCGCCGTGCCGTCGGCCGCGGTCGTGCACGCACCCGGCGAACCGTCCGCCGTCGTCTCCACGATCTGGATGGTCGAGGTCGCGACCGTGTTGGTGCCGTGCAGGAAGGCCTGCGTGAAGACCGACAGCGTGCCGCTGAAGCTCATGGCGAGCACCACCGCAGCAGCGACGCCGGCGGCGACCAGGACGAGTTCGGACCGTCGGCGCCGTGCGCGGGGGACGGTCGTTGCGTGACGGGACATCGTGGTTCGCACCTCCGTGTGCACCCCGGGTCCTCGAGCGCCGTGGCGCAGGAGCACGCACGGTCCGGGCGGCCGGGTCCACCCTGAACTGAGGGGTCTTCAGTCGCCCTCGGTACAGATGCGACCGTACAGATCGGGTGACCTGCCCGGTCCCCCAGAGTGCGGGCAGACTGCCCGGTCCACCCACCGCATCCGCGGAGGACCAGGCCGACTGCCCCTGAAGCCCCGGCGGACTGCGCCCCGATCTCGTCCGCTTCGCGCACCGGGACGAGCGGATCCGGGAACGACGGAGCCCCGCTCGTGGCGGGGCTCCGTCGTGCTGCTCGTGCTCGCTGCGGCTACTTCTTCTTCTCTTCGACATCGCCCGAGAGCGCTGCGATGAAGGCTTCCTGCGGGACCTCGACGCGACCCACCATCTTCATGCGCTTCTTGCCCTCCTTCTGCTTCTCGAGGAGCTTGCGCTTGCGGGTGATGTCACCGCCGTAGCACTTCGCCAGGACGTCCTTGCGCATCGCACGGATGCTCTCGCGGGCGATGATCCGCGCACCGATCGCGGCCTGGATCGGCACTTCGAACTGCTGCCGCGGGATGAGCTTGCGGAGACGCTCGGTCATCAGCGTGCCGTACGCGTACGCCTTGTCGCGGTGCACGATCGCACTGAACGCGTCGACCTGCTCGCCCTGCAGCAGGATGTCGACCTTGACGAGGTCGGCGGCCTGGTCGCCGGTCGGCTCGTAGTCGAGCGAGGCGTAGCCCTGCGTCTTGCTCTTCAGCTGGTCGAAGAAGTCGAACACGATCTCGCCGAGGGGCATCTCGTACCGGATCTCGACGCGGTCCTCGCCCAGGTACTCCATGCCGAGCAGGGATCCGCGGCGCGACTGGCAGAGCTCCATGATCGCGCCGACGTAGTCCTTCGGCGCGAGGATCGCCGCGCGGACCATCGGCTCGCGGACCTCGACGATGCGACCGCCCGGGAACTCGGAGGGGTTCGTGACCTCGGTCACGGTCGTGTCCTCGTTCGTGACCTCGTAGATCACACTCGGGGCCGTCGTGATGAGGTCGAGGCCGAACTCCCGCGACAGGCGCTCGGTGATGATCTCGAGGTGCAGCAGGCCGAGGAAGCCGCAGCGGAAGCCGAAGCCGAGCGCCACCGAGGTCTCGGGCTCGTACACGAGGGCCGCGTCCGACAGCTTGAGCTTGTCGAGCGCCTCGCGCAGGTCCGGGTAGTCGGAACCGTCGATCGGGTACAGCCCCGAGAACACCATCGGCTTCGGGTCCGTGTACCCGGGCAGTGCCTCGGTCGCCGGCTTCTGCGCCGTCGTGACCGTGTCACCGACCTTCGACTGCCGGACGTCCTTCACACCGGTGATCAGGTAGCCGACCTCGCCGACCGACAGCCCCTTCGTCGGCTTCGGCTCGGGCGACGACACACCGATCTCGAGGATCTCGTGCGTCGACCGGGTCGACATCATCTGGACCTTCTCGCGCGGGTGGATCGTGCCGTCGATCATCCGGACGTACGTCACCACGCCGCGGTAGCTGTCGTAGACCGAGTCGAAGATCATCGCGCGGGGGGCCGCCTCGACGTCGCCGACCGGCGCCGGCACGGTCCGGACCACGCGGTCGAGGAGCTCGGCGACACCGACACCGGTCTTGCCCGAGACGCGGAGGACGTCCTCCGGCTTGCCACCGATGAGCTGCGCGAGCTCGGCAGCGTACTTGTCGGGGTCGGCCGCCGGCAGGTCGATCTTGTTGAGGACCGGGATGATCTCGAGGTCGTTCTCGAGCGCCAGGTACAGGTTGGCGAGCGTCTGGGCCTCGATGCCCTGCGCCGCGTCGACGAGCAGGATCGCGCCCTCGCACGCCGCGAGCGAGCGCGAGACCTCGTACGAGAAGTCGACGTGCCCGGGGGTGTCGATCATGTTCAGGGCGAAGGTCTGTCCGTCGAGCTCCCACGGCATGCGGACGGCCTGCGACTTGATCGTGATGCCGCGCTCGCGCTCGATGTCCATGCGGTCGAGGTACTGCGCACGCATCGCCCGCTCCTCGACGATGCCGGTGATCTGCAGCATGCGGTCGGCCAGCGTGGACTTGCCGTGGTCGATGTGCGCGATGATGCAGAAGTTGCGGATCGCCTCGGCCGGGGTCGCGGCGGGCTCGAGCGGCGCGGATGCTTGTGGGCTCACGGTTCCTCAGGGGGTCGGTGCGGTCGAACGATTGTCCCACGGTTGCACACGGGCAGCGCGCACCGCAGGCCGACCTGTGGAGGCGCGCCGGGGCCCTGGACGGTGTGCAGGACGGACCGGAGGCGCGTGGTCGTGCCCGTCACGGGCCTCCCGTCCGTCAGACGGTCACGCTGGCGGGCGCCGGCAGCGCTCCCAGGCCGCGACGGAGGTCGTCGACGGTCGCCGCCAGGCAGACCCGGATCCACCCCTCACCGGACCGACCGAAGGCGCTGCCCGGGGCGACCGCGACGTGCTCGCGGTGCAGGAACGCCAGCGCCCACTCGGCGACGTCGCCCTGCGACGCGTGCGAGACGTCGATCCACAGGTAGAAGGCGCCGCGCGGGTCGAGGTAGCGGATGCCCGCTGCGTCGAGGACCTCCTTCGCGACGGCGAGGTTCGCTCGGTAGTGCTCGCGTGCGTCCTGCACCGCCTGGTGGTCGCCCACGATCGCCGCCAGCGCGGCCCACTGGTCCGGCTCCGCGACGCAGCTGATCATCGCCTCCTGCGTCGTGCGCATCGTGGGCCCCATGCCCTTCGGCGTCACCAGGTAGCCGACCCGGACACCGGTCATCGCGTACGTCTTGCTCAGCGAGAAGGCGGTGAAGACCCGGTCGTCGTCGTCGAGGGCCGCGATGCTCACGTGACGCGTGCCGTGGGTGAAGTACTCGTAGACCTCGTCGCTGATCACCCACAGGTCGTGCCGCTTCGCCAGGGCCAGGAGCGCGCGCAGGGTGTCCTCGCCGAACACCGAGCCGAGCGGGTTCGACGGCGAGTTCACCACGATCGCACGGGTGTGCTCGGTGACGCTCGCCTCGAGTGCCGCGAGGTCGGGTTCGAAGTCGTGCTGCGGCTCGAGCCGGTACGGCACGGGGGTGGCACCGATGATGTGCGCGTTCATCGTGAAGGTCGTGTAGCCGGGGTCGGGCACCAGGACCTCGTCCCCGGGGCTCAGCACGAGGGTCATCGCCTGGAACAGTGCCTGGGTCGCGCCGATCGTCGTCCAGACCTGCTCGACGTCGACCTCGATGCGGTTCTCGCGACGGAGCTTGTCGCGGATCGCCGCACGGAGCGGTGCGATGCCGCCGTTCGGCGTGTAGTCCGTGCGGTCCTCGGTCCACGCGCGGCGCGCGGCCTCGCCGATGTGCGGCGCGACCGGGACGTCGGGCTCACCGATCACGAGCATCGCGACGTCGGTGTCGTCGGCTCGCAGCAGGGCCGCCTGCTCGTAGACGCGACGGATGCCGGAGGCGGGGACGGAGTCGATGCGTGGAGCGAGGGATGGCACCTCGTCACGGTAGCCCGTCCGTGTTGCGGGGGCGTTTCCGCCGTGCGGCCCTGGCACGGAGCACGGCGCGTCGGGGCTTTGGCGGTCCGTGGGTCTGCTGGTAGGGTTGGTGGCTGGCTTCCGCGTTCCCCGCCCACGGGTGGAACGCGATGCGACAGAGGGCCCCTCTACCCGACGTCGCGACCACCCGTAGCAGACGAACAAGGAGCAACACGCATGGCGAACATCAAGTCGCAGATGAAGCGCATCAAGACCAACCTCAAGGCCCAGGAGCGCAACAAGGCCTACCGCTCGGAGCTCAAGACGGTCATCCGCCACACGAACGAGGCCGTCGTCGCCGGCGACAAGGACAAGGCCGTCGCAGCGCTTGCCCTCGCGTCGAAGAAGCTCGACAAGGCCGTGAGCAAGGGCGTCATCCACAAGAACCAGGCGGCGAACCGCAAGTCGGCCATCGCCAAGAAGGTCTCCGCGCTCTGAGCGTCTGACACCTGCACGAGAGCCCCGCACCGATGGTGCGGGGCTCTCGTCGTTGCGGGGCGTGTCCGGGCGGGGCGTGGCGGCGCGGCGCGCTCGTGGCGGCGCGGCGGCTGCGGCGCCGCGCTCGTGGCG